>JANYBJ010000318.1 GCA_025360845.1 bacterium
GCATCCGCACCTCGCATCCGGACGCGCTGATCACCCGCTGGCTCGAACGCTTCGGCGAAGCTGAAACGCTCGCGCTCTGCGAGTGGAACAACACGCCTGCCGAAACGTTTCTCGCCTATCCGCCCGGCGCGCCCGCTCCGTTCGTTCCGCTGCCCCGCGGCACGCGCGTGGAGGAGGCCCCCGGTTACGCCGACGGGGCCTTCATCGTGCAGGACCCCGCCACCGCAATCTGCATCGACCTGCTCGCTGTGAAGCCCGGTCTCAACGTGCTCGACGCCTGCGCCGCGCCCGGCGGCAAGACCGTCCAGATCGCGTGGCGCATGGGGCCGCCCGCTTCGGACGGCCATCGGCTGGTGGCGCTCGACCTTTACGAAGACCGGCTGGAGACCGTCCGCGCCAACCTCGCACGCACGCGGCAGACGTGGGTCACGGTGCAGCAAGGCGACCTCGCGGAGAACCCTGCCGCCGCGCTGGCGCCGTTCGGCCTTTTCGACCGCATCCTGCTCGACGCGCCCTGCTCGAACAGCGGCGTCTTGCGCCGCCGGCCGGACGCCCGCTGGCGCTGGACCGCCAAGCGCATGAAAAAGCTGGCCGCCACGCAGGCGGTCATGCTGGAGAACGCCCTCGCGCTGCTCGCGCCCGGCGGACGGCTCGTCTATTCGACCTGCAGCCTGGAGCAGGAAGAGAACCGTCAGCAGATCACCGCCCTGCGCAAGGCCCATCCCGAGCTGGCGTGCGTGGCGGTGGAGGAGCGCCTCCCCATGCGCTCGCAGACCGACGGCGCCTTCGCCTGCGCGTTCGAGCGTCAGGCGACCTAACAGCAACGTGCCGCGTTGCGCGCGACCAGGCTGGCCTTCAAGGCCGCAAGGTCCGCGGCGGGAGCCGCGCCGGACTCCACCGCCGCCTTCGCCACCGCATAGGAGATCTCGACGAAGAGCCGCCGGTCGAAGGGCTTCGGGATGATGTACCCGTTGCCGAAAGCCAGCTTCTCCTGCGGATACAGCGCCTGAACCTCCGCAGGAACCGGCTCGCGCGCCAACGCCGCCAAGGCTTCGGACGCGGCCACCTTCATCGCGGTGTTGATCGTGCGGGCATGCACGTCGAGAGCGCCGCGGAACAGGAAGGGAAAGCCGAGCACATTGTTGACCTGATTGGGGTAGTCCGAACGGCCCGTGGCCATCACGTAAGGCCTCGACCCCATGACCTCAGCCACAATGTCCGGCCGGATCTCGGGGTCGGGGTTGGACATCGCGAAGATGGCCGGGTAATCCCCCATGCCGCGCACGTCGTCGGCCGTCACGCAGTCGGCCGCCGACACGCCGACGAAGACGTGCGCGCCCTTCAAAGCCTCTTGCAGCGTGCGCGCCGCCGTCGCCGAAGCGTGACGCCGCTTGTGGTCGGTCAGGTCGGTCCGTCCGGTGTGGATCACGCCCTTGGTGTCGCACATGATCAGGTCCTGCACGCCCGCCGCCTTGCACATATCGGCGATGCGGATGCCCGCCGCGCCCGCGCCGTTCATGACCACGCGGATCTCGTCCAGCGGGCGGCCGCACAGGCGGGAGTAGTTCATCAGGCCCGCCAGCGTGATCACGGCCGTGCCCCACTGGTCATCGTGGAACACCGGGATGTCCAGCAGGGCGTCCAGCTTGTCCTCGATTTCGAAGCAGGCCGGGGCCGCGATGTCTTCGAGGTTGATGCCGCCGTACATCGGCGCGAGCGCCAGCACGACATCGATCACCCGCTGCGGATCGGTCTTGCCGGTGTTCTCGCCGCCCTTGCGGCAGTGGTTCACCGGGACCGGCCAGGCGTCCACGTCGCCGAAGGCCTTGAAGAGAACCGCCTTGCCTTCCATCACCGGGATGCTCGCGGCCGCGCCGAGATCGCCGAGCCCGAGGATGGCCGTGCCGTCCGACACCACGGCCACGAGGCTGCGCTTCGCGGTATAGTCGAACACCGTCTCCGGCTTCGCGGCGATCTCCTTCACCGCGTGCGCCACGCCCGGCGTGTATGCCAAACAAAGATCGTTCTGGGTTTTCAGCGGCTTCACCAGACGGACACCGATCTTGCCGCCTTTATGGAACTCCAAAACGGTTTCACGATTCACGGGAACGTTTGCCATGACCAACATCCTTTCACTGGACGAAAACAGGGTGACGCGTCAAATTTGCGCGGAATTTTAGTCTTACCTTGACGTCAACGCCAGTAAAATCGTAATCGTAAGTTCTTTCTTCCCATGACTCTGATGTAGGCATACACTAAGAAAAGTAACGGTTCGTAGTGTTCGAGCCGGAAGGAGGATCGAGGATGACCGCGAAGAAAGAAGACAAAAGGCCTGCCACAAAGCCGCTGAAAAAGGGACCTGACTTTAGAAAATGCCGGGGGGCAATACGAGACGTGTTGACGGCGCAAATCGATTCTGCAAAAAAACAAGGCGACGAATACACCGAAAAAACCTTTTCTAAAGTGCTCAAAAAACTGGAAAAGAAATGGCAGAAGGAAGACGAAAAGCAGGCCTGATCATTCTAGGCGGGGGAATCCTCCCCGCCTTTGAAGCGCCTTGTGGAGCTTGCCAATAAAACCCGGGGCCGGGAGGTCCCGACCCCGGGTGCTGTATGAGATGAGACGGCCATTGTTTCGAAGCGAGCAAATCAATTTGTTCCACAGCGCTTGCTGTGGCGAGAGCAATGTTACGTTGCGAGGTGTCCACGCCGGAGATCTTCGCATCGCATCAATACGATTTTACGAGCAGGGGGTTACGGGTCTGTTAGGTATTGATTGAAAAGCCACGTCGCTCACGCCTGACCGAATAACTTGCAGGACAGAAACAAGCGCCTCACAAAGAGTTGTTAATTTAAGAGGCAAAAGCAGCAAAAGGAGAGTTTCACATGTTGTCTGGAAAAGTCGTACGCATCCGGTGGGTCAAATATTACCCCACCGCGCATAATCACGTGGCGGTAGGCGATGTGATACATGAAACCCCGCATTATCTCACCCTGCTCTGCAAGACGTATCACTTCGGGCACGGAGTTGGAACCAAGAAGGCGTGTCTCGTTCCAAACCGCAATGTCGGCGGCATTGTGGAGGGAGAGAAGGCTGTGCGGACTATACCTTGGTGCCAGATTGAAGTGATCAACGAGCTTCCTGCTGAAACCGATTGGGACGTGAGGGCGTGGGTCGAAGAGTCCGGCTTGTGCGTGCTGGAGAATGTGCACAAGACGGTCATCACGAGGGCCATCAACGTGCGGCCCGAATGAGAGAGGAACAACTCTCTTCTGAGTGCTTTGCGATAGCCGCTTAGAGATGGGGAATCGGCCGCTCTCATTAAATCCTCACCCTGAGACGATAACCTTTCGCGCATGTGCAAAGTGTGCCAAGTGTTGGTGTGCGCTTTCCTTGCGATTGCGAGAGGCGCAGAGGTGCCTCGGCAGACTGTGGCCGATGCGGATGAGGCGCGGCTGTTAAAAAACAATACGCTGCGGATTCCGGTCGCAGGGTGTATCACGGGGTCTTTCACGCGGGCAGGAGCGATCCTGCAGTCGTCGAATCTTCTGGAGAAAGTCCAACAGGCGTATGCCACCCAACTGCCCAAGGGGACAAAACCGGAGTTCGAGGTTAAATCGGCAGGCGCAGGCCGCTACTACTACGTTAACAAATACGACGAGCGCTGCGATATTCGCGAGCTGTGGCGTGCGACTGACACGAACACGTGGTTCCGGTGCGCCTTTTATGTTTCGGGCGAAAGAAACTTCGGCCCCTTTGAATCACTGATATACATGACCGTGCAACGCGATGAGAAGTCCGCGTCGGACGTGCTGAATTATACTACGGACGTGCATGTGTGGCCGCATGGTGCAATTGTGCGGGTTATCCTGCGCTACATGCCTGGCGTTGAACTCTATTTCCGAAAGAAAACGGCGGACATGAAGGTCATCATCACCAACGTGTTTCTCAACTTGGTCACAACGCAAAGCTGACAGGGCTCATTGAAAATTGCCAGAAAAACTCATCTGTTCTTTACAAAGCGCGGTTATACATAACCAACGAGCCCGATAAAATCTGCTTAGCCTATTGGAGAAAACATGAAAATCAAAACTGTCACCGTTCAGTGTGAAGAGGGGTTGCACCTGCGCATCGCCATGCTGGTGGCCAAAACAGTCGCGCAGTGGGGCGGAGCCGTGCATATCCTTTGCAAGGAGGGCACGGGCCGTGTCCGGCGTGTGAACGCCTGTTCCGTGATGGAACTGTTGTTACTCGGCGCGGCGGCGGGCACGCTGCTGAAGATCATCGCCGAAGGTCCCAGTGAAGTGAGTGTGCTGCGGGATCTGGCCGTATTGCTCGAGACAGGCGTCCCCGTCTGATACGGGCGGAGGACGCTCCGGCAGGCGGGCGATGCCGACGAGCTTTTTGTCGCCTGCGGCGGACGGCGGTTTCGCCTCAAATAGCTAAGTCCGCCCTGCCCGCATCCGCTTTGCTTTTAGCGGGCTTTGGTCGGCGGTCGGTTGATATATGGTCTGGTCGAACAGGGCCTTTGTCTTAAAGGAATGTCCAATGTCGAAGGCTTCACAATAAAACCGCAATGGCGAAATACGGCTTCAGCGACGAGAGGCGTTTATATCGTTTCACTCCAGTGCTTGAACGTGTCCGACATAACCAAAAAGGGGCAGTCCGCTTTCGCAGACTGCCCCCCCCGAAAAAACGACCGGCAGACACGCCACCCGGCGCACCTTGAAGAACGTTGGAAAAGGACGTGAAAATCCATTCTTCGGCCGGCCTAAATCGTTTTCAACACCGCATATTATCCACACTCATGTCAGGCGACCATGTCGATTCCATAAGATTTCTGTAAGAATGCCGCCGATAAAACCTTTAACCCGTCTGACTCGAACGATTGTTCTCCTCTATAACTTTAACGGTAGGGACGCCTCCCCGAGGCGTCCGCGGCGGTTTCGGGGAAACCGCCCTACCCGAGTTACCCGTAACGTTTATTCCCGCTCCGCGGGCGGCGTGCTTGTCGATAACTTCAAACAGATACGATCAAGATTAAGAGGGATGCGAATGTTCGTAATCGTAACCTTAACCGTTCAAAACGTTACCCACGCGCCTACCTTCTGGGCGGCGGGATATAGTGTGAGGGCCTTTTCGGCGGGGGTTTTGGCAGAACCGGACGTTCCTCGTCAACGTCCTTCCACGCGTTCACCCCTTCTGTTGAAGGTTCCCCGTTAGGGGCACCCTTCCTCGACAGCCGTTGCCTCAGTTTCTGCAAGATCTTCATAGCCCGTAATCCCGAATCCTTTTTTGAATCGGTTTCATGATGCGCGAGCATCATTCCGGGCGTGTTTGGGAGATGTGAGTTATCTGTATTTTGAGAATTGCCGCGCTTCAGTTCCGTGCCCGCGCGGCCCGCTCCACTTGCTCGACATACCGCTGAACGTCATCGCGCGGCTTGAGTTCCAGCGCGCGTTTGAGCAGCGGCAACGCCTCTTGGAACTTGCCGCCCTTGACCAGAATCTGGCCGTGGCGCAGTTTCGCCTCGGCCTCGTATTTTTCGAGCCCGGCGGCGCGTTCGCACAGGAAGCAGGCTTTGTCCGGAGCCCCGTTGGCCGCGTAGTGCTGGGCCAGCAGAATCAGCGCTTCGCCGTCCAGCGGGTCGAGCGCCACAATGTCTTCCAGCAGCTTGGCCTGCTCCGCGCCGGCCTGGCCCGAGGCCGCGGCAATGCGCGCCTCGAGTTTGAGCACGCGCTTCTTCTCCGCTGTGCCCAGCTTCGTGCCGCACACCTCTTTCACGCGGGCCAAGAGACCTCCGGCTTCGGCGTAGGCGCTCCGGGCCACCAGCACCTCGGCGTTGCGCAGGGCTACCGCCGGATCGGCGCTCGCGCCCTCTTTGGCCAGCGCGCGCTGGTAGGCGGAGACCGCCATTTCAGGCACGTTCTCGTTGACGTAGATGTCGCCGAGCGTGTTCAGGCACGCCACGCTGGCCAAACCCGCCCGGTCGAGCAGTTCGTAATTCTCGGCCGCCTTGAGCGGCTGCTTGAGACTCAGCCAGGCGTTGGCCTGGAGCAGCCAGAGGTCGGCACGCGCCGGTTCCCGCCGGATCATGTCGCCGCACAGCGCCGCCGCCTCCTCGAACTTCCGCTCCTTGAACAGACAGCGCGCCAGCCCGCTTTTCCAGTCGGTCGATTCCGGCTGAAGCATCATCGCCTGACGGTAGGCGCTCTCGGCGGCCACGAACTGTTCGGTCATGACATAGGAGTGGGCCAGCAGGCCGAAGGTCAGCCCGTCGGCCGCGCCGAGGTCGATGGCGCGCGTCAGCGGCCCGATGGCCCGGTCGAACGCGTTGCTGCGGACGTAGACCAGCCCCAGATTCTTCTGAGCGCGGAGGAAGGAGGGAAGTTTATCAACGGCTTTATCGTACCATTCGGCCGCCGCGCCGAGGTTGTCCTGCTGGAAATAGATGCTGCCGATCGTGAAGTCGTACAAGGCGGAGGAGCGTGACACCCCTTTCTTGTCGACCGCTTTCGCGACGCTCTTTTCCAACAGGGCGAGAGCCTTGTCGGCGCCAACCGGAGTGACCATCAGCTTGGCGACCTGCTCGAACTCCAGCCGCTCTTCGGGAGTCACCCGCGGCTCGATTTCCGACCGCACGCCATAGGTTCCAAGAAACTGCCTCAGGAATTCAGGATCGCTCCACAGCGCCAACTCCACCGTCTCGTTCGTCTCAGCGCGTGCGCCTGCGGCCACCAAGGCCAGAAGCGCCAGCACGCACAGTGTTTTTCCGTCTCGCATGATTTTCACCTATTTCTTGAATGTGATTGGAACCCGCATCCTGAAGACGACCGGCTCGCCGTTGCGCTTGCCCGGCTCGAAGCGCCAGCGCTTGACCGCCTGCAGCGCCGCCGCCTCGAAAGCCGGATTCGTGGACTTCTGCACGATGGGGCTGTCCACGCGTCCCGTCCGGTCCACCATGAACAGGACATGCACCGTGCCGTCGAGCTTCTGCTTCCGCAGCGCGGCCGGGTATTCCGGCGCGGGCTGAAAGACCACCCGGGGCGCCTGGTCCAGGTCCGCCAGCGCGAAAATCTGCTCCGTGGCCGCGTCTGCGGCGGCCGCCGCATGTCCCGACAGCACGGCCGGCGCCCGGCTCAGGAAATCGCTGCCGCCGCCGTCGCCCAAGCTCGGGTTGAGCGCGAGTTCGAGCTGCGCCAGATCGAGCGGCGCCGGGGCCTCCTTGAGTTCGGGAGCCTTCTCGGGGACCGGCTGTTTCTCGGTCTCGATCTCTTTGGGCTTCTCCTCCTCCGGCTTGTCGGGCTTGGCCTCCTCCTCGATGGAAACGTCCAGCAGGGTCTTCTTCCCGGCGCCGTGCTGCGGAAAGAGCAGCAGCCCGCCGAACAGCAGGAAGCCGAGCAACACCATCACGGCCAGCAGGAAGGATGCTATCTGCATGCCTTTCATTTCTTCTCCGTCGAGATCCCCACTTTAAGAATGCCCACCTTGCGAGCCTCGTCCAGCACCGCCACGACGTTCTTGAAATCGGCCTTGGCTTCAGCGCTCACGACCACCTTGGGATCTTTCGAGGCGGCCTTGTAGGTCTGCAGCTTGAACGGCAGTTGCGCCATGCTGACCTTGTCTTTGTTGAAGAAGATCTCGCCGCTCTGGGTCACCGTCAGGGTTGCCGCGCTCTCGCGGTCCTCGATCTTCTCGGCCGTGCTGGCGCTGGGCAGCTGCACCTGCACGCCCTGATTCTTGGTCATCGAGAGCGACACCATCACGAACGTCGCCAGCAGAAAGAAGATGACGTCGATCAGGGGAACGATCTCGATGCGGGCCTTCTTGAACTGATACGCTTTAACTCTCATGCGTCTCCTTCCGGTTCATCCGCGTCGTACGGCAGAACCTTTTGCTGCGCGAGTTCCTTATCCATGATGGGCTTCATCAACAGCTCAAGGTGGCTCATGGCGTCCTCGATCTCATGACGGGCCTTTTCGCACTTGGAGTGCAGGAAGTTGAGCGGGATCAGAGCGGTCACGGCGATGCCGAGGCCGAAGGTCGTGGCGATCAGCGCTTCGGCGATGCCGCCGGTGATGGCGGTCGGCGCGCTCAGCTCCGACCCGCCCAGCATGCCGAACGCCGAGATCATGCCGGTCACCGTGCCGAGCAGGCCCAGCAGCGGCGACATGGTGACGACCGTGTCCATCAGGGCGATGCCGCGCGTGTAGCGCACCATCTCCTGCGCCGAGGAACGCATGAGCGCGTCGGAAAGCGACTTCTTGCGGTGCCGCAGGGCGTACGTCACGGCGCGGGCCACGAAATCCTTGGATTTCTCGCCGGCGAGGATGGCTCCTTCGGGGTCGCCTTTCTCCAGCGCGCCCATGATCGCCCGGATGGTCCGATGGCTGCGCCGGCCCTTCTCCAGGGCAAGGAACATCAGCCGCTCGAAGATCACGGTCAGCGCCAGCACGGCAAGCGCCAGCAGCGGCCACATGATCGGCCCGCCCTTCTTGAAGTAACCCCACAGGTTGCCCTTCGCGATCAGCGCCTTGAGCGCGCCGCCCAGGGTCGGGTCCAGCGGCAAGTCGCCCGTTCCCGAGGAGACCAGGCTGGCGAGGCTCTCGGTCGCGCCCTTCTCCTCGAACGCATGCACGGCCGGCTTGGTTGAACCGCTTCTCGGCAGCGCCAGTCCGGCTGTCTGCCCGTCGGTGGAAGCGAACAGCGCCACCGGCCCGACCAGCGCGAAGCGGCCCTGATCCACGGTCCCTTGCGCATCCACCGCGGTGCCTTCGAACCGCATGCCGCCGATCAGGCCCCCGAGGCGGGTGGCGGAGGTCTCGACCAGGGCGAGCTGCCGGTCGAACTTCTGGGCCGGGTCGAGATCCTTGTTCTGAGGCGCGAGCAGCGCCGTCTCCACGACCGCTTTGTAGCGCTCCACTTCGCTCGTGTGTACGCGGCCCTCGAAGGAGCGGGCATATTCGTCCAGCAGGCTTGTGACGTAGCTCACCTCGTCCTGCCGCAGCTTACCCTCCGTCTTGAGGCTGTTCAGCTCCAGGTTGCGGGCGTCCACGGCGCGGCGGGTCTTGTCGTACTCGCGGCGGGCTTCACCGAGTTCGTCTTCGAGCTGTCCAATCCGTTTGGTCAGCGGGATCTTCTCGTTGGTGATCGTCTCGCGCAACGAGGAAAGATCCTTCGAGCTGGACTGGATCTCCTTCATGATGGAGTCGGCCGCCGTCGCCATGGAGGGTGTGGCGGGGGCGGCGGGCGGCTCTTCGGCGTGCGCGTTGCCCGCGCACAGCCACAGCAGACCGGCCGAGGCGATCAGGGACTTCTCAAACGTGTTGCGAATCTTCATGGTTTTTCTCTTTCTTCCTTAACGGCAAATTCTGGCCACGGGTGTCGGGTGTCGGTTACTGAATCTTCACGGGTAGCGGGACGAACCGCGCCGTGGCCTTGTTCTGCATGATCTGCATGGCGTCGGTCACGCGCGTGGCGAGCTCGTTCGCGGGCAGCCACTCCCAGCCGTTGGTGGCGGAAGGCCGGCCGATCCCGGCCTCGCCCTTGGCGCTCACGTAGTAGGCCTGCCCCATGCCGATGTAGAGCGTCTTCACCTCCGTCGGGCGGCCGTCGCCCAGCGTGCGGATCTCGGTGGACACCGTGATCTCGCCGTTGGCCTTGCCGATCTCGTTCAGGATGCCGATGACGTTCTGGAACCGCTCCGGCATGCTGGTCTTGGTGTCAGCCGGATTCTGCGGCAGGCGCTGGACCAGCGGCTTCACGCGCTCGCGCACCGGGTCAGGCGTGCGGGCCAGCAACTGGGGCAGCCGCGTCTCGAGTCCCGACACCGCCTCCCGCATGCGCGCCACGGCGGCGTTGAGCTGCTCGCTCTGCGCCCGCAGCTCGGCGAACTTGAGGTCCAGCGCGGCGGTTTCATTGGTCGTCAGCGCGGTCTTGGCCTTCAGCGCCGCGAGATCCTTCTCCAAAACGCTTGCGCGGTCAGCGAGCAGTTCCCTCCCGAGCCGCCAGTCCTTCTGCTCCTGCGAAATCAGCCGCTTCGTCTCCAGCAGTTTCTCAAGGTTCAGCTTGGCCAGCTCCAGTTCCTCCTGCGCCGTTGCGATACCTGCCACGAGCATCAACGTGACGATCACCCATTTCTGTCTCATTCTTTTTCCTCAATGACTTGGCGGCTGGTCCCACCGCCCGTTTCAACATGACCCGTTACCAACTACAGCCCAAAGACAACCCGTAGATTCTGCCCATCGTGTAAGAGGTCCGCGGGAAATCCGCATAGGGCGTGCGGTAAACGGTTTCAATCGCCGGATCCAACAGATTCTTGAACTCCAGGCCGAGCCGCCAGGTCGGCGAATACTTGTTTTCGTTACGCCTGAATTTGTATCCGATGATGAAATCCAAGGTCCCGATCGGATTCTCCACGATGGCGGGGAAATAGGTGCCGGGGGAAGCCGTATCGCCGGCGGCATACGTCTCTCCGCGCCAGTTGTAGAACAGCCCCGCGTTCAAGCCCGTGGACTCGTTTTCAAAGACGAAATTGATGTTCGCAAGAATGTCCGACTGCCCGTCCATGGGCCGTGTTTTATTTTTAATGCCGGCGTCCAACAGTTGCTTCCTGATGTCGTCACGGTATTGCACTGCGGAGTCTTGCAGGGTCATGTTCCCGCCAAGGGACACCTCTTCTAAGTAGTGACTGAGCCCTCCGAGGCCTTTGCGGGCTTCAAGCTCAAGCCCTTTAATTTCCGCATCGCCATAATTCTCGGGATAGATGTAATCGACGTCAGGACTGATTGTTGACAGCACGGAATATTGGATCGGGTCCTTGATCGTCTTGTAGAAAACACTGCCTGCCACCACATCCGGCTTCTTTTTGTCGGGTCGCCATTCCAGACGGGCATCATAGTTCTTAAGGGAGGACATCGTCAGATCAGGATTCCCCAGAAAGACCCGCGAAGCGTCGTAATCCATATATTTGACCGGGGTGATCTCCTTGAACATCGGACGGGCGATGGTCTCGGAGTATGCCAACCGCAGTGAAATCTCCTCGACCGGCTTCAGATTCACCGCAATTGCAGGCAACACATCCACCTGATCAATGGTGGCGTCGCCATCCCCTGGCTCAGCCGAATTCCGGGCGATCAATCCCAATTGGTTTTCGTTATAAGCGCCGGGATATTTTTTAATCATCGCTTCCGTCACTTTTTCATATATATAAAAAGCGCCATTGCCCGTGCCGGCAGCCGGAAACACCTTTGTATTAATTGTTGTGCTCTCGACACGCGCGCCGCCCACAAGATCGATCCATTCGGGAAGCGGCGCCCGGCCCATCAAGTACCAGGCGGCAATCTCCTGATCTCCATCGTATTCCGTACTTTCTGAGGAAATGCTCCCCAAAGACATATTGTCGAGGGCCTCTGAGAAACCGCTGAAATCGCCATCGTTTTTGGCGGGGATCGTCCCCCCGGCGGAATTGTAGATGCGGTTCCGGTACGTCCGCTTAACGAGATCTGTGAAGAAACCGGACTTGAACCAGCCGGCCCAGCCTTCGGCCACTTCGCAGGGCTGCTTGTAATTGACTTGCCATTGCACATCATCCTCACGCGTGTCCTGCCACCGGCGTTGAACACCGGTGGTCATGTAGTTCGTACTTCCAACGACAGTCGGTGCGCTCCAAACCGGCGGGTTTGGATACGTTGCACTGTTGTTAGATACCAGACTGTCCTTTTTGACATAATTCCCTCCCAGTTGACGCCGGTCAGGCTCGATGCTTTCAGCCATGTTATACGATCCGCTCCAATCCAGCACGCTGTCGTTCAGCGCCGAAAACTTATGCTCCCCCTCAAGCTGAACGATCCCGTTCGCGTTTTCCGTATACTGTTCGATCACATTGAAGTCGCGGGTTGTCTGCGCCTCCGAGCGGATCTGTTTGGGATAGAGGATCGGTTTCGGCGGCCGTCCGGGAGTCGTCCCTACCACGACATTGTCAACCCCCGACACATTCGTGCTTGAGTTGGAGGGCCTGTAGCGGAGTTCCACGGTATCCTTTGCCTGATGGGTATACAGCGTGGTGAACCGGAGGTTGTTATTCTCGTTTTTCGCGCCAAGTGTGAGACCTGCACTCCACAACTG
Organism: bacterium; assembly: GCA_025360845.1. Taxonomy (GTDB): domain Bacteria; phylum Verrucomicrobiota; class Kiritimatiellia; order RFP12; family UBA1067; genus JAHFSX01. Next base: position 12,127 of record JANYBJ010000318.1, read on the forward strand.
TTCATCCTGGGAGGTCTCAACCGTCTGTTTTTGCGTCGGGTCCAGTTTGAAGTTTTTGACCTCCTCCGTCTTATACAAGTAATTCTGGACGCCGTCCCGATACTTGTACTTTTGGCTGTATGAGCCCAGTAAGAGTCCGCCGTATTTCCAGTCGTTAGCCTCAACAAGGTCGCCCACGGCAAATTTGAATCCGGTGTTCGGCGGCGGCGTGCTATTCTTGATCTCGGTGCTGAACTGCTTATCGGCAGAGATGATGCCGTCTTTGGTCTTTTCTTCTCCGCCTCGCGGATAGATTCCGGTATTCTTATCCCAGAAATTCAGCTTATTCAAGCCACGCATCCCCCCAAAATCATTTCCGCCGCCCTTATACGATTTGAACTGGTCATTCCCGGTCGCGTTCGAGTCGTATTCGGTGGAAACGCTGGCTTGCAGCACAAACTTATCCGGCATCCCCTTGGTCTTGATGTTGATGCCGCCCGTCGCGTCACCTTGCTGGTCGGGCATGAAGGTCTTGGAGACCTGCACGCTCTCGATCATGGCAGACGGAATCTGATCCATCGAAACCGCGCGCTTATCGCGGTCGGCGTTCGGCATCCTGATCCCGTTGATCGAGGTGGAGGTGTACCGGTCTCCCAGCCCGCGGATGACCGCATATTTGCCCTCTTGAATGGATGCGCCCGTGACCATCTTCAAAGCGGCGGCGGCCGTGCTGGCCCCCGCTTTGGACATCATGTCCGACCCGACGTTGTCCATCAGGCTGCTGCTTTGGGAGCGAATATTCAACTGTGTGACTTCGGAGGCGCCTGTTGTGATTTCAAGGTCTTTAATCACGAACTCATCCATGTCGGTGAACGCCCCGTTCAGGCGGACCTCTTCCGATTTGGCGTCTCCCGCAACCACGACGACCTGACTCAGAACCTTCCTTTCGAAACCGGGCGCGCTGACAACAAGGGTGTATGCTCCGCCAGGCAGGGCATCGAACAGAACGTTGCCGTCCTCGCCCGACACCATCCTCTTTTCCGCTTCCACGACTTGCACCGTCGCTCCGGCGAGCGGCACGTCCCAGTCTTGGTCAACAATGCGTACGCGCAGAGCCCCGATCGCCCCGTTCTGTGCCCACGCACCCGCCGCGCTACACAGAACGCCGAAAATGATTAGACAGACGCTCACAAACCCCCTGCACCTGTTCCGACTGCTGACATGAGAACACTTTGGCTCATTCATTGGCATTTACGCTCTTTTTGTTCCTGGTTGGTCAGAAGCATATGGGAATTCTGTTAGTGTTTTACGTCCGTTCGGTTACGATATTGTTAGACCGCGTGTTAGCCTTCAAACAAACAACGGCAATTAATAAACAAGTTGTTTCACCACGAAGGGCACGAAGTCTTTCTGTTCAATCTGGAAATCAGGAAGAGAGCGGTGACGCGCAGATGAAGAGGAGGAGTATGAGGAATACTTGCTGAGTGTCTTTCCCCTGTTCGTCCAACAGCGGAAAACCTTCCTGTTTTCCTGATTTCCAGATTAATTAGAAGACCGTTATCTCGCCACCGTTTCGTGTTGTGCCCGCAGGGCGTAGGTCAAGGCTTCCGCAACCGGCTTGAAATATCCGGGACGGTCGCTTGACCGCTGGATACCCAACTCAAAGGCCTGGGCAATCTCCTCGTGCCCTCGCCCCGCCGCCGTCTTGGCCTCTGCCAGCATCGCCCACGGGGCGAGGCAGTCTTTCGTATCCTTCGCCTCGAGCATGGCTTGCGCGCGGCTGATCAACTCGTCGGCCTTTTCTTTCTTACCCAGCCCGGCATAAATCCGGCTGAAGTCCAGAAGCGTCTCGCAATCCGGTTTGGAGGTTGTCTTCTCCAATTCCCCGATTTCCTGCTGGACGGTTGAATCCCACGGTGTCCCTCTCAAAAGGGGCGCCAGATCCGCGCACAGGCGGAGCCGCTCGACGACCGGAAAATTCAGACGCTTTCCCATCAGCAGCTCCATGATCGGCACCCTGTTTGCGTCCTCTTTCGCGCGTTGCCGGAGACACGTCAGCCAATCACAAAAGAAACGGGTGGCCGCCGGCATCCGGTTGATCTCGTCTTCGGATATCCACTGTTTCATGGCCTGAAAATCCTGGGACTTCTGCCAGCGCCCGGCGACAACCGCAACCAAGAGCGGATTCGTTAAGTGGATCTGATCCCACTCGTCGATTTTTTTCGCCTCCCGGACGACCGTCTGCATGAGCGAGTCGTGCTTCTCCGCTTTTCCGTATATAGCCTCCGCATAAGCCTGTTCGATTTCGCAGGCGAGTTTGACCCACAACCGCTCCTGCTCGATCGCGCTCCACTTCTCGAGCTGTTCGAGCTGCCCGCTCAGCGCGGCGGCGTTGCAAATCCGCACCTTTGTCGTGCCCGCGTCAAGGGGGCTGGGAATCGTGTCCGCCGCTTTCCAGGCGAGTTCCCAGTTGGGATTCGCACGATTTACCTGTTTTTCATTTTTCGGCGCACACCCTCCGCTCCACACAGTCAACGCGAGCACTCCCAAACCGATCGGATATCCCTTGCCGAAAACTCTTCCAAACATAATATTCTCCTAACAGAGTCCAAAAAAACATCCTGCGGCCGCTTGCGCAACCGCAGGAATTGTCATTTCAACTGCACGTCGCGTTTACTGCTTGATCAGCTTGAAGAACGCTGAATCACCGGCGTTGGGAGGCGTTGCTCCCGTGATGTCGGTCAGATTCACTGTCACGGGGACCGAGGCAACCGTGAAGGTCTTCAGCACGGTCCAGCTTGCGGGGCTGAGGCTGGCCGTCGTCTGCAACTGATAGACGCCGAGCTGCGTGATGGTATAGGTCACCACGGGGCTGATACTGATACCCGCCACCGGTGTGAGCGAGGTGCCCGCGATGGGTGTTCCGCCATTGGGCGCATAGACAATCCCGTTCACGCCGTTGGTCACGGTCGTCGTGATGTTGTTGGTGATATAGCTGGTGGTCCCTGTCAGCGGCGCGGAGACTGACCCGCCGACCACGACGTCGCCGCCAGGCGCGGCAGGCATAAGCCCCAATGAATCAATGGTGGTCCAGCCCTTGGCCCAGTTGTTGTTCGGTCCCATGGCGCCGCAGAAGCGCACAGGGGTGAGCCACTGATCCTCAACCGGAATGGCGCCGTAAACCGCCTCGTTCGCCGCACGCGGATCGAGGCTGCTGACTTGGTAAGAGGTCGTTGCGAGCTTGGTGGTCAGTGCATGGACGCGCGCACGGATCGGCAGGTACCCCGGGGTGGCGTCATTGAGTTGCGTCAAATCCTGATTGCCATCCCACCAATTGTTCGTGAACCCGGAATAGCTCCGCAAACCGGTCGAGATCCAAGGGCCGGTCTTATAGGATGACGAAACCCAGTCATAGTTTGCAGCCGTACCTGAGCCGATCGGGCCGACAAAGTTAGGGGAAATGCCGCCCAGGCAGTTGTAGAAGATCGTTCCGCGGATACTGGCCTCTTTTTCCTCTCTCAAGACGCCATCGCCATAGAGGTATTCCTTGACAGCGGCCGCATCCATCCCGGCCGTCGCGCCGCCGTTATAGGTCACATCCGGCAAGCTCGAAGGTGACTGTGTGAAATGAGCGGTTACGTTCATGTCGCCCGTCAAGTCGATTCCCGCGCGGTTCTCAATGAGCGTCGCCGCCGCACCGAAATCCATGACGATGGAGTTGTAGATGCGCGGCGAGGCGTTGTCGCGCATGGAGAGCCCCACGTTCCGGTTGTGTTGAGTGACCTGAACACCACTGGCATAATATTTGCAGTCCGTGTACCCTAAGCCGATCAGCGTCACATTCGCCCAGAGGGAACAAGGGTACAGATAGGCGCCACCGGCAGGCTTGGCTTCGAACCCGTCCATCTCCATGCCTTTGTCAGAGCAGCCGGACTCGACACCTTTGGTGCCCATGTCGCGCTGGACGCCTAAAAGGAACTGGTTCTTGCCGCGGAAGCCGCAGTCGCTGTCGAAGATATCATCGCCGACACCTGTAGCGACCAGATACTTCGCGTTGACGGTGCCGCCGAACCACTCGTAATCGTCGTCGATGTTGTTATAGACCTCGATGTGGTGTACTTTGGTGCCGCGACCGACTCCGTACGTTGTGAATCCGTTGATTTCCTTTGTGGGCGCCAACACATACCCGCCGTAACGGATTTGGAAATACGAGACCTCGCCGTTCGAGTCGTTGTCATCCGAGCCGCCACCCTTTACGCCAAGATTACTGTCGATCCCCTCAACACCAACCTCTCCTGAGCCCAGCGTGTTAAGGTCGTCCCAGTTCACAAAGGCCTTGCCGCACATGACGAAACCGCCCCATGCGCCGTGATGGTCGCCGATCGCCCCATAGTTGTAAGAGGCACCCGTGATCGGGTTCCTGACTCCAGCCACATCGGTATAGGTCCAATTGTCTTGCAGGACCGTCGACCCCGCTGAGCCGAACCACCAGAAGTTGTTGTCCCACTCGTCCGTCATACAGATCGGCGCGGCCGCCGTGCCATTCGCATAGATCTTTGAGCCGCGCTCGCAAATCAACATGCCGGGGCGGAGGATGTTTCCTGTGCGATCGATATTGACGCCGCGGATGATCGTTCCGGGCTGAATGTTCAGTGTCGCGCCATCCCCGAGCAAAATCACGCCCCACAGTTTGTAGACGTTGTTCGAGGTCCAGTTGTGTGTGCCGCTGAGGCGGTAGGTCGCAGAAGCCACTTGTGCGATCGACCCGCCCGAATAATCACTGGGTCTGACATTGATGACCGATGCCGGTATCGCCGCCATGCCCACGCCTGCCATCGCGACGGCAAATAGCCCGCCTACGACCAAGTGTTTTGTACCATTCATTGTTCACTCCTCCGTTATCTTTCCGCCTAGGTGCGGATCCGCCGCACCTGATCGCCGCCCACACGGACAGCAACGAACAGCGCGGGAAAGCCAGACGCCGTTCTGTCATGATTGTCTTCACGGCACTCGAAAAAGTGTCCTGTGAACGGCGGTAACAATAGGAGAAGTGTGTGAGTGATATATAACGGCGAGGTTAAACTTGTGTTAATCGGCGGGGAAGAAGAAATTCACACGGGCAGGCGGACGGTGAAGGTCGTGCCCTTGCCAAGCTCGCTCTCGACGCTGACGGTGCCGTTGTGGATCAGCACGATGTGCTTGACGATCGCCAGGCCCAGGCCGGTGCCGCCCAGTTCGCGGCTGCGGCCCTTGTCCACGCGGTAGAAGCGCTCGAAGAGGCGGTCGAGATGCCTTTGCTCAATGCCGCAGCCGTAATCGCGCACCGTGATGCGGACACAGGCACCCTCTTTGACCGCCGCCACGGACACTTCCGCGCGGTCGCCGCCCGTGCCGTATTTGATCGCGTTGTCGATCAGGTTCACCACCGCCTGCTCCATCAGCCCCGCATGTATCACGGCGGTCAGCCCCTCGGTACAGGAGAGGGAAAGGGTAATCTTGCGCTCGTCAGCCCGGTTCTGGCAGAGTTCGATCGCGCTCTTCAGGACGCCTGCCACGGGCGTCGCCTGCCGCTCCAGGGTCTGCGCCGTGTTCTGCTCCAGCCGCGACAAGTCCAGCAGGTCGCGGATGATCGACTCCAACTGGTTCGCCTGCCGCACGATGATCTTGAGGAACCGTTCCGCCGTCGCCGGCTCATTCATGGCGCCGTCGAGCAGCGTCTCCGCGAAGCCTTTGACCGAGGTGATCGGCGTGCGCAGCTCGTGCGACACGTTGGCCACAAAGTCCTGCCGCACCGTCTCCAGCCGCCGCAGCAGCGTCACGTCGCTCAGCACCACCAACGTGCCGAGACGCAGTCCCGCCTGATCCTTCAACGCCGTGGCGCGCATATTCAAGACCAGCTCGTCCGCGTGCCCCGCCGTCATCTCTTTTTCAACCGGCGCGCCGTCTTTCTCGCTCGCGTCGATCAGCAGCAACAATTCGGGATACCGGGCCACCTCGCCGATGCGCATGCCCTCGACCGCAGGGCGGCTCAAATCCAAGAGCTGCAGCGCCGAATCGTTGATGTCCATGATCACGTGCCTGGTATCGATGGCGATCACCCCGCGCGTCATGTTGGCCAAGATCAGCGTACGCAGATTGCGCTCTTCGTTCAGCGCCCGGATATCCTTTTGCAGCCGGTCGGCCGTCTGGTTGATCGACCGTGCGAGGGCGGCCAAATGCGGCACCGGCGGAATCTCCAGGCGATAGGACAGATCGCCGTCGCCGATGCGCGTCAGCCCCTTTTGCAGATCCGAAACAGGTCCGATGATCCGCAGTGCCGCCGCATAACTGAGGACCAGCGTCGCGCCCAGCACCACCAGAAGCAACACCACCAGAAGCTGATCCGTCGAGTCCATCTCGCGCGTCAGCGTCCGCAGCGGCACCGCCACCCGCACGACCGCCTGCGCGGGGCCTTCGCGCGGCACCCGCTGCGCCAGATACAACATCTGCTTCCCCAGGCTGGCGCTGTAGCGCTGACTCATCCCCTGACCCGAGCGGAGGGCTTCAACCACCTCGGGTCTGTCTTTGTGCGACTCCATCCGCTTGGCGTCCAGCCCGGAGTCCATCAGCACCTTGCCGTCGGGGAGGATCACCGTCACCCGATGCTCGTCCATCTGGCCCAGCCGCTCAAAAAAACGCTGGGCCACCTCCTGGTCCACCGAGCCGTCCGCTTGCGGCAACAGAGCCGCCAGCAAACGGGACTGGATCTCCAGCTCGCGCACACTCTCCCGGTGAAACGCGTTCCGGCTGGAGTACCACGTGTAAAACGAGACGAACCCCACCGCCACAAACAGAATCAGGGTGTGCGTGCCGAAAAACTGCCAAAAAAGTTTCTTATCCTTCAAGTCTCACTCCACTCTCATCCGGTAGCCGACGCCGCGGACCGTTTCAATCAGGTCGCTGTGCGCGCCGAGCTTGCGCCGCAGCCCCACGATCTGCACGTCGACCGACCGGTCGGTCACCGGGTAATCCTCGCCATGGACCGCATCCACGATCTGGTACCGCGAGAAAACCACGCCGGGCCTTTTCATAAACAGATCGAGCGTCTTGAACTCGCTCAGCGTGAGCGTCACCGGGACACCGTCGACCTTGACCGCGTGATGCGCGCGGTCGATCTCGATGGGGCCGCGCGAAAGGATCTTGGCGTTGTCGCCGGGCTCGACCGCCCGCCGCCGCAACACCGCCTTCACGCGGGCCGACAGGATGCGCGCGCTGAAGGGCTTGGTCATGTAGTCGTCCGCGCCCACTTCGAGCCCGGCCACGATGTCGGCGTCCTCGTCGCGCGCTGTCACCATGATGATCGGGATCTTCTGAGTCCGCTCCTCCGCCCGCATCGACCGGCAGAACGCATAGCCGTCGAGTCCCGGCAGCATCAGATCGAGCAGGACCAGGTCGGGCAGCTTGCGCGCCAAGTAGTCATGCGCATCCTCGGAAGAGGCGCACTCCGCCACCTTATACCCCTCGCGCTCCATATTGTACCGGATCAGTTCCCGGATGTCCGCGTCGTCTTCCACTATCAGCAGGGTTTCGTGTGCCATTGGTTCTCCCCTTTCGCTTGAAGGCTCTTGTGCCGGATGATCGTTCCATCGACCAGATAGGCGACATCCTCGGCAATGTTCGTCGCGTGGTCGCCGATCCGCTCCAAGTCGCGTGCGATGCTATGGATCAGAATCAGCGATTCGGTCATCGCACCCGTATTCCCCGGTGTGGCGCGGGCAATCACCGCCTGGATGATCTCCACGTTCAGCCGGTCCACCTCGTCGTCGCGGGCGATGACCGCAATCGCTTTTTTGACGTCGTGGGTGATCAGCGAGTCGAGGCTCTCTTTCACCATCTCGCGCGCCACCCGCCCCATGCGCAGGAGCTTGTCCTGAAACTCGGTCACGGGGAAAGCCGTCAGCCGGACGCCGCGGTCGGCGATGTTCACCACAATATCCCCGATGCGCTCGAGGTCGTTGTTGATTTTGAGCACCGCCACGACAAACCGCAGGTCTTTTGCCACCGGCTGATGCAGCGCCAGGATTTTGAGACACTCCTCCTCGATCAGCACCTCGCGCTCATCGATCTCCGAATCAAGCTCCATCCACGACAGCAGCGCCTCCTTATCCCGGTTGCCGGTCGCCCGGAGCACCTCGGCCAGGCGCCACTCGACCTCGCCCGCCAACCGCAGGATGGCCTCTTTCAGCAGCTCACTCTCGCGTGCGAAAATCACATTCATGTTATCACCCTCTCTCCGGCCGTCAACCGAACCGTCCCGTGATGTAATCCTCGGTCCGCTTCTCCCTTGGCCGCGTGAAGAGGTCCTTGGTCGCATCGAATTCTACTAGGTTTCCCTCGTAAAAAAAAGCGGTCATGTCGGAAACGCGGGCCGCCTGCTGCATGTTGTGCGTGACGATCGCGATCGTGTACCGCCCCCGCAACTGCACGATCAGCTCTTCGATGCGCGCCGTCGCCTTCGGATCCAAAGCCGAGGTCGGCTCGTCCATCAGCAGCATTTCGGGCTTCACCGCCAGCGCGCGCGCCAGACACAACCGCTGCGCCTGCCCGCCCGACAGCCCCAGGGCGTTCTTTTCCAGCCGGTCCTTGACTTCGTCCCACAGCGCCGCATCGACGAGGCTCTCCTCCACAATCGCGTCGAGCTGCCGCCGGGAATAGCTGCCGTGCAGCCGCGGCCCGTACGCCACGTTGTCGTAGATCGACTTCGGGAACGGGTTGGGTTTCTGGAACACCATGCCGATCCTCCGGCGCACCACGGCCGTGTCCACGTCGCCGCTGTACACGTTTTGTCCGTCGAAAAACAGTTCCCCCTGCGTGTGGCAGCCGGTAATCAGGTCGTTCATGCGGTTGATCGCGCGCAGGAAGGTGCTCTTGCCGCACCCGCTCGGACCGATGATGGCCGTCACCTGACAGGACGGAATGGCCAAGTCCACCTTCTTCACGGCCTCCTGCGAACCGTAATAGACCGAGAACCCTCTGGCCTCGACATGCGCCTCGACATTCTGTTTGACTGTATCTGTCATCGTCCCTACCCTTTCAAACGCCTCGCGACACGGGCGCGGATCAGGATCGCCACCAGATTCAACGCCAACACAATCACAACCAACGTGGCCGCCATGCCGAACTGCACATGGCGGATCTCATTGACCGCCTCATGCTCGGTGCAGAGATTGTACAGGTTCCACGAGAGCGCGGGCGTCGGCTGCGACGCGATCTCGGTCGGCCCGATCATCTTGCCCACGCTGACCGCGGCCGTGAAAATGATCGGCGCCGTCTCGCCCGCCGCCCGCCCCATGCTGATCACGATTCCGGTGAGGATGCCCGGCAGCGCGGCCGGCAGGATCACGGTCAGGATCGTCCGCCACGGCCCCGCGCCCAGCGCCATCGCACCCTCTTTGTAGGCGCGCGGCACCGCCGCAATGGCCTCCTCGGACGAGCGGATCACGGTCGGAAGCACCAGCAGCGCCAGAGTCAGCGCGCCCGCCAGCACGCTTTTGCCGGACGAGACGTGCATCGTGTTGATGAAAAACGCCAGCCCGAACAGGCCGAACACGATGCTGGGGACACCCGCCAGCGTATTCACGCACGAGCGCAGAAACGTCATGACCGGGCCTTCCTTCGCATACTCCTGAAAATAGATCGCCGCGATGATGCCGAGCGGCACGGCGATCAGCATCGCGCCCAAAGCCAGATACATCGTCCCCAGCACTTCCGGGCCGATCCCGCCGAAGAAGTGCGCGTCGATCGACACGTCGGTCAGGAACCTTGGATAAAAAGTCAGGCGCGGACGCAGGAGTTTTCTGGCGTCCCGCTCCAACAAAGGGAAGAGCGGCGCCAGCGCGGTTCCGTCGAACAGCGGCTGGCGGGACGTCAGCACTTTCCTGCCTGCGCCTGCGGAGTAATCCCACGATTCCTCGAAACGGATTTCCTTCAACTTCTCCTGCGCCTTGGTCCAGCGCGTCTGGCCGTACATCTTGCGCGTCAGCGCGGGCAGAGGCTCGCCCGGCTCTGGCCCCAGCAGCTCCGCCACCCCTTCGCGGACCGCTTTGAAGGCCGGCTTCAACTCCTTGCGCCGCGCGGCGGGCAGCCCGGGCAACTCTTTCTCAAAGGCCGACAGGGCTTCGTAAACCGGCCGCCGGGCCTGCTGGACGTCCAGCCATTCGGCGGTCACACGCTCTTCGTTGCCGCGGTCAAACTGGTCGAGCATCATGCGGCGGTGCTCGACGGTTCCCATGAACACATAGGCGCCCGCGCCTTTGACGAAGATCGGCCCCAGCACAAAGAGCAGGAAGAGCACCATCAGGCCCACCGCCAAACAGGCGGCCGAGGTGAAGGCCCGGTCCAAGAAACGACGCGTCCTCATGTGCATCGGGTCATCCTCCCCTCAGCCGTTTGCGCTGGCGCGTCACGATCCACTCGCCCGCGAGATTGCAGAGGAAACTGATCACCAGCAGACTGAGTCCCATGGCGAAGAGCACATGGTAATGCGCCGAGCCGGTCATCTGGTCGGCCTCGCCCATATCCCCCGCAATCGTCGCGGTCAGGGTCCGCACCGGCTGGAGCAGGTTGTACCACGGCTTGGGGATCTGCGCCGCATTGCCGGAGGCCATCCACACCACCATGGTCTCGCCCATCGCGCGCATGATGCCCAAGAGCACCGCCGAAAACACGCCGCTGACGGCCGCAGGGAGAACCACCTTGACCAGCGTCTCCGCACGCGTGGCGCCCAGCGCGTAACTGCCCTCGCGCAACTCGCGCCCCGCAGCCTGCAGGGCATCCTCGGAAACGCTCACGATGGTCGGCAGCGCCATCACCCCGAGGATCACCGAGGCGTTCAGCGCATTCACCCCGCTCGATATCTCAAACCCGCCGGGAAGCCATTTGCCAGAATCCTGCAAGAACGGGGCCAGGACCGTCAGCGCGAAAAAACCGTAAACCACCGACGGAATGGCGGCCAGCATCTCGACCACCGGTTTCAGCACCTGCCTCACGCTGAACGGAAGAATGTCGCTCATGCAGATGGCCGCGAGCACGCCCGGCGGCACGGCCAGCGCGACGGCCGTCAACGTGACCAGCAGGCTGCCCACAAAAATCGCGGCGGCCCCGAACTCCGGCGGCTGATGCGCAGGGTACCACGCCGTTGAAAAGAAAAACGCGGCCACGCCTTTATCGCGGAAGAACGGCCACGCGTCACGGGCAATGAAAAAGAGGATAGCGAGCACCGAAAGCGCGGCCACCGAAGTGACCGCGAAGAGCAGCGAGCGGCCGAGCAGGCCCAGGATTTTACGCTGAAGCTTCTCGGCCGCCGACAGGATGAGGTGTTCGCTACCCTTCATTTGACTACTTCTTTGCGGGAACCGGCACGAAGCCGATCTCTTCGATGATCTCCCGGCCCTTGTCGGTCAGGCTCAGTCCGATGAACTTAGCGGCCAGGCTGTCCGCCGCGGGCTCGCCGTTCGTGAACATGAAGAGCGAGCGCGAGATCGGGTAGGTTTTGTTGAGCACGGTCTCGGCGCGCGGGGCGACCCCGTTGATCTCCAGAGCCTTGACCGTCTTGTCCACGAACCCGAGGCCCGCGTAACTGATCGCGCCTTTGGTCATCTGCACGCGCTGGCGCACGGCGCCGTTGCTGCCCGTGTACTCCGCGCTATCGATGATCTTGGCGTCTTTGCCGAGCACCAGTTCCTTGAACGACTCGAACGTGCCGCTGTTCGTGTCGCGGCTGATCACCACGATGGCCTGGTCAACACCGCCCACCTCTTTCCAGTTCTTGATCGTACCGGTAAAGATGCCGCGGATCTGCTCGATCGTCAGCCCCTTCACCTTGTTCGACGGATGCACGATCACCGGCAGCGCGTCGTATGCCACCACATGGGCGACCGGCTTCAGGCCCTTCTCCTCCATCGCTTTCTTCTCGGTATCCTTCAGATCGCGCGAGAGGTTGGCGATGTCGCACGTGCCGTTCAGCAGAGCCTTGGCGCCGTTGCCGCTGCCCGACTCGCTGACCGTGATATTGACGCCCGGATTCTGGCGCATGTACGACTCGGCGAACGCCTTGGCGATCGGCCCGACCGTAGTCGAGCCGTCCAGCACCAATTTGTTCTGCGCCTGGGCGACCGCGCATCCGGCCACCAGTCCTGCTACGATTAACGAAACTCTCATTGCACTACTCCTTTGTGAATAAACAAACGGACTGTCTGTTTAATGTCTGTTTGGGTTATTATTCAACCTTTTGTGTGTTAGACTGAAATGAAGCTGCCGTTAGAAACGGATTAGAACTTGGCGTTCAGCTCGAACCGCAGCCAGGTGGCCGTGTCGCTGACGCCTTTCGTGCCGGTATTGTAATAATCGCCTAAGAACAACGCCTCGCCCACGACCGCGCCCGTCACATCGCCGCGCTTGCCGAAGATCTTGCTGAGGAGCGGGAAGTCGTAGCGGAGCTGAGTGAAGTAGCCGCGATAATCGCTGGTCGCGTTGTTGTCTTTCTCCGCCGCGAACATCGGGCCGGTCTGAATCTTGACGATGTTCTTCGTATACGGCTCGACGGACGCTTCGAGGTGGGGATAGATCAGGTTCGACCAGCGGAATTGGTCGTACATGTTAGCGCCGATCTGATTGAGCGTGTCGGTGCGGTTGAAAACCGGGTTCCAGCCGCTGTCCGTGCTGCCGTCTTTGGTCTTGTAATAACTGTCCTTGTCGCCCGACAGGTACAGCAGCGCGCCGGTCAGCTTGGGTTTGCAAACCACCTCTTTTTCGGAATAGGTCAGACCCGCATAGCCCATGTAGGCGAAGATGTCGCGGCCTTGCATACCGTCCGCGCTGTCCACGTTGCCGAACTGTGCCGCCGCCTCGAGTTCGCCCGAGAGCTTGTCGGTGAACTTCGGCGACAGGCGCGTGCCGACCGTGCTGAAGTCGCGGCCCGGATAACGCTTGGTCTTGTCGAAGAAGCGGGTCTCCTGTTTCCAGATCCAGTAGAACTCCATCGGGAAGTCCTCGATCTCGTTGTAGTGGGCGTAGGCCATCAGGCCCTTCTCGTCCATTTTGGAATACGGGCTGCCGCTCCTGATCTTGGTCAGATCCCAGACGTCATGCGGGTTGCCCATTGTCAGCTCGTCTTCATAGGGATTGTAGGTGGCCATCAGGTCCACGTCGCTCTTCTCCAGCATCTTGACCTTCGCCAGAATGGCGTTGAAGTAAGCCGAGCGCGAACCGTCGCCGGGCGTGCCGTCGCTGATCACGCGCCCCGCGCCCTCTTTGATGTCCTGCCGTCCGACGCGCAGATCAACCCGGTCGCCGATGTTTTTGAAGTCGAAGTACAGGTTGTCGATGAACACTTCGTCCGGAAACTTGTTCTTGTCATTGTCGGGGCTGTTGCGGTAGCCGCGGAACTCGTTGCCCAAACGGAGGAAGGCGCCCAGATCCTCGCCATAGGTGGCTTTGCCCCACACGCGGGTACGCATCCGGTAGTAATCCTCGGACGCCGGACTGACAGCGGTGCTGTTCTTGTTCATCCAGTTGTCCTTGAACTCATAGCGGGCACGCAAGTCCACTCCCGCATCGACGTCCAAGCCCGACTTTTTCTCCACAACCGCCGGCGCAGCCGCGGTCTGAGCGAACACCGCCGCGGTCATGGCCGCCAGAGTCACCCCAACTAACAGTTTCTTCATAAGGCTCACTAACCTCCGTTGTCAGTCACTTGTCAGACGGAACTGACCGTCTTTCCACCAAGTGATTTGTGAGCAGTATGAAAAGGCAACGTGAGCGGTACGTGAGCGGTTTGTTAGGGTTGTGTTAATCTAACCCGAACAAAACGGAACCATAACAAACGGTTGGGTTGTTGGTTGTGCGGAAAAAGTCGGCTTGAAGCGCCTGACGGCGCCACTACGGCGCAAGAAAGGTGAGCCAGGATCTATTTAAGGTGACTGTCGTGTATAGCCATTTAAGGGACACTACACTAACCACCTGTGAGGAGGTAGGGAGAATTTAGGCGTTGAACAGCCTAACAGCCTAAACACCTGACAGCCTTCTCCCTCCCTCCGGCTTTGTGTTTCTTCGTACACTTCGTGTCTTCGTGGTAAAACAACTTGTTTTTATTGCTGTTGTTGGTTTGTAAGGCACTAACCGGCTTACGGCCTTCAGCCTAAACAGCCTTCTCACACGTAGCGCCTTTCGACGCGGTTGCCGAACGAGCAGATGATTTCATAAGGGTGGGTGTTTTTGAGCGCGGCCCAGTCCTCGACCGTGAGGGCGTGGACGCCTTCGCCGCCGAGGCAGACCACCTCGTCGCCGATCTGGGCGTCGGGGACACTTTCGAGCGAGACCGCGGTGTAATCCATCGAGATGCGCCCGAGCACGGGGCAAGGGCTGCCGCGGATGAGCAGATAGCCGCGGTTCGAGAGCGCGAGCGGCAGGCCGTCCGCGTACCCGGCGGAGACCGTTCCGACGCGGGTCTTGCGGTGAAGCCGATAGGTGTGGCCGTAACCGATACCCGTACCGGCGGGGAGCGTGCGGATGGCGGTTAGGCGTGTCTTGAGAGTGAGAATCGGCTTCACGTTCAGGGTGCGTTTGCCGGCAGAGTCAAAGGAGCCGTGGAGATTGATGCCGGTGCGGACGTAGTTGAACGGCGGTCGGCAGGCGCGCGGAAAATTGTTGATCGCGTCGCTGTTGGCGATATGCCTTTTCTCAAAGGTGATGCCGTGGCCGGCCAGTTCATCGAGAATCGTGCAGAAAAGGTCCATCTGATGGTTGGTCAGCTCTGAGCCGGTCTCGTAGGCAAAGGGGAAATGCGAGAAAATCCCTTCGAGATGGAGGCCCGGCAGTAGCCGGATATGGCGGATGACGAGCGGAGCCTCCTTCGCGAGGATACCGAGCCGGCCCATGCCGGTGTCGAGCTTGATATGCACGGTGGCGGTCTTGCCGAGGCGTGCGGCGGCCTCGCTGATGAGTCGGGCTGTGGGGAAATCGGTGACGGGCAGGATGACGCCTGCAACGACCATGGGCCCGATCTCGTCAGGCAGGATGCTGCTGAGGATCTGAACCGGCTTTCCGAGCGGCAGGAGCTGGAGGGCTTCGTAAGGTTCCGCCACCCCGAAGCCGGACGCGCCTGCTTTGGCGAGCGCCTGGGCGATCGGCAGGCCGCCGAGGCCATAGGCGTTGGCTTTAAGCACGGTAAACACGTTCGCGGGCGCCACGGCGGCAGCGATCTTGCGGTAATTACCGGTCAATGTGTCGAGGCTGATTTCCAGCCAGACTCGGCGCGGTATGTCGTTCACGTTCACAGGTCGTAAAGTAGCAAAGCCCATACCCCTGTTCAAGGTGGAACTGGGAAGGCGGAGGGCTCGGCTTCTGCCAACAACGTCAAAGAGGCGGGCGCCCGCTTCAGACACCCGCCCCTTCTGCCGGCCCTCTCATCACTTCTTCGCCTGACGGGCCTTATTGATCGCGGCAGCCTGCTTGCCGACCTCCTCGGACGCCTTGCCGTTCGCTTTGGCGATCGCGTCGTAACCGATCTTGCGGTCCGCGTTCTCCGCCTTCACCAGCGCGGCTTTTGCCTCGTCCAGCGCATCCTTGGCGACGAGGTAGCCGTCATTGCCCTCTTGCACGCTTCCGGCCTGCACCAGTTGCTCGACCTGCGCGCGCCGGGCTTTACGGCGCTCACGCGCATCGCTCATATCGTCCGCCTGCGCCAAGCAGGCAACACCGATGACAAACGCAAAAGCCAAACACACCATCGTCTTCATCCGTTTCATAACGTACTCTCCCTTTCAACTCTGAGCTACTTGTCCAAATCCAAGAAATTCTCCAGATCCTTCTGGACCTTCAAATTCACGTCCATCGTGATGTGGATCGGCTTGATCTCATGTTCGGTCTTAATCGACAGACACCCGCCTGCCAGTGACGCCACCGATACCAGCAACACCGTTGCCAGAACCTGTCTCCGTACCCTCTTCATTCGTGTTTCTCCTTTTCCCGGATGGTGCGGTCCGCAGCCTTCCGGCAATCTACTTGCGGGACACATTCAGCCCCATGTTCAGAAGCTCTTCCAAAGGCCCGTGCAAATTCAGATTCAGATCCACCGGCGCGGGCCACTCCTTGTCGTTCGATTGGCCGCCCAGCTTGATCCGCAAGGTTCCTTCCTCTCCTTGCCCAGGCTCAAGATCCATTTTGAACGTGCTGAAATCCATGTCGCTCAGCGCCTTCGCCAGCGGCACCTGCACCTCGCCCTTGATGCCGGCCTTATCAAGTAAAGACCCCATCTGCGTGCTGTCTTCAAGCTTCAGCTTGCCGCGCTGCCCGGGCAACGAATAGAGGAACCCGTTCGAGAGCTTCACATGTCCTTTATCGAAACCCACCGGGAAACGCCCGTACAGCACACCCTGCATCATGCCCTTGAAGGGAAACACCATCATCAGCGCCTCTCCCAAGTCGATCCGGTCCGCATAGACGACAAAATCGTCCTTGGGATTCTTGAGATTCAGATGCACCGAGTAGGCGTTCAAACTCCCCTTGCAGCAGCCGACCTCCATGCGGTCGACAAAAAACTCCTTTTCCGTCAATTGAAAAGTCAAGCTCCCCTGATCCAAGCGCACATTCCCCGCTTGTGCCCGCATAAACGAAACAACCGGGCGATCTATTGTCCTGAACGAAATCCCCTTTTGAAAAGGCATATCGACCGACAGCCCCTCAACCGCCAACTTATCCTTTCGCACCTGCCCGTCCAACAATCTTACGCGCCCCGCGATACGCGGGTGAGTCCCCCAGAAAAGGACCTGCGCCTCGGCTGCCACACGGCCCGAAAACTCGGCCCCTTTCGTTTTATCGCGCACAAGTCCCGCCAAGGCGTCACCCGCCGAAATCTCCGCTTCGGCCACCGTCACATCGATCGCCATCTGCCGCGGGTCGTCCAACGGCACACTCGCCTTCAGCGCGACGCCCACGTTGCTCCCGGCCACGCGCGCCCCAAACAGCACATTCACCGTTCTGCCGCTTGCGGACAACGCAAACGCGTCCGGCTCGGCCTTCAGACCCTGAGCCTCCAGCCGCTGCCAAGTCAGGCTTGGCTCCGGCAAAAACGACAGCCCCTTTGCGATGGACCAGGTCAGCGGCACCGTTCCCCTCACATCCTCCAACGCCGCCAGTGAACCGGCCACAGCCCAGCCGTTGCTCATGTTCAGCGTCACCGCCACAAGCGCATTCGACACCAGCGCCGGATTGAACGCCGGAACCTTCACCCGCGCCGTGATCCGGCCCACCCCCGCCTCGCCCACCCGGTTGCTCTCAGGCCCCATCCGGACCGCGACATCCCGTACCCAGACGTCACCCTCGACCGCCAGGCTCGCCGCGCTGTAACGCACCGCCGCTGCCGCTCCGACGGTCGCCCGCACGTCCGCAACCTGCGGTGTGGACGACACGCCGAACTCCGGCACGCGCAACGAAACCTGCCACACCGGATTGGAAGGCAACCCCGTCACACACGCCTCCCCCTCGAGCGGCACAGCGCCGTCCCGGAATGACAACGTGCTTTGTGGCAGCGCGACCGACTCGCTCACGCGCCCCTTGAAGACCCCCGAAGCCGAGTTGTACGGCGGCAGGCACGTCAACGTCATGTCAGCCCCGCCCCGCAGCGAAAGATCGCGCTTAAAAAAGGTGCCGTCTTCCAGCTTGATTTCAGTCCGCACCACATCGGGCTTCGCATCGACGATCGCCACCGTGCCTGAAACACGCATCGCTCCCGCGCCTACGCGGCCTGTTGTCAGCGGCACAGAGGACCTCAACGCCTCAGCCTTGAAGCTCGCCGCCCCGTTCCACAGCGCCTGCGGCAGCCGCGCCACATCCGCCGCGACATGGAGCGTGCCGCCATCCGAGAAGAAGACCCGCATCAGGGGGATGAACTGCGGCAACACCTGCGCCATCGACCGTCCCGGCATATCCGAGTCGAGCGTCGCGGTCACCCACTGGTTCGTTGCCGTCTGAAGAAAACGCGCCGCCCCGCGCAGGCTCAGCATGCGGCCCTCTTCCTGAGACACTTGATGTTGCCCATCCACCTTGAAGCCCGACACCCCTGCACTCAGCCGGCATTGCAGCTCGCGAGGCGTGCCGGAAGCCTCCACCCGGAAGGACTGGAATCTCACCCACGCGTCCTTGCCGGGAAAGGCAACGGTGCTGCCACGCCCGAACTCCGCATTCATCTCACAGGACCCGACGTTCGTCCAGCACTCCACCGCAAACGCACCCCGCACGGTCAGTGCGCAGTTTGTCGGAACGGCCTGAAGCTGCGCCATTTGAACGGGAGCCGCAAGCCGTGCCATATCAAACAATTTTTCGACGCTCTTGATCTTCACTTCGGGCATGAGCGCGATTGCGCCCGTGTCGGGTTTGACCGCCCCTTCGACCCGAAGACTCACGTTATCCGCATCGCGCACGCCGCCCCACACGCGATAGCAGTCAGACGGTGGCTCGCGGGGACGCTCGCCCTCCAGGCGCGGGTTCGTCCCATGGAGGGCGAGACTCTGTCGAGCCGGTTCCGACATTAAACCCGCATCGAACGTCAGCGTGGTCAGCGGAACGCCACCCACCGACTCCACAGTCACCTGCGCATCCTGAAGCGAACCCGATCCCAGCGAGAGCACTGTGTTCGCAGCGGCACCGCCAGGCGCATTCTTTGCCCGTGCAGCCAACAGCGGCCTGACCCGCTCATACACAGGCGAAGTGACCTTGCCGTTGTCCACCGTCAGCCGCGTCCGAACGCCGCTCACCGTGATGCGTTCGACATGCCGACGAAGCACCTCGGGAAGCGAAAAACGCACGTCCACCCGATCGATGGCGAGAACCGGCTCGGGCGCTCCCACCCGGATATCCTCCACCGCGATATGCCCCGGCGTGAGTTCCCCGATCGTGAAAGTGACGTCCGAGAGACCTTGCTTGTCGAGTGCATGGCGCACACCCCGTGTGACCCATGCGACACGCGTCCGCCACGCTACAACACCCATAACGAGCGCAAGGGCGGTGACCCCAAACAGGATGGTTTTTTTTAAGGTAATCCAGAAAATCCTGTGAAAAACAGCGCGTACAAGGGTCAACGCAGGCGTTACTCCGCCTTGATACCCAAACGACGCTCAAGGTCGCGGTCGCGTGTGCCGCCCAACTTCACGGCCTGGCGGTAATACATCTCCGCCTCGCCGGTCTCTTTGGGCTGCATCTCGAGCAACAGCCATGCCATATTGTGATATCCGTCGGGACGTTTGGGGTTGATCTTCATCGCCTTGTCCAACGTGTCCATCGCTTTGGCGTAGTTGCCCATCGCCGCGTACGAGCCGGCAGCCAGAAGCAGGGTCGGCTCATCGGAGGCATTGTCCGCCAACAGATCATCGATCACCACCACCGCATCGGCGTGCTTGCCCTGCTGCACACGGGCGAGCGCCATCATAAAACGCGCCTCGCGGTTGTCGGGTTCCTTCTTGAGCACTTTGAGCACGGCCTTTTCCGCATCATCATACCGGTCCACGGAAAGCATGTCCTTGGCCCAGTCCAGCTCCGCTTTGATGTTGAGGGGTTTATCCGGATCATCCGCCTTATCTTTACCGTCCGAGGTGTCCACCTCGGGAGCGCCTGCCGGAGCCGCTTTCGTGCCCTGCTTGGAAGAGAGCATCACGGTGACCTCCGGCACATTGTTCGTCTCGGCCGCCTTCTTGCGTTCCGCCCGCTTGGCTTCGAGCGCCGTGGTGTCGGTCACCGCGACCGTCCGGGCGGTGGCATTCACGTCTTCCAGCATGATCCGGTCAACCTCGGTTTCGCACAGCGCCTTGCGGAAGCGCACAGGCGCGAACTCGGACGTGGCCACCTCCCGCGGGTGCTCCTCCTCGACACGCGCGATTTCCGCCAACGCCTTGCGGTACAACTCGATCGCCTTTTTGGATTCGCCGTCGACATAGGCGGTTTGCGCCTGCGTCATCAGCTCGTTGGCCTCCTTCAGCAACACGGAGACTTTGGGGGTCTTTTCTTTGGCAAACGAGGCCGCCGGCGCGATGCTCACGCTCGCCAACACGAGAATTACGAAGAGGGTTCTTGGCACGATCATATCTGAATACTCCGGTTTGCCCTCCAGTTTATCACACATCCGTTTGGGGCTTCACGCACAAAAAGAGCGGCTCTTCGCGATTCACCCCGAAGCGGGACGCGTCAATCTCGGGCAGACACTCCGCGTGCTTCTTCAGTTGCAACGTGAACCCTGCCCCACGGATGCGTTCGAACAGATCGCGCCCGTAGAGCCGGACATGGTCCTCCTGACCGTAGAACTCGATCCGCTTCTCGTCGGTGTCGATCTCCGCCGGGTCTTCCAGCGTCTTCTCTAAACCCGACGCGTAGGGAGTCTGCAAAATGGCGATCCCTCCTGGCTTGAGCACGCGGTAGATTTCGCGCAGCGCTTTCGCGTCGTCCGGCACATGCTCCAACACATGGTTGCAGAACACCCAATCGAAGGCGGCGGCCGCATACGGGATATCCGTCACGTCCAGCCTCTCGACATCCCCCCTCGCGGGAACCAGATCGCCCTTCACATACCGCGCCGGACGGCACGCCTCGATGCGGCTGGCCAGCCGCTTTTCCGGAGCGAAATGCAGGATCGACGCGCCCGACATCTTTTTCCAATAATCGAGTTTTCCGAAGAACAGGAGCAGATGCCGCTCCCGGTCGTGACAGCGGCAGAAGGGGCACCAGAACTGGTCAAAGTCGCTTCCGACCCACTTCTGGTTGTGCAGGTACGCGGAGAACGCTTTCCACCCGCCGCGGTATTTGGAGAACCGGAAAAACGTCTTGCCGCACACACAGCATTTTTTCGAACGCCCCAGCCCGTTCAGTCCGCGCCTCACCTTGCGCACAAACCCGATATTGTCCTGCGTCGGCTGATACAACATGCTACCCCCTGACTTCAACGTTAGCATCAGGATTACGATTAAGAGCACGATTACGATTAGGTGCCTTACGAACCAACAAGCACAATAAAAAACAAGTTGTTTGCACCCTCGCCCTCTGGGAGAGGGCCGGGGTGAGGGTTGTGGGCTTGCCCACATTGGGAGAAGAAAAACCGTTCGTAATCGTAATCATAATCCTAATCTTAATCGCTCAAGAAAGCTTGACTGAAACTTCAACTTTTCTTCAT
>JANYBJ010000323.1 GCA_025360845.1 bacterium
TGATTGACAGCCCACACCGCAGCGGCCGCGCGGGTGTTGGCGTCGATGCCTCCCACTGGTGCAGCAGGCTGTGCGTCTCCGCCCGCAGCTCCGTTCCCAGCCGCTCCATCCCCGGTGACCAGCGCCACGGGTGGCCCGGATTTGAGGTGGCGCATGAGCACAAGCCCAGCAGCGCCCAGCAGAGTATCGTGCACGTAGCCCATCGTCTCGGCGTCAATCGTGAATCCATACTTCGCTCCCGCCGCGTGCAGGTAGGGCAGCGCCAGCGCCAGCAGCACGCTCACGCTGGCGCTGAGGGCGGAGATGTTGCGGGATTTGATGTCCGCCGCAACGTCCTCCACCGAATGAAAGGCCTTCAGGCCGACCGCCGCATCAGATAACAGTCCCATCACACACCGTCCTTTCGTTACTCAAAGCGACCCACGGCACAACCAGCACACGAACACCAAAATCACGACCGCCGCGACGTACACGGTAATCATGCCGTGGTCCCGCCCGCCGCCGAGTACGCCGCCAGCAACGCCGCCATGGGGTTCTCGTGCTGCCCCGGATAGCTCGCACCCGGAAACGAGGCCCAGCGGGAGCGGCACTTGGCGATGGCGATCTGCGGATGCCCCGTCAGCACATCGTCGAGCGCGTGGCATTCCCGGATCAACTGCACCGCCCACCTATCTTGTGACTCGGGGCCGAAGTCGGGCAGGGCGAGCTGCTGCTTGTAGGCGGGCCAGTAGCGGCCCATGAACTGATAGCGGCCGGCGGCGTTCGAGGATTCGCCCGGCTCCTGCTTTCCGTCATGATTGAAATCAACCCATTCCCCCGTCATCGGGTGATTGGAGTAATCGGTGAACAAGATCGGCTTTTCGGGCGTCGAACCGACGATCACGTTGTAGCCGTTGTCGCTTAGGGCGATCAGCGCAGACCCCAGCTCACTAAACGCGATCATATCCAGGAAGGCTTTTAGATTTGCGTCCATTTTTGTCCCCTTTCGCTCATGGTCATCCGCCGGCAGGCGAGTTGTCCTTGTAATGTCGAGCCCCGCAAGACGGCAGCGATCCCGGTGGCGGTGAACACGAAGCAGCCGCCCGCTTCGTGGCAAGTGACGGTGTCGCCCTGCTTGACGATGACGTAGGGGGAGGGCTCATCGGCCACGGCCGCCGCGCCCGCGACGAGCGCGGCGAGGAGAAGGGCCTTGGAGAGAGGGGCGATGGTCATTGCTTGGACGCCGGTAGCAGGCTATCGTACCTCTTTTTTACGAAAAGCCAAAGAATATCCAGCGTCTCCGTCGCGAACACCCCCGACACCGACGCCACGACCCACGCGAGGGGCGGCTGCGGGCCGTAGACTTGCGTGACGAAGTACATGATCACGCCGACGAATGCGGCAATAAACAAGCGACGAAACAGCTCTGCAAAGAATCGTATCTTCACGGGCGAGTCCACGTCCAAGTCCAAGCCTCGCGCAAACGTTACCGCACCGCCGAATATGGCTAACGCGACAAACACGAGTAGGCTCCATATTTCAACGGGCGAAAAAGTCATGACTGGCCCCTTTGTTGTACTTGATTTTTGAGTAAACCTCATCAGCATACGCCCAAGCGCTAAACAGCGCGTGACTAAGCGGCAGATAGGCGACCGGCGGCATGGTTCCGGGCACGATCACGAACATCGCCCATACGGCGGTCCATATCGAAGTCGCGAGTATGAGGCCAATATGACGGTGGTGGCGGAGATTTGTGGTGACGATCTGGTACACGCCGACGCACATCATCAGGTTCAGCCATAGCTGCACCCCCAGGAAGCGCTCGGCAATCCGTTGCCAATCGTGTATCGATGATTGGGTGTGCCAGGAACCTGACAGCCCCCAGATAACTAGATCGAAACCCAGAAAGACGGATAGGGCGAGATACTGGCGCTGATAGTTGCGGGCCACATCGCCGGATGGATAAGTCGTCATAGTCATGCCTCCATGAGCACGCACACAGGCGTCACGTTATACGTCATCGTGATGCGTTCAAACGTCTCAGTCGGCACGTAGCTGTGTCCGAAGTCGAGGCCCGATTGGGCGCGCGTGATGTCTACGTACTTGGCGCATTCGGCGGCGTGCGTAAGGTCTTGATCCGTTTGGACCTTGGCGCCGCGACCCGCCGCGACCGACGCGATAAGGTCGATGCCGACGCGGATGCCTTCGGCCTGACTGTATTCGCCGATGCTGACGAAGCGTAGCGCAAATTCCAGCTCAGGCTCGGACATCTCCCGGTTCACATGGAGCCAGATAAAGCCCTTGCCGGCGACGTTTGAGAACGGGGACATGCGGACGAACGGGATAACGGATTCGAGTCCGATAACCCGATCCCCCCACTTCGCCAGGAGCCCGAGGTGGGCGATAGGGCCGGTGAACTTCTGCACGCCCCAAATCTTTAGGCCGTACCAACTCGCGACAAACTCATCGTGCAGCGCGAACACGTCGCCCGGCGTGATCTGGTCGCGCATATCCGCGTACCGGACGGTACGCAGCGCGTCGAGGTAGGCTTGGGTGATCATGGCACGGCAAACGGCGTTGTCGGCGGGGTAAAGGCACTCGTGTATACCCAAGGGCCACCCACAATCCGCACCTCGTCCACGTACCCGATCAGCCCGCCGGTAGTGCCGTAGCTGCCCACGCCCATTGAATACTGCGTATTGAAGTCCGTGCTCGGGGCGTTACCGCTCTTGGAGGCCGTGAAGCTGGATACGCCGTCGATATAGACGACGAGGTTGTTGCTGCCGAGGGTCGCGTCCCACTGCACGGCGATGTGATGGTAGTTCGTGTCATTGGGCCAGATCGCGGTTGATGTCGCAGCAATAACGTTCGAGCCGCCGACGGACCTGTACATCTGAAAAACGATCTGCCGACTGGAATTGACTCCGATGTAGAAGCCGTTTGTCGAGGTGCCCGAGCCGTTAGCGACGAGCACTTGGTCAGCGGAGAAGTTGTTTAGTGCGAACCAGCCCTCCATCGTCCAGACGGCGGCGGGCTGGTGCATCCACGCAAACTCGCGCAGGTCGCCAAAGTTCAGGTATTGCGTAGCGACGAACGACAACGCAGACAGGCCGAACTTGACCTTGGCGGCGGACCACACCGGCGGTCCCGCAAACCCATTGCCCAAGGGTCCGACCGCGTAGGACCGGCGGAAACGGGAAACGTCCGGGTAAGAGGCGCTGCCCAGGGGGGCCTCGCCCGCGAGTTGGAACGCTACCGTGTAGTCGGCAGCGTTGCTCGGGCGGGTAAAGAAGACGATGACCGGATCGGTGTCCGCGAAAGGACTTGTCGAGCTGTAGCCGATGGAGGAAATCGTGATGTTGCGATAGCCGCTCTGGACCGCGAAGCCCGTGACGTTGAACAGGAGGAAGTGAGTTACGTCGGAGGCTTTGATGATGCGGACTTGGCCCGCGATGGCG
>JANYBJ010000058.1 GCA_025360845.1 bacterium
CGACACGCTGGACGCGTTCGGGTTGTACAGCTCGATCCAGTCGTCGTACTTGCCCAGCGAGTTCGCGAGCGTCTTGCTGTTGAGCGCCATGAATTCGTTGACGGCGATGTTGGTCACCACCTCCGGCAGGCCCGCCACCAGCACGGGCAGGATCAGGAAATCGGAGCTGCCTGAACCGGAGTTCATCGCGTGTACCGCCAGCACGTTCGTGCCGGTGATCAATTGGGGAAGGTAAGATGCGATATCAAAATCTTGGAAAACGACGGCTTGGGCATCGGGATGGTCGGAGGCGGTCGAATTGTACACGGCATTCGCCGGCGCGTTGGCGCGCGCGACCTCGGTGCCGTTCAGATAGGCGATGAAGCCGTCGTCGTACTTGACCCGCAGCGTCAGGCTGCTGTAACTCTTTCCTGCCGGGACTGTAAATCTGAATCGCACATAGATATCGATCGTGCCAGACGGTGCCATCGTCGTGCCAAACAGAGTCTCATACCCGGAGGAGTTCTCATACCCCAGCCCGCTGGCACCGAGGGACCACGCCGCATCGTTGAAGGTCCGCGCGGTCCAGTTCGTGCCGTCCGAACCGTTCGTCGGCACCTGATACCGGCACGCCGCGCCAGACGCCACGAGCGTCTCGTCCAGCGCCAGCGCAGAACATGCGGCCCCACCCATCCCGGCTACAGCCAAAAGGGTCAACAAGAAACCACTATGCCGCGTACTCCGAGTTGTCATCATTCACCTTTCCGTAAAAAAAATCGCCTTGATGATTATTCCCCTGAGGGACAATAAACACCAATCTAAATCATTGAAATAGTGTACACTCTTGCGTGTCGGACCGTCCAGTCAAATCCGGTACGCCGTGTACTCCGTGTATGATTGACAAGTGACAACCTCTATCAGTAATGTACATTCAATCTTTTGGCCAAGAGCAAAAGGAATCCTGTATGGCTAGTAGGAGAATCACCCGATGATCGTTAAGACCGACGGCAAGCAGATCGACACTGTCAGACTGTTCGACACGCTGATGGAGGACTTCCCGGACATGATCCACTCCGTGGACGAGGCCGGCAACATCGTCTACTTCAACCGCATGTCGATGCGCCTGCTCGGTTACACCGCCGAGGAGTTGAGAGCCCTGAACATCAGCCGACTCTACCCGCCCGAGATCATGGAAGCGGTTGAGACCGGGTTCCGCGAAGTCAAGCAGACCGGAGAGAAACGCGTCGAGAGCCTCTTCCTGGCTAAAGATGGCACCCGCATCCCCGTAGAACTTCGCACGCTGACGCTCTGCGACGACCAAGGCGCCTTCTCCCAGACCTTCACCGTCTCACGCGACCTGCGCAAGTTCAAGGAGCTTCAGGCGGACCTCATCCACGCGGGGCGCCTGGCCGCCATCGGAGAGCTCGCGGCCGGCGTGGTCCACGACCTCAACAACCCTCTGACCGCCGTGATCCTCGCCTCGGCCGTGTTGAGAAAAGTGATCGACCGGCCCGACACGCCGCCCGACCAACTGCGCGAGCACGCCTCGGCCTTCTGCGCGACCATCAACGAATCCGCCGCAACCATGGAGAACCTCACGACGCGCCTGCGCGACTTCTCGCGCGGCGTCAAAGAGCAGCACAAGCTGGTTGACCTCTTCGACCCCATCAACGACGCGCTCTTCATCCTCGCCCAGCGCATGCGTAACAACAACATCGCCGTGTCGTGTACGGTGGTCAAAGCCAAGCACTGGGTGCTCGGCGACCGCAACCAGATCCAGCAGGTTTTTCTCAACCTCTTCGCGAACGCCTGCGACGCCATGGCCACATGCGATGCGCGCGAGCTCGCCATCTCGGTCGACACCTGCACAAAAGAAGGCGCCGTCTACTGGCGCTGCGCGGTGCGCGACTCGGGCGAGGGCATTCCGCAGGAGATCCAAGACAAGGTTTTCAAGTCGTTCTTCACGACCAAGCCGCGCGGCAAAGGCACAGGCCTCGGCCTGAGCATCGCCCGCTCGATCCTGGCCGAGCATAGCGGCGACATCACGCTGAGCTCCGAGCACGGCAAAGGCACGACGTTCATCGTGCGATTGCCGACCCTGTCGGTGCTCACCTAAAAAACCGGTGACCGGACAACCGATCCTGTGGCCGTAACCTTTACAGCGCGGATGCCACGAGGTCGCCGACCTGGGTGGTCGTGAACCCCATCTTGCCTGCCGCCTGACTCTTCATCTTGGGCGTCGTCGTCAGGATGGCGGTTTCAACGGCGGCGGCGGCGGCGCGCTCGCCGAGCGTGTCGAGCATCATCCCCGCCGCGCCGATCGCGGCAATGGGGTTGATGACATTCAGCCCGGTGTACTTGGGCGCGGAGCCGCCCATCGGCTCGAACATCGAAATCCCCGTGGGGTTGATGTTGCCGCCGGCGGCAACACCGAGTCCGCCCTGGATCATGGCGCCGAGGTCCGTGATGATGTCGCCGAACAGATTCTCGGTGACGACCACATCGAACCACTCGGGGTTCTTCACGAACCACATGTTGGCGGCGTCCACATGGTTGTAGTCGCGCTTCAGCTCAGGGAACTCGGCCGCGCCCATCTCCTCGAAGGCGCGGAACCAGAGGTCGCCGCAGTGGGTCAGCACGTTGCGCTTGTGGACCAGCGTGATCGGCTTGGCCGCATACTTCGCACTGGCGGCATTGCGGCGGCGCTTGAGCTCGAAGGCGTACCGCAGGCAGCGGTCAACCGTGCGGCGGTCGTAGACCATCAGTTGGGTGGCGATCTCCTCCGACGTTCCCACACGCGTGGCGCCGCCCAGGCCGGTGTAGATGCCGCCGCTGTTCTCGCGGACGACGACGAAGTCGATATCCTCGGGCCCCTTGCCCTTGAGCGGCGTCTCCACGCCGGGGAAGAGGCGCACCGGACGGTGGTTGATGTACTGATCCAAGGCAAAGCGCATCTTCAGCAGGATGCCGAGTTCAAGAATGCCGGGCTTCACGTCGGGATGTCCGATCGCGCCTAGGAAAATGGCGTGGTACTTCTTCATCTCCTCGACGGCCGAATCCGGCAGGGTTTCGCCGGTTCTCAGATAGCGCTCCGCGCCGAAGTCGTACGGCGTGAACTCCAGTTGGAAACCGAACTTGGCCGCCGCCGCCTGCACGACTTTGACACCTTCGGCCGCGACTTCTGGTCCCGTGCCGTCTCCGCCAATCAATGCGATCTTGTAAGTTTTCTTGGACATGGTGTTGCTCTCTCCTCGGGGTCAGGAGACTCGCTGATTTAATAAAACTCTTTTCGGGCTGCACGGACATGCGCCCGTTGAGAACGGCCTGAAAGAGCGCTTTGAGGTGCAAAAAGATGCCAGAATGGCCGAGGGTAGTCAAGAGCGAAGGCGGCGAAATGAAGGATGAACGGAATGCTTGAACACTTGATTCCTACGCCCTAACCGAATTATGAGTGGTGCCCAAAGCGCTACGGATTTCTCGGAAAACGCGAAGTGGAATTGTTTCCCATTTCCTTGCCGCAGGAACCCCAAGCGCCAAAAAATCGAACCGCTCAAGTTTTAATACTGACAAGCCTCGCAAGTGCGTCGCTTGTGTTGTCGGGCTGTAAGGCGGTAGGTGATGCGATCATTCCGCACCATCCAGCGAGCTATGTAAAGGACGGATGCACGACATCTATTCAATTCGAAGAATATGCGGACCAAAATGGATACAGAGAAAAAAGCCTGGATTCCGCAATCGGGATTGTGGCCGGAATTCTGGTTGACCAAACATCCAAAGCGGTAGAGCTCGAATCAAAAAAATACACAGCAATCTACTCTGCTAGTCCGGCTAGTGTAGTGTCCCGCAAATAACTAGACAGTGTACCTTAAATTCTATTGACAGGATGGCAGGATGAAACAGGATGAATAATGAGTTAGGAGCTGTTCACTTATAACACTTACATCAACACGAAATAATCATGCGGTTTGATTATGAAATATTCCGTTGTTTGTAAACTTTATTTGTGAACAGCTCCTTAGTCCTGAAAATCCTGTCAAACCTGTCAAAAAAACCGGTTTAAGGTGATTGTCATGTGTATAGCCATTTAAGGGACACTACACTAGACACAGCGATATGTGGTTTGACAATGCTCGATTCAAAAATATAATTGGTTTTACATGTTTGATCAACCCGTATACGCGGGTCAGTTTGGAACGGACTATAGCATGATTTACTTCGATGCTTTTGCCGGCCTTGACCAGTACTACCGAAATTTCCGCGACTCAAGTAATACCGGTGCCTTTACCATTGCAGAACGCATGCGTCAGCGCGAGGAAGTCGGTCTCCTCATCGGAACGCATGCGGGTGATTGCGGACTCCATGATCAAAATCCGTAGAGGCCCATCAGGTCGCTGCGGCAGCCGGCCGTATCGGTCAGCTCCGCCAAATTCTCGGGCGTGACACGCGACAGGATCGTCTCGATCTCCGCCTGCACGTCAGGACGCAGTTCCCAGTCGTCGAGGCGGATGCGCCCGGCCCCGTCCACGGCCACCTCCCCTCCGGCGTATAAGCGGTCGCGGAACAAGCGGTCCATTTGCTCGAGGCACCCCTCATGAAGCCCCTTGGCTTTCATCACCTTGTACATGGCGCACACGTAGACCGACATCACGGGAATCACTGCGCTGGCGCGCGTGATGAGCGCCTTGTTGACGGAGACGTACGCCTTGCCGCTCAACGGCTCAAGCAGGCGTCCGATTAAAGAACTCCGGAGGCGACATCCAGCGTCTGCCCGGTCAGCGCGTGGCCGATCGGCTTGATGGCGGAGCGGTAGGTGACGCCCGTCGCGGGCTCCGTCCGCTGCGGCGCGGCGAGGCTGTAGACCACCAGGTCGAAGGGAGGCATGCCCCGCTCGCGGGCGCGGGTGATGACCGCCTGGCGCGTCTCGTCAAGAAAGGCGTCAGCCACCAGCGTCTCGGCGAACAGCTCTGACTCGGCGGCGACCGAATCGAAAGCGAGGTTGTTGTACCACCCCGGGGTTCCGCGGCGCTTCACCGTCGGGGGCCGCTCGAAGGAGACGCCAAACGTCTGGGCGCCGGCTCCGAAAGCCGCGACCACTCGGGCCGCCAATCCGTAGCCGCCGGAACAGCCCAGCACCAGAACCGATTTTGGACCGGACGAGAATGCGGGTTTCGTCTTCTCGTCGCTGATCCATTTGCGCACCGCGGCCATGCATCCTTTCGGGTTGACCGAAAGGCACACACCACCTATCACGCGCGGCGGTTTCATCACTATTTGCCTGGCCCCAGCACGCACATGAAGTCGGCTTCCACGGCCAGTTCATCGCCCACATACGCCTTGCCGTGCTGCTTGACCATACGCGAACCGATCTTCGTGTTCTCGACTTCCATGCGGACTTTGTCATTCGGGCGGACCTGACGGCGGAACTTCGCGTTGTCGACGCCGATCAGCAGGAACAGGCCGTTCCTGACAATGCCGGAGGCAACGAGACCCGCGCCGCCGCACTGGGCCAGCGTCTCGATCAGGATCACGCCGGGGACCACCGGGTATTCCGGAAAATGTCCCTTGAAGAACCACATATCCTCTCCATAGGTCATCTCGCCGACGTACCGCTTCTGGTCCGAATACAGCAGTTTGTCCAAGAACAGAAAGGGTTTGCGGTGCGGCAGAAGATCCTCGGCCGGTCCGTCGTACCCTTTTCCATCCTCGACCATCTGTTTCGGCAGAACTTTCTCTTCGCTCATCTCTATCACCTGTCTTTTTCTGCTGCGCACGGCGAAGCGTGCGCGAGGGTTCGAATTACACCGCTTTAATGACTAACACGCCGTTGTGCCCGCCGAACCCGAGCGAGGTCGAGACCGCCGCGCGGATAGGGCCTTCGACGCCCTTGTTCGGCACGACATCCAAATCGCACTCGGGATCAGGAGTCGTGTAGTTGATCGTCGGCGGATAGAACCCGTCGCGGATCGCCAGCGTGCAGATCAGCGCCTCAATCGCTCCGGCCGCACCCAACAGATGGCCGGTCATGCTCTTCGTGGAGGACATCTTGAGTTTGCGTGCGTGGTCACCGAAGACCGCCTTGACCGCCTTGGTCTCCATGGGGTCGTTGAGCGGCGTGGAGGTGCCGTGGGCGTTGATGTAATCGACCTGGTCCAGCGCGAGCCCGGAGTCCTTCATTGCCAGCGTGATCGCCCGGATTGCGCCCGAGGCTTCGGGGTCAGGCGCAGCCACATGGTAAGCGTCACCCGTGGCCCCATACCCTGCGATCTCGGCATACACGCGGGCGTTGCGGGCCCGGGCGTGGTCTTCGGATTCGAGGATCAAGATGGCGGCGCCCTCGCCCATGATAAAGCCGTCGCGGTCCTTGTCGAAGGGGCGGCAGGCCTGCTCGGGCGTGTCATTGCGCTTGGTGCTCAGCGCTTTCATGGCGCAGAAACCGCCGATGCAATATTCGGTGACCGTCGCTTCGGTGCCGCCGGCGATCACGACGTCCGCGCGTCCGGCGCGGATCATGTCCATGCCCAGGCCGATCGCGTCGGTGCCCGACGCGCAGGCGGTCACCACGGTGAGCGCGGCCCCCTTGGCCTTGAGAGCGATGGAGATATTACCGGCGGCCTCATTGGCGATGAGTTTGGGAATCATCATGGGCGAGAGCCGGCCCGGCCCGCGTTCAAATAGAATTTTATACCCCTCATCATCCACCTCGGTGCCGCCGATGCCGTTGCCGAGCATCACGGCTACACGGTCAGGGTCGACGCTGCCTTCGGTCAGACCCGCATCCTGCCACGCCTGCTTGGCGGCGGCCAAAGCGAATTGGGTGAAAAGCGCCATGCGGCGCGCCTCTTTGGGGTCGATGTACTTCGAAACATCGAAATTCTTCACTTCGGCGGCGATCTTGGCGTCCACGCGGGAGGCGTCGAACCGGGTGATGCGACCGACGCCGCTCACACCATTGCGTATGCTCGTCCACATCTCGTCAACCGTATTGCCGACCGGCGAGATCACGCCCAGTCCTGTCACAAAAACTTTCGTCTTGTTGCTCATACGCT
Organism: bacterium; assembly: GCA_025360845.1. Lineage (GTDB taxonomy): Bacteria > Verrucomicrobiota > Kiritimatiellia > RFP12 > UBA1067 > JAHFSX01. Next base: position 7,026 of record JANYBJ010000058.1, read on the forward strand.
GTGTACTACTCCTTTTCAGTTTCTGGTTGTTTTCGAATCTTGCACACCGGGCGCAACAGCCTTGGGCTTTCCGGCCTTACCCCGCCATCTCATGAGAATGCCACCGTAGGTCAGCCCCGCACCGAAACCGACCATCGCCATCAAATCGTCGTCCTTGACCTTTCCCGCACGAACGGCGGCGTCAAGAGCGACGGGGATCGATGCAGCCGACGTGTTGCCGGTCGTCTCCATGTTCATGTGGAACGTCGCCAGCGGCACCTCCATGCGCCGCGCGACCGCCTCGACGATGCGCGCGTTGGCCTGATGCGGAATCACACAGGACAAATCGCCGAACGTGTACCCCGAGCGCTTCAACAGACCGCACAAAACCTCGTCGAAGACTTTAACCGCGAAGTTGAACACCGCCCGGCCCTTCATCTGCAACGTGTGCTGCATCCAAGGCCCGGTCGCGAGGTCGCGCGACCCGCCCTCACGGTAAATCAACGGCGCACCGGTACCGTCGGCTTTGAGGATCGTATGCCAGATGCCGCCCGGAACCTCGCTCGCCTCCAGCACGACCGCTCCCGCGGCATCGCCGAAGAGGATACACGAGTTACGGTCCGTCCAGTCCACGATACGCGACATCATCTCCGCGCCGATCACCAGCGTCGGGCACGGGTTGACCTGCATCATGCCGCGGGCCGCCTCCAAGGCGTAAATGAAACCCGTACACGCCGCCTGCAAGTCGAAAGCGGCCGCGTTCGTCGCGCCCAGCGCCGCCTGCACCAGGCAGGCCGTCGAGGGAAAAGCCTGATAATCCGAAGTCGATGTGGCCACAATGATGAGGCCGATCTGATCCGGCGTCAGCCCTGCCGATTTGATCGCGGCACGCGCCGCATGCGCGGCCATCGCCGAGGTGGTCTCATTGTCCGCGCCGATATGTCGGCTGCGGATCCCGGTATGCGAATAAATCCACTCGTCAGTCGTATCAAGCTTGACCGCCAGTTCCTGGTTAGTGACAACCCGCTCCGGCAAGTACGAGCCTGTACCTGTGATATGCACAAACATGCAAAAACCCTCTCAGTCAAAAAGACCGGGCTCCATAATGACACTTTTCTTGATTTTGTCAACATGGTTCTTGCAGCGACAAAATAAAGTTGATGTTTTCTCTTTTTACCGGGGTTATTTGATTTCTTTGATCTTGATGTTGCGATACCAGACGGGGGCCTCGGCCTTGCCATGCAGACCCTGCAGCCCGAGGGGGCCTTTGCGGGAAAAATCCTTCAGCGCCGTGGCGAACTTGTTCTTCGTGCCGTCAGGGTTCTGATTCGGCTCTTTCCAGTTGTTCAGGTCGATGTTCCAAACCTCTTCGCCGTTGAAGACCAGCGACATTTTATTGTCGTTGCAGGTGATCGTAAAGTGGTTCCACTCGCCAACCGGCTTCTGCATCTTCTTCGCCGGCGGCTGCGCGTTGTAGATCGCGCCTACCATGCCGTAAAGCGCGCCGTCCTCGGCTTCATGGACCTGCACCTCGAGCGCGGCCAAATCATCCTTCGTGTTGCCCGATCGCAAAAAGACACCGCTGTTCGACTCTTTCGCGACCTTGAACTCCAGGTCCAGGATGAAATTGTCATACGACGCTTTCGTCCAAATCGTGTTGTGCGTCTTCGCCACAAGAACGCCGTCCTTCATCATCTCCCAACTTCCCGCAGGCATGTCGACGTTCGACAGATCCGACGCTATGAGATCCTTCCAGCCGGTCGTGTCCGGGTGCGGCGCCGGCGCGGCCGAAGCCGAAACGCCGAACAGCAGTCCGGCGCCGAAAAGCACGGCGGCTTTAAGCGCGTGGCGTCTTGTAACAGAAGAGCATTCCGAAACGGTGAACTTATGCATTTGACTCATCCTTTCATAACTGAACACGCTCCAATGAAACCACATGCTTGACCCGACGTCAAGAAGGGTATCGGGGATTTCAGCAAACGAGCGGGCTGTCATAAAGAAACCGTTCTCGCCGCGTCCGGCAATCGCGATCGCAGTCATGAATACGCGGTGCCTCCTACCATGTCTGGAAAACGCCGAACCAGCGGCGGCTGTTCGAGTCGCTGCCGACGATTTTCAGTTGCAGCGGTTTTCCCGGCGTCACCTTTGACGACGGCAGTGTCAGTGTGAACGTCCCGTATTCCAAGGTCGCGGTGTCGCGCACGTACTTCAGGCTCGCCGTCTTGTCCGCATTGAACCACTCCGCATCGCGCTCGCTGATGACTGGAATATCGAACATCATTTCGTCGTTCACATAGAGCGCAAAACTTCCCTGCGGCTCCGCGAAGTATCCCATGCCGCCTTGCCAAGCCACTGTATACTGCGGCTTGGCCCGCACGTCTTCAGGAACCGGCCGCGTTTTCCAGACCAGCTCATTCTTGCCCGCCGTCGCCCTGGCCACATCGAGCTGGTTCACGCCCAACGGCAGACCGTCATATCCGCTATCGCCCGCTTTGACCGTCTCTTGCCAGCCATTCAGCGCCCCTGTCATAAGCTTGACAGCGCCCTTGGGGTTGAACGCGTCTGAACGCGCATACCGGATCATCCCGTCCAACAGACAGGTACCCTCTGGAGTGCCGGAAAGCACATCCAGCCCGAACGTCATCAGCGCGCGCCCTGCATCGACCCGCGCCTCGCCCGCATAGAGGAAATAGCCGTTGAGTCCCTCGCCGACCACCATCATCTCAGCCGGAAGCATTCCGCTGAACGGCAACCCCAACCCCTGTTTCAGAATGCGGAACGCCAGCGGCGAGAGACACCCGTCATGCGGGAACTCCCCGAGCGCGGGGTGCTTGGCGAACGCCGTTCCCACCTGGCTACCCATGGACCACCAGCCCAGATTGACATTCGGCTTGCCCTCCGTGCCGTTGATCAAAATGACTCGCTTGCCCGCCGCGAGCGCGGGGCCGACATCAGGCGAGCCGATCCGCGAGATCAGCAGCGCCGCTTTATCCGCTTCGGGTGAACCTGCCGCGGCGAGCCCCTCGTAAAGTTTTTCCAGCGCCGGCATCAGCCCCTTCGAAACGGCGATGCCGTTCCCGTCCTGTATCTCACGCTTGGGGAAGACCCATAAATCCCATGTGTTATGGACCCGCGGCTCGCGAGGACGCTCGCCCTCCACTAGCTGAACATCAAGTCTGGTTTGGACTGGTTTCGCGACATTCGGCACGACAATCGCCGCTTCGGCAAACAGGCGTGTGCTCCCCAGTTCAACGTCGCCGCCGTCGCACTCGCCTCGGGCGAGCACGGTATCACCCGCACGCAGCGTCCAGTCGAGCCGCGCCTTCGCCAAAGGCTCGTTGCCGTAATGCGAAATCCAGAAGCCGGCTTTCACGGTCTCCCCGACGACAGCGATCCGAGCGGCCGGATCGGTCTTGAGCAACAGCGTGGTCGGCCCGTTGAACAGGCGGAAGGCCTCGGGTGTCGATCCGTTGCTCCGTGCCTCCCAGAACGCGTTGAACAGCCCTTGGGCGCTGTAGGTGTTCCCTTGCTGAACCACCACATCGACGATGGTCCAGAAATCATAGCCGTCACAGGCCGGGTCCATGCGGGCCGACTCGACCCCGCGCTTCTGGTAACAGCGCTGCAGCGCGTGCGCCGCATCCTGACAGGCGTCGCCCCACGAGCGGTTCAGGCCCGCCTCCGCCAGCCTTCCGTCGCGCGCCGCCAGCGTGACGGGCGGCATCCACGGCCCCGTAAAACGTCCTTCCAAGCGCGGGTCCTGCTTGACACACAGATTCAGATACTCGTGCGCGACAAAGGGCGCATCGCACTTGAAACTTCCCGGCTCCCACACGTCGATCGGACCGTTGCGGAAATCAGAGTTCTCTGCCGTGTTATAATTTCCGTCCTGATGGAGCATCAGACGGTCGGGATCGAGCCGCTTGGCCAGTTTGTAGATCTCCTTGTCCAACGGCTTCCCGAGGAGACCCTCGTTTCCCGTGCAGTAGGTCGTGAACGAGACGTACCGGCGGTAGTGCTGATAAAGCTCGGTCAGGTCCCGCATCGGGTCGAACGTGAACGCCTCAGTCGGATAGTCGCCGTAATAAGGCAACTCGGGCTGGATCATGATGCCCGCTTCGTCCGCAGCCTCGAAATATTCCGGCAGTTCGCAGTGCGTGTGCAGACGGACGTAGTTGAACCCGGCAGCGCGGGCGATTTTGAGATGCTTGAGGTGCTCCGCTTTGGAAGCGGGCGAGACCATCGTCAACGGATATACGAAATCATCGCCGAAGCCGCGCACAAAAAAGGGCTTGTTGTTCAGGAAAAAGCGGTCGCCGCGAACCTCGATCTTCCGCACGCCGAACCGCTCCGTACAGCCGTGGACCGGCGTCTCGCCGTCGCACAGCGTGATCTCCGCCACATAGAGATTCGGTGTCTCCGGCGACCACGGGCGGCAGGGATTCAACGGGATACGGCAAATCACCTCCGTGCTCTGCTTGCCATCCGCGAATGTGATCGGCACGCTCCCTGACTGTGGCGCAGGCTCGACCCGAGCCGCGCCCGACGGCTCGCGGGGACGCTCGCCCTCCAGAGCCGCCCGGATCGCCACCTTTAACACCGGATGTTTGAGCGCTCCTTCAGCGGTCGCGATGGCCACGGTCGCATGGATCTCGGCGGTCTGTTTGTCGAAGTCGCCGCGCACCCACGCGTCGTCGATCCGCGCATCCGGCGTGGCTTCGAGTTCCACGTCGCGGTAGAGACCGCCGAACAGATGCGTGCTGATCATCTGTCCCTTGCGGCTGGGGATGCTGTTGTTCACCGCCGCCACCACGACCGCCTGTGTTCCCGCCTGAACAAGGTCAGTGATGTCGTACTTATAGCTGCCGCAGTAGGTGTCAACCCAAGCGACCGTTTTGCCGTTGACCCAGAACCAGCCCTGGGAACGCACGCCGCCGACTTTCAGCCAGACCCGCTTGCCCTGCCATGCGGCAGGGATATCGACGGTTTTGCGGTACCACGCCTCGCCCATATAAACGTTCCGCAGTTCCCTTGGCCCGTGGTCCCATTTGCAGTCCCACGTGGTGCTGTGCCCTGGGACCCCGACACCCTGCGCTTCCCAGCAGCCCGGCACCGTAATCTTTCGCGACCCTGGCCAAGGCTTGTCATAAAAGGCGTTCCAGCCCGGATGACGCAACGGCGCGACGCCCTGCGTGACGAACTCCCACTCGCCGCGCAGCGACACCACGCTCTGCAGCGGCGACCGCACATCCGGATTCACGACCGCGGGCTGCGCTTTGCGGCCGCCCCACGTGTCCACGCCGGAAAGCCAACCCTCACCGGCAGACGCCCACGCCACGTATCCGAGGAAAGCCGTCATCGCCACCGACATTATCTTTATATTCACATAAACTCCTATTGCCCGTCGAGCACCACCTTGGCCTTGATCACCTGCCTGCCGCTGCGGTCCGCGATCACCACCCCCGACAGTTTTCCTGCCGCATCGAACAGCGGCTCGGTCGCGTGCGCTCCGGTCAGGAACGGGATCTTCGCGTTCAGCAAAGCCTCGTCCAGCGTCTTTTTCACATTCAACGGCGTCGTCCGGTCCGGCACCCCTGTGAACATGCGCTTGCCCATGTCGCACCGAGAGTCCTCCCCCTCTTCGCCCCGCAGCCGCAACTTGCCCGCCACGTCCTCGCCCAGGTACGGACGCGGCGCGACCAGAAACACCTTGGCCCCTTCCTTAGCCGCCCTGCATGCGGCCGCGACCGCGCCCGAGGAACCGCCAACGACCACGACATCCACGTCCTGCACAAGCGGCAACGTCTTTTCCGACTCAATGACGCCTGCGGCACAAACGACCTGACACACCACTAGTCCAAGGGTCCAAAGGCCTCTTCTCATGAGTATCCACGCTCCCGTCAGCTCTTGTGCTTGCCGAACACCTTGCGCCGCAACGCCAGCATAAACACGTCGAACAACATGCGGCCGCCGCTGGAAAAGATCCTCACCGTCGAGTGCCCGCAGTAGTCCCAGTTCACCGGCACCTCGGCCACCCGGTATCCCAGATCGCGTGCCAAGGCGATCAGCTCGACATCGAAGGCGAACCGTTTGGTCCGCATCTGTCCGAAAACCTTTTTGGCCGTCTCCGCGCGGAAGAGTTTGAACCCGCATTGCGTGTCGCGGATGCCATGCACTCCCGCTGCCCGCACAAGCAGATTGAAGAGCCGGCTCAACAGCCTGCGATGCAGCGGCGGGGGCTTGCCGATATGCGCGCCGCGAACCGCACGCGAGCCGCACGCGACGTCCGCGCCCGCATCGATCGCGGACTTCAGCTTGGACCAGTCCGCCAGCGGTGTCGAGAGATCCGCGTCAGACATCAGGATCAAATCCCCCTCTGCCGCCAGCACGCCGGTCTTGACCGCATATCCCTTACCCTGGTTCACCGGATACCGGAGCAGCCGCAGGGCCGGGTCATCGCGATCGGTAATGAACGCGTTGATGATCTCCGAGGTGTTGTCGGGCGAGCCGTCATCGACAAAGATCGCATCGACAGCCACCTCCTCAGTCGTAGCCACAAACGACGCGATGCTCCGCAGCGAATCCTCCATCCGCCGGTGTTCCTTATAAACCGGAATCACAAGTGTCAGCCGCACCGTTTTTTGTTCATCCCCCAGTACATTCATTAGGCCACACTATACCAAGTTCACGCCCTTCGTTGTACAGGAAATCCATGCGCCGACACCTTTAAAATATGGCAAAGGATTGCGTTCATACATAAATCGAAATGTTGTCGAGCCTGTCATACAAGCGCTTCGCTGCAAATGATCCGTGGGATGGGCCGGTCTCCCATCTGAAGACTGCGTTGCGCGGCCGCGTCTTTGAGATTGTGCTGGTAGTAGATGTCCGACAACCGCTTCAACAGGCATTCTCCGGTCACCCCGTTGCGCCGTAACTGATTCAGTTCGCGTTTGACCGCGCCCGTCAATGTGCCTCTGAAAACCTTTTCCAATACGTTCACGTTCTGCCGGACATCTTCGTCTTGCGTGGCCTCAAACAACATCCGCAGTTTCCGCAGGACGTAGAGCTGGCCGTGGGTCAGGTTTGCCGTAAAGGAACGCTCAGACTCACGATGCCGAACCTCTTCCGCGAACAGACGTTGTATCGCCTGAATCGATTGGTTATAGCATTGCGGCAAAGGTGCCGCTTTGGCGTCAGGAGCGCATTTGACTGCACCCACGGCTTTTTGAACGTCGCGGGAGACGACCTCACCCTTTTCATCCAGCAGGAACAACTGTTGGAACCGACCCGCCTGGCAGAACACATAAAAGCCCCGGTTCAAGGAGGGCCGGGCCGTCCGGATGCCGTCCCGCAGTCTGGCGATCCGTTCATACTCGGACGGGTTGTCCTTCTTCAACTGCCGCAACATTTCCTCGGCCTCGTTCAGATCGAGAAACTCATCCTCGGCCCCGCCCCACAGGTCCAATTGCACGGGAGCGCCGCCGCGCGTCTCATAAATCGCATACATGGCTTCGGCATTCAACGTCTCCGTCTGATCTAAAATCTCCGAGTCTTCTCCGATGGTGTCGTGAATCTCCTGAATGCGTTGATGCAGGATATCCCTCAAGCCGAGATTCTTGTCCAGCTTGGTCTCCGGCAAAAAGTTGAACCCGAAAATCCGCTCATGGTCTGATCCGATACGGTCAATGCGCCCGAAACGTTGAATCAGCCGGACCGGGTTCCAATGCAGATCATAGTTGATGATGTTGTCGCAATCCTGAAGATTCAGGCCTTCGGCAAGCACATCGGTGGCGATCACCGTGCTCAACTCCGCTTCATCGTTGACGAAGCGATATTCCGGGTTCGCCTTGGGCGCGAACCGGCCGACCACGCGCTCCTTGCTCTTGTCCCCGCTGAAGATAACCTCGATATCGGGATACTTGCCATCGGGGTTCAAGTTGGCAAACAGATATTTCGCCGTGTCGGCATACTGTGTGAAAATAAGGACTTTCGCCCCCTTCAACTGCTTGCCGGACAGCCGCGCGACCAGAGTCTGAAGTTTCGCGTCTTTATCCGGCGTGATCGGAGAGACCAGTTTCAAGACCTTCTGGAGCAGTTCGACATCATGCCCGATATCGTGCCGTAACGCCTTCAGGTCAAAATCGGCCACATCGTACCGTTTCGACACGTTGCGGAGCGCTTCAACGAGATCGCACTCATCCAGAACATCACTTTCGTAAAGGATGGCTTGCGCGTCCTCGCCCGCCGGAACAACGCCATCGTCCAACGAGGCGATGAAGGCCTGATGGATCTTGAGGAGCCTTTTGACGGTTTCCCGAAAGGCGTAAACGCTGGACTCGAACCGTTTGAACAGCAAGACGCGCATCAGTCCGCGCAGGTTCGCCCCGGCCCGCTGGAGGCTGACATACGGCTCCTTTTTCTGTTTGTCCGCATGAACATAGTGCCAGAGCCCGTATCGCGCATACGTCAGTTCGCCGTCAGAACTCGTTTTGACCGGTTTTCCCTTGCGGGGTTTGCCGAGATATCCGCGCAGCTCCTGATACAATCCCTGATAGGTATCCTCAATGCTGTACTCGATGGTTTCCAACTCGCGCTTCGGAAAGAACTGGTGCTTGCCGCCGACAAACACGTAGGCCTTGCGCTTGCCGGTCACATATTCTTGAAAGCGGCTGGGGTCGACCGGCTCATGCGTCTCGGCATCAAACCCGTACCAGCGCAGGATATGCTGGCGCGTCCGGCGGACCAGGATATTCGCGAGCAGATCGGGCAGCTTGCGGTCACCCTTTTCAACCCGTTTGAAGTATTCCTTGAGATTGGGCGGATCGACCGGCAAATCCGTCCGGTCGTCCTGATGAAATAACTTGAGCTGATGGTACACGTCCCACGCGCTCCGGTTCCGCGGCGTGGCCGTCAGCAGGCAGCACCGCCGCCCGGTCGAAAGGAAGGCCTGCACCACCTTGTACCGCTGCGTATCCGGATGGCGCAGATTGTGGCTTTCGTCTATCAGCACGAAATCGCGGTCTTTGTATTTGATGTCGTTCAGGAGTTTGGCGGCTCCGGCATCGTCATCTTCCCGCAGGAAGCCGATTGAAAGCACACGGGCGTTAAGCTGGTAAACCTCGTTATACCGCTCCCACATATCCACCAGAGGAGCCGGACACAGGATCAGCGGGCGGGCATGGTCGGTTCGCTCGAAATGCTTGGTGATCGCCGCGCCGATATAGCTCTTGCCCAACCCCACCACGTCCGACACGAACGCGCCGCCATAATCCCGCATCATCTGCACGGCCTGCCGCACCGCCACCTTCTGAAAGCTCGCCAGTCTCCGGAAAATCTCATCGTCCCAAAGCAACTCCTGATCGTCCTCGTTCTCCAGCCGGTCGCGCACGAGGGCATAGAGCGTCTTCATGTAAATGTCGTACGGGCGGACCTCCGCGCCCGCCCAGGACGCCTTGAGTTCGGCCATCAAGGCCTCGTCGAAATCCTGCCCCTCTTTCCAAAGCTCATCGAACCAGCGGACCAGTTCCGCGTGGTTCTGGTTGCCCTGCACCACGACGTTCAACTCCGTGTTGTGCGTCAGCCCCGCCAGCGTAAGGTTAGACGAGCCGACCACGGCGATCCCTTTTTCGTGTCGCGGAATCTCTTTCCCGACCAGATCGAACACCCTGCCGTAATCACAGATGTACGCTTTGGCGTGGAGCCGGCCTTTCGTGAACACGCGCACCTTCAGCCGCTTCTCCTCGATCATGCGGATCAGCCCGACAACCAGCTCTTGCCCCTCATCCGTCTGATCCATCCATTCAACAGCGTTGCGGAGATTCCCCGCCGTCTCCTCGGCCATCTTCGCCGCCTCTGTCCGTTTCGGATAGGCCTGCCGCTCAAGCTCCTCGGCCGCCAGATCAAGCCGCCGGTACCCTTCGGCCAACAGCTCGACCGTCTCTTTGTTGGTCGTGTTGCCGATCAGGAGCCGCAGCTCCTTCACGTTCAGGAGCCGCTTCGCCACGCTTGTGAGCCCCGAGAGAAACAGATAGCCGACCGCAAAGCGGGCACGCTCGGTTGTGCCGAGAATATTGTTCAGGTGGTCGACCAGCTTCTCGTTCTGATTGTCAATGATGTCATGCGTCGCCATGGCTAGTCTTTCGGGTTCATTGTATCAGTCTCATGGGTCATTGTATCAGCCTCGCGATTATTGGAGCTAATTTGAGCCTGATGCAATAGGCCGGGGCCGGGTGAATACAGTGCGCCGGCACCGCGTTTGCCCGTCCCCTTAAGCCACTCTGCCGCAACCAGTTCATTCAAGAGACGCACAGCCGAAATCCGGCTCATGTTGCAGACCTTCCGAACGTCGCCATTCGTCAGGCTCCCCTTGCGCTGAAGCATGGGCAGGAGTTGGATAAGCACTTCCGGCATGTCCGTCCGACTCAGCAGAGGCTCCTTGACCTCATACACTCGGCTGCCTTTGTCGGTGGAGCGTACCGCCCCCTTCCGGATCATGTCCTTGATCGCATTCGAGGCCCCGTAGATATCCGTCTCGATAACCTTCTGGTACTCGCGGCTGGTGAAACGGTCATCATGCGCATGGGCGTAGGCCAGCATGCGCTTCTGGTCGCCGGACAATTCCACATCCGCAAACTGCTTCAGCCAGTCCAGCGTGGCACGGTCATAGATCGGCTCGTTGCGCAGGGTCACTTGAATCACCGCTCCGCCGATCGCCTCGAATCGCGGCGGATAACAACCGGCCCGCTCCATTGCCTCGAACATGCGCGGAACGCCCTCGCCCAGTTCACGCATGTATCCCGCTTCGGTGAGCACCCGGACAATCAGCGGGTTCCGTGAGCAATGCATGTGCGCCCGGCGGGTCATCGCTTCGAGCGAAACCGGGGAGGGCAGCAGTCCGGGGCTGCGGATCTCCATGCGGTCATCGAACATCCAGACCTCGATGCCCAGTCCGCGGATGCTGTAGTCGCGGTGGGCAACCGCATTCACGAGGGCCTCCTGCCAGGCAAAGGTCGGGTATTCCAGTTTCTCGACAAAGAACAGATCGTGCAGATACTGCCTCTCGCGGATGAACGGCTTGATTGACTCGAAAGCCTTGTTGAGCAGGACCGCCAGAGGCGCTTCGACCCTGAACCGCTTGGTGATGTTCAACTCCGCGCCGGACTTCCGCTCCTTGCCCTCCCAACGGACAAAGTCTATTCCGCACCGCTCATGCCAGCGCCCCGGATCTTTGCCGAACAGAAGCAGCGCGGCCAGGGTGGGGACGGCGTGGCCGTTGCGGCCTTCACAGAGGCGGAACCGGGCCAGCGCGTCGCGCGGCGTGCTGCCGGGCGACGCCGTCGCGGCGAAGGTGGCCAGCAACGCCTCGTCCAGATCATCCATCCGTGCGCCTGCGGGAAACGTCCGCTCGAAGAGTCCCTGCGCCTTGGCATCTTTCAGCGCTTTGACCTTGTCCTTGTCGAACGGTTCATTGCGGTCACGCACGCGCAACAGACACTTGCTGTCGGAAAGCAAATGCACATTCGGGCTCCAGTCCGCCTCGAAGTGGAGAAAGACAGTGCCGTCCGGCGCGACAACCTGAGTGGCCTGACACGGCAAGGGCGGGCTCACATAGTTCCGGTCCTTCGGCACGCCGAGCAGCAGGCGCAACTTGTCTTCGGCAAGGGCAACTCCCGTGGCCGCGCCGCCATCCTCGATACCGACCACCAACTCCCCGCCGTCCGCATTCGCCATGGCGCACAGCGTCTCGGCAATATCGCGGGCAATATCCGCCGCCTTGCGCGGCTTGCGTGCGCCGCCCGAGCGGTCAAGCGCCGACTTCCGTTCGAAGAATTGGCCTTCTTCGGCTGCTTGCCAGCGGGCGATGTTTGTCATTTCCGTCATGGTGTTTGTTTGTCCCGCGCCTAACCGAGGTTCAACTTCTCAAGACGCTGCAACCATTCGTCGAAATGGACGCACTTCTCCCGGAGCCTTGGAATGCCTATCTTGCCAACGACCAATGGCCCCACAGTCGCCTTACTGCCGTCGTATTCAGGAATCTCAGCGATAATGCGCTTGGATGGAGCCGTCGCCGCGCCGTTGTCAATTAACTCCGGGTTGCCGCCCTTACGAGCAACCATCTCCACGAGACGCTGAATCTGCGCTGTGTGTTCCATATACTCCCAGTCGAGTTGCCCGGGAGCGGCCAAGATAAGCGCCTCGAATTCATGAAGTTGGACATATGGGAAGAACCGGGGATCATCCAGCTCTCGTTTGATGTCGGCCTGAAGCGCCGTTTCCAGCATCGCCGTACGACGATAGGGGTCTGTCTTGCGTACAGCCTCCGCATAACCAGGAAAGTCATTGGGTAACGCGTACAGGTCAAACATCGTCGAGAAACGGGCGTCCAAGTTCTGATCCGCCTTCATCCAAGCGCAAATATCCCTCTTCACAGTCGCATAGGCACCTGTGCGCCGGAACCCGCCGCGATACTCAGTTCCGGTGCGCCTGTCCTTGCTTGTCAAGACCGGGCGTGCATCCGCGATGACCGCGTGATCAGCAAGATGGAGACCAAGCACGTCTTTGACGAACCGTTGCTCCGTCTGACCCTCAACGGTAATGTGCAATCGAATCATGGCTGACCTCCGAGCACATTCTTTTCCCAAAGTTCACTCAGACAGTAATGATCCAGCCAATCAGACAACTTTGCCGGTTCGATACGACGGAAGACGCTTCGTGGTTTCGCCGTGTCCCGTTCGACGATCACGACTTGGTCGGCGGAGAATTCGTCAACCAGTCGAGGTGACTGAGTGGCAAGAATCACCTGCGTCTGTACCGCAGCCGTCTTGACCATGCCCGCCAGCGCGGCAATCGCGGACGGGTGCAAACCTAACTCCGGCTCGTCCACGATGATGACTTTCGGCCGCGTGTCCGGCGGCTGCAGGAAGAGAGCGGCTAATGCCATGAAGCGTAACGACCCGTCCGATAGCTGGTGCGGCCCGAACAGGTGCTCCGATCCTTTTTCGCGCCAGTTCAAGCGCACATACTTATCGTTCTCGGGCAGCGTTTGAAGATCGAAGTCGCCAAATTGCGGAACCATTTGGCTGATGTGCCGGATGATGCGCTCGTAGTACTTCTCGCCGCCTGAACGGTTCTTCAACCCGCGCAGGAAGGCGGCCAAGTTCCCGCCGTCGCTCCTCAGATAGCGAGCATCATCGGTATAGCCTTCTGTGCGAATTTTTGCCGTCGCCGAGGTGTCATGAAATTGAAAGACCTTGCACGCCGACAGAAGAGACAGCACGACGCCACACGTCTTGTCGCCCACCTTGGCACAGTCGGACAGTTGCGATTCCTTGCTCCCGCCGCCTAGTTGACGCACCTGCGGGTTCTGCCGACCGGTCGCGTGATAGGTCACAGTCTCGTCTTGGAAATAGAGCCGGTTTGTCGCGTCGCGTCGCAAGGTGAAGGCGTACTCGTCCTTGGCGGCTTCATCCTCGAACTGGAGCCGGGCGGAAATCGTCGTGGTCGTCTTAGAGCCGAAATAGAGCAACGAATCCGCAAATCCCTGATCGGCCACATAGTTCTGCAGCCCGCCGGAGGTCATGTAGTTAACCATCCGCAGGAACGAAACGAGGTTGCTCTTGCCGGCGCCATTTGCACCAAGCAATACGGTCACAGCGCCAATGTCAATGGATTGGCCCTCGCCGTCTACCGACTTGAACCCGTGAAGCTCAAGCCTCGTGAGTTTTGCCATTTTTCTCTCCTTGAAATAGCGTCCGTTTCGACAACACGTTGCAAGCCGCAACTCCGGTTATTCTTGCGTTTCACCCTCACTTCGCACACTGACCGATGAGCCAGGCATGCGCCTCAGGATGTCTCTTCCATGCCGGTTTGAGGATCTCCCAAGCGATCGCAGCCTCTTCGGGGCTTCCCATGCTGTACGAGCCCGGCATTTTCTTCGGCAGTTTTTTGAGCCCGGCGAAATACGTTTCGGCATGGGCGTTCTGCTTTCGCGCGGCCGCGAGAGCCTGAAGCGCGCCGCCGGTGTCACCGGCCAAGTAACGTTCCATGACGTAGGCCCATGCGAACATCGCGCAGTGCGCCCGCTCATCATAGTCGCGGAGAAGCCGGTTCGCGCCGTCGAGGTTGTTCAGCGCCAAGTAGAGCGCCATGAGACCGTAACGCACGCCAAGATTGTCATTCGGGCAGAGTTCGAGCATACCCTCATGTTCGGCCACAGACTCCTCCAGCCGCCCGGTTTCCATCAGGCGGAAGGCCAGCCGTGCCCGCGCCCGCATGTAGGGCCTCGTTTCCAAAAGGCCCCAGAAGATGCCCTTTGCTTCCCGAAACACCTTCTTGCCGAGGTTCTTCTCGCCCAACGCGATCAGGCGGCGGAGAAACGCGATTTCCTCGTCACCCTCAAGCTGTTCGAAGCGCATCAGCCCCAGCCAGGCGTCCACGTTACGCGGGTCGAGTTCGACCGCCTTTGTCAGCAGTGTACAGGCCTCGTCGCTGTCCGCCGCCTCCCAAGAGTCGAAGACCAGATCATCCGCCTCTCTCACTCTGCGTTTTATGACAGAGCCCGTCAGTCGCTCCATCCGCTGCGGGAGTGCTTCGGAGCCCACGGGTTTGTCGTTAAGTTTAGCTGTCATGTCTTCTCCGGCGTTTGACCGCTCCGCTCATCGACCAATGTTGCAAACGCCGTGTTCTTAAGCGCGGCGTCCTCGTTGCCGCCCTCTTTGGCCAGATATTCCTTGAGCGCGGCTTCAAACACGCCTCGTGCAGCCGTAAAACCTGTGTTTCCGATCATAGATACGGACTCGATCACCTTTTTGGAAACGCAAGGCTTCCTCTCCTCGTCCTTTACTTTTGCGACAATATCCAGAACCTGTGACTCATTTTGCCGGAAGATGATGCGTGCCAGATAGTATGCGCCCTTTTTCAGCGGACCGCGCTCCTGCTTGGGCACTTTGGCAATGTTCGTACGGCAGGTCTCTTCGAGACAACGCGCTGCAAGAATCTCCAAAGCGCGCGCGCTGGCGGCGGTACCGGGTTCAAATCCCTCCGGAAGCGGTCCCACCGACGATTCCGAATCGGGTTCACGAAGGTTGAACACGCGGTAGTAATCCTCGCCTTCTCGGAAGAACTCGCGGCGACTGAGCGAATTGCGCAGTTTGGAGCACTTGCCATCGATAATCCCAAGAAAGGCCATAGCGGCTTGTTCCTTAGAAAAGATCATTTGATAGCCATGCCCGGGCGGCGTCTCACCTTCTTTTCGCTCATAACCGATGCCGTATTCCTGATAGACCTGCTGAATGGCGCACTGCGTCGTATCGTTCGAGACCAGATCTTCCGGCCTGATCGCATTCTGCGAGTTCGTCGCTATGATCAGCGCGTCGTGAAAGGGTTTGTTTGCCGGGTCGATCTGGTAGATGCGAACCATGACGTTCGAATTACCTTGAAAACGATCTTTAAGGTCGGGCGAGTACTTGGCGTGATAAAGGGCGTTGACCGTCTGGCAACCGTTGATGATCTGCATCCCCGTCAGCCGTACGCGCACCTTACCCTTACTGGCTGGCAGATCCACGCGGACGTCCTCGGCCGTCATGCTCACTCCATTGTTCATGTAGCCGAACCAGACGCTCTCGTTGCTCGTAATCGTCTTGATGATCCTCTGGTTCACATCCTTGCCAGTACCAAGGAAGAGCCGGACATTTTTCTCGAACAACTCGTTGTTGCTGTATCGGTCTACAAGCCGGATCAACTGATTCACGTTCACAAAGCCGACCAGCACTTTCAGAGGCATCCCGTTAGGATTGGCGCCGATGTCATGCAACAGAAACGACTCGTTGCCCCATTCGTGGTTCACCTCCAGCGTTTCCGCCTGAATCGGCACACGCCCGTGAAAGCAAAGGCTGTAGATGTCAGTGCCACCATAGGTCTCGAATGTGAAACCGTACGCCTGCCGGTCATGCGCGAAGATGTCGCGTATTTCCTGCACCTTGCCGGAGTCGGTGGGCGAGACGTTCTGTCCGTTGACAATGTAATAGCACTGGATGCGCGGCCGGGCGCGTTTGTTTGCTGACAGGGCCGCGTCAAACGCCTCGCGAACTTCCTTGTAGGCCTCCAGCGTCTTGTCATCTTGAAGGTCGCCATGCAGAAAGACAGCGTTCATGCGAGTAACAAAATGGTGCAGTTCTTTGGTCGAAATGCCACCGGTATAGTCCTCCTTCCACTTGAACTGAAAGAGCTTGAGTTGCACTTCGTCGTCCTGATCCAGAATCAGGTAGGCGTCCAAAAGCTCTTCCGCCTTCCCCGTTCTGTTGTGATCCACATGCTGCAAACGCTCGAGCAATTCATCGTCATAGAGATACGTGATCTTCTGAACGGCCAGATACTCGAAAAGCTGTTTGCAGTCCGTCCGCACAATCCCTGCCGACGGGTTCCGATCCGCAAAGTGGCCCATCTTCTCTTTCAAGAAGGCGATCTGATCAGCGTTGAGTCGTTGTTCGTTGGTTGTCTTAGTGGGGTTCGGCATGATAGCCTCCATTTCTTAATGCAAATCTGTTGCTGACGGCTTACGTCTCGCTTTGCTTGTCCTGCGGAGCCTCGCATGAAGCGCCCTCCACAATCCGGATCTCCTCTTCCGTCAGCCCGTACAGCCGGTACACGATCTCGTCGATCTCCCGATCCATCGCAGAAGTATCCGCCGCCGGATCAGAGGCCTTCGCGTCGAGAATGCGGGTGACGAGAACCGTTAGTTGGTCCTTTGATCGCTCTGGGACATCATGTGGAAAAGGTAAACCGAGGAGATCTGTGATGGTCACCTGTGGAAAATCGTCTTTGTTTGCTTGGCTAACAGAATCGATGTAGAGACGGGAAAAGAGGGCGCTGTTTAAGAATGCTAAGACACACTTAAGTGGCATATCACCTGTCTTAGCAAGAACTGTATAGAGATTCTTGTTCGTTATAAATGACTCCTCTACACACATGGCCATCAGGCGTTGCCTGCGATTGACCAATCGTCTGAGTAATATACGATCCCCCTGGAACCATTTGTCTTCCTTGGGATACTCTTTCATCTTCTGGCCAAGCTCTACCCAGTGAGGCATAGCCGCACGTATTTCATATCGATAGACATCCCCTTCAAAGTATCTAAAAGAAGTACTGTCCGTTTTTCGTTCGGTTAAGATGCAAGGGTCGAACAGAACTCCACGACGCATTTCCACAACATCAGCCAGTGTCCTCTTACACATGGACCGGATAGTTTGATGTAGTTGAAGTCCTGCCTCCGACAAGACAAGCTTCCGATTCGGCATGCTCTCCCATGCAGATTGAATGATTTCCTGCCAAGGGCTAGGGCGAAACTCACCAACCTCACTCTTTTTCGCATACGAGAAGACCCGTGATCGATGGTCTTGTTTTGGAGACTCCTTTGTGATGACATATACCACGTTATCGACATATGCCGCTGAAAATATGTCAAACGGAAGCGCAATCACCTGCCAAAATGTCTGCCGTAACATCTCTTCACGCAGCAAATGATAAGCCGGGCCGCCCAGCCAAGCCGAGGGTACAATATAGGATTCACAACCACGATCCTTCAGCAAGCCAAGACCGTTTAACATGAAAGCCACATATGCGTCCTTCGTGGCACCAAAGGCTGGGCAGTTGTGACTCAGTTGTGTCTGAACTTTCTCTGCCAGTATCCTGCCATACGGCGGATTACCGATCACCACGTCGAAACCGTCCCGCACGCCGAACATCCATTCGGGATCGAAGAACGGGGAGGAGGCGTTCTGGTCATAAGGGTCCCAGGCAGCGAGTTGGCGGGACCAGGCCGCGGACAGCCCGGCGTCCCCAAGCAGAGCGGACATGTCCGCCCGTAAGGCGCGGTCTTGCTCGCGGCACTTGGCCTTGCTGGCCGTCGTCCGGGCCGTGAAATGGCGGTGGCGCACATCCGTCAAACGCTTGCGCAGCTCTCTCAGTTTCTCGTGGGCCGCCGCATCTTCGGTCAGCAAGTCTCCCTGCACCTCCTGCTTCTCAATGCCGATCAGCGTATTGGCCGCGACGAACTTGGTCTCCAGATTCGGCAGGGCGCGGATGCCGCGGTTCGGCGCGGCGGGGTTGATCTTCTGATCCACAATGAGCGAGATGAAGAAACGCATCTTGGCGATCTGTACCGCAATAGGCTGGATGTCCACGCCGTAGATGCAGTTCTCGATCAGGAAGAGCTTGCGGCCGTAGTTGTCGGTGTTGTCGCGGAAAATCCGCTCCGCCTCTTCGCGCATGACCGCGTCATCGAGCTTGGCGATCTGCTTGGCCTTCCACTTCTCGTTGTCCGGATCGAGTTTGCCGAGCACCTGCACCAGCTTGTGCAAGAGGCCCATCGGGAACGCGCCCGAACCCACGGCCGGATCCAAGGCTTTGAGGTTGTCGATGGCGTCAAGCAAACGCTCGGTCTCGTCTTCATTGAACTCGGGCAGACTCTCGTCATAGGCCAGCAACGCGCGAATGCGCGACTCGTTTTCCAGTGTCACGCGCTCTGGAGCTTTCGTCTTACTTTGGGCCGACACGGAAGTCGCCGACCCTCCAGATTCGCGTCCATTGGCGTGTATTCGCGGTTCAAGCTTGCCCTTCAGATACACAGCCAGCGATTCATCCACCATGTAGTCCACGATTTCACGCGGAGTATAGAACGAGCCAGTGGCCTTGCGCGCCGTAGTGCCGGTCTCGGGGTTGTAGGCCGCCAGCAGGTTTTCGAACACCTTGCCGCTCATCTCCGGATCAAGGGCGACCTCTTGGTCGAAAGGCGTGTTCTCCTCGATCGTAAACTTGTAGCGGCTCAGCGTGTCGATCAATCCGCGGACCCGCACTTTCTTGAATTTCTTGTCGCCGTAATCCGCACTTAGGTCCACTTCCTGTTCCGGGCCGAAAAACAGGTAATCTGGCACAGTCGGCTGGCTGTCGGCACGGTCGGAGAAACCGTCGATCCGCAGATAGCGCGGTTTGGCGCCCTCGCCAAAATCCCTGTCCAGGCATTCGAACAGGCCGCCGTTCAGAAATGGGATGTCCTTGAACAACGCCAGCGCCGACTTGGGATCGCGGTAGCACGTCTTGTGGCGGTAAAGGTTATGCGCCATGAGATTCTGGCCTTCGCGCCGCCAACCGCGCTGCTCCATCTCCGTGTTCAGCGTGGCGAAAAAGAGGTTCTGGAGGATCGCTCGGTAAAACACTGATGCCGTGTCAGCGGGCGTGTCCGGCGCGAAGCCGTCGAGCCATTCCGCCAGCCGCCGCCGCTCGAACAGCGCATCGGGAATCAGGCCCTTCTCTCGGATGAACCAACAGAAGATCAGCCGCGTGATGAGCCGGATGACGCTGATGTGATCGAGCCCGTCATCCTCCTTCCACGCACCCTCGGGAAACGCGGAGTGTTTGAGCGCCCAGAAATACCAATTGGCGATTTCACGGTAAAAGTCCTTCGTGACCCGCTCGACATCGAAGGCTTCGTCATGATGATGCTGGATGAGCAGCGGCTTGAGACCGAACAACTCCGGGCTGATGCCTCGCAGATCCAGCAACGCCAGCCGTTCAGCCGCCGTCCGCAGTCCTTCGCCGGGGCGTACGGCAATCCTGCGCACCAGACGACGTTTCTCGGCCTGTTCGTCATATTTGACATTCAGGAAATGCCAGGCCGTCTGCGCCTTGTTTGAGAAAACGAACAAGGCGTAGGGATGATCGCGCAGCAACTGATCGACGATGGGGCGCTGACACCCGCGCTTCAACTCGGGAGAGGCCAGCCGGCAATAGACAACGTGAAACGCGTTTTCCTCGCCGCCGCTGGCGAACAGGACCGGATCTTCCTCAAGGGCACTCTTCGCGCTTTCCGGCCACTGACGCGTGCTGAGCGGCTTGTTCTCGCGCTCGTAGTTCAACTCCTGCCAGAACAGCCGTTTTAGGCCGTCCAAGCCGCGCATCTCCTTAATGATGTCTTGTACCGACTTCTTTCTCTCGACCTCAGCCATTTTTTGCTCCGTAAAGCCGTGAACTCAACGCTAAATGCGTTTTTGTTTTGATTGTCACAAATGTACCAAAACAACCCAACACCTGCCATTGAATTGACTATTTAACTGCCCACAAGTCAATAGCCGCGCGCCTTTTTCTTGGCACCCTTCTTTGGCTTGACATCGGCGTCTTTCGGGGCCGCTTCATTGCCCCCCAGCATGCGCTTGAGCTCGCGGATCTCATCGCGCAACAGCGCCGCGCGCTCAAATTCAAGTGCGTCCGCCGCCTGCAGCATTTCGGCCTCAATCTCGCCGATCGCGCGGTGCACGTCATACGTCTCGTGCGACTCGGCCGCCACCATCCGCTCCTCCACGCGCTGGGCCTCGGAGTAGAGCGCGAGCGACTCGTTGATCGCACGCTTGACGCTGCGGGGGGTAATGCCGTGCTCCGTGTTGTAAATGGCCTGCTTCTCGCGGCGCGACTGCGTCACCTCCATCATCTGCCGCATCGCCTCGGTCACCTTGTCGGCATAGAGGATCACGCGTCCGTCGAGATGCCGCGCCGTGCGGCCCGCCGTCTGAATCAGAGACGTCGCGGAACGCAGAAACCCTTCCTTGTCCGCATCGAGCACCGCCACCAGCGCCACCTCCGGCAGGTCGAGCCCTTCGCGCAGCAGGTTGATGCCGATCAGACAATCGAACGCGCCCTTGCGCAACCGCCCCAGAATCTCCACGCGCCGGATCGCATCGATGTCGCTGTGCAGATACTCGACGCGGATGCCGGTCTCGCGCAGATACGTCGCGAGGTCCTCTGCCGAGCGCTTGGTCAGCGTCGTCACCAGCACGCGGTCGCCCGCCTCGGTCACCCGCCGCACCTCTTCCATCAGGTCATCGATCTGGTTGCCCAACGGGCGCACCTCCACCGGCGGATCGAGCAGCCCCGTCGGCCGGATCACCTGCTGGGCGATCACCTCGCTCACCTGCCGCTCATACACGCTGGGCGTCGCGGAGGCGAAAACGATCGGCCCGACCTTGCGCAGGAACTCCTCGAAATAGAGCGGCCGGTTATCCTTGGCCGAAGGCAGCCTGAACCCGTAATCCACCAGCGTCTGCTTGCGCGCCTGATCGCCGTTGAACATGGCGCGAAGCTGCGGCAGGGTCACGTGCGACTCGTCGATGATCGTGAGGAATTCGCAGTCGAAATAATCGAGCAGACACGCGGGCGACTCGCCCGCCGCGCGCCCGGCCAGATGCCGCGAGTAGTTTTCGATGCCGTTACAGTAACCCAGCTCGCGCATCATCTCCAGGTCGAACTCCGTGCGCTGCCGCAGCCGCTGCGCCTCCAGCAGCTTGCCCTGCCGCTCGAACTCGGAGAGGCGCTCGTCCAATTCCCGGCTGATAAGCCCGATGGCGTCTTCGACCTTGGACTTGGGCATCACGAAGTGCTTGGCCGGAGAGATCACGGAGCGCAGCAGCCTCACGCCCGTTTTGCCGGTCACCGGGTCGAGCGTGCGGATCTCCTCCACCTCGTCGCCGAAGAACGACACGCGCACGCCGGTCGTCTCATACGAAGGGAAAATGTCCACGTTGTCGCCGCGCACACGGAACGTGCCGGGCTGGGGCTCGTAGTCGTTGCGCGAGTACTGGATATTCACGAGTTGCTCCAGCATCAGGTCGCGGCCGAGCTTCGCGCCCGGCGCGAGGTCCACCAGCATCTGCTTGTAATCTGCGGGCGAACCCAACCCGTAGATGCAGGAGACCGAGGCCACGATGATCACGTCGCGCCGACCGAGCAGCGCATTCGTGGCGCCCAGCCGGTAGCGCTCGATCTCCGCATTGATCGACGCGTCCTTGTCAATGAACGTGTCGGTCTGCGGAATGTACGCTTCGGGCTGGTAATAGTCGTAGTAGCTGACGAAGTACTCGACCGCGTTGTTCGGAAAGAAGCTTTTGAGTTCCGCGAAAAGCTGCGCCGCCAAGGTCTTGTTGTGCGAGACGATGAGCGTCGGCCGACCCCATTCGCGGATGAAGTGGGCCATCGTGAAGGTCTTTCCGGAGCCGGTGACCCCTTCGAGCGTCAGCCGCTTCGCGCCGGCTTCAAGACCTTTCACCAGCGCGCCGATCGCCTGCGGCTGATCGCCCGCAGGCTCGAACTCGGAAGCAATCGTGAACTCGGCCAACCGGGTCATTTCAAAAGCCTTATTGAGACAGTTTGGGTAGGGACGGTTCCCCGAACCGTCCGCAGGTTCGCGCCATCGACACGCGGACACCTCGGGGAGGCGTCCCTACCTGACTCACTTCGCCAGCGCCACGATCTCCCGGACCTCTTTCTCGCCGAGATCGCCGAACTCGCCGATCTTGATGCCTCGCTTGGCCAGACGGCTGGCGACCTGGTGTCCCGCCTCAACCGCATCGATGCCGTAATCGGAGAGCCGGGTCGGCACGCCGACGGAGTGGAAGAAGGACTCCATCTTGTCGATGGCCTGCGCGGCACGCGCCTCCTCGTCACCCTGCATGAGGCCCCAGACCCGCGCGGCGCACTGCGCCAGCCGCGCCTGTTTGCGCGCGAGCTGATGCCGGTGTACGGCCGGCATGATCATCGCGAGCGTGCGGCCGTGGTCGATGCCGTAGAGCGCGGTCAACTCGTGGCCGATCATATGCGTGGCCCAGTCCTGCGCCTCCACGCCACACCCCAGCGAACCGTTCAGAGCGGTCGTGGCGCACCACATCAGGTTCGCCCGCACGTCGTAGTCGTCCGGATGTTGCCTGACCTTCGGAGCCTCTTCAATCAGCGTCTGCAAAACAGCCTCAGCCTGACGCTCGGTCAGCGGCGCGCTTCCGACCGCGCACATGTATTGTTCCATCACGTGTACGAAGGTATCGACGATGCCGTTCTCGACCTGCTTTGTCGGCAGCGAATAGGTGGTCTCTGGATCGAGGACCGAAAACCTCGGCGCGATCAGCGGCGAACTGAACGCCAGTTTCTCGTTGGTCGAGTCGCGCGAGATCACCGCAAAGGTGTTCATCTCAGAACCGGTCGCGGGCAACGTCAGCACCGAGCCCAGAGGCAACGCCGCCTTCACGGGCTTGCGCCCCTCCATGATGCCCCACGGATCGCCTGCGTCATACACGGTTGCCACGGCGATGAACTTGGTTGCGTCCAGCACCGAACCGCCGCCCACCGCCAGCAGGAAGCCCACTCCCTCGGCCTTGGCCTGCGCCGCCGCGTTCATGCAGGTCTCATAGCGCGGGTTGGGCCCGATCCCGCCGAACTCGGTCAGCGCGTGGCCCGACAGCGCCCGTCTCACCTGGTCATACACGCCGTTCTTCTTGATCGACCCGCCGCCATAGATCAACATCACCTTGACATCGGACGGAATCAGCTCTTTCAATTCGGCGATCATTCCCTTGCCGAACACGATCTTCACCGGATTGTAATACGTAAAGTTTGTCATCGGAAACCTTCTCCTTTTGATCTCGTTTACCATAGCACCATTCTACGCAGGGGGCAATACGTGAGACGGAATCTGCTGGACGATCCGGCACACCGTCGTGTACGCTGGCAGTATACTTTTAGTTGCAAAGCAAGAACTGGAGTTTCTCTGTGCTGATTGATAGCCACGTACACACTTTCCCCGAAGATCTCGCCGCGCGCGCGCTGAAAAAACTGGTGGAGAAGACCAACCATTTCATTGCGCCCGCCGGAGACGGCACGATCGAGGGGCTGCTCGAAGCGATGCGGCGTGACGGAATGGATTACGCCGTGGTATGCCCCATTGCCACCAAGCCCGCACAGTTTGACGGCATCCTTGCTGAAGCCCTCGCGATCCGCGACGGGGCACGCGGAACTGAAGCGGCCCGTCACCTGATCCCCTTTGCTTCTGTGCATCCCGACGATGAGGCCCGCTTCGAGCATCTCGTCCGTGTCGCCGCGAGCGGCATCCGCGGGATCAAGCTTCACCCCTACTATCAGCCCTGCGTGCTGGACGCGCCTCACCTGCTGGAGTACTTCCGCTGTTGCCGCGACCTCAACTTGGTCGTGCAGTGTCACTGCGGCTTTGATATCGGATTCCCGTTTGAGCCGATCTGTGGTCCGGAACGCGTAGCCCGCGTGATGCAAGAGGTGCCGGGGCTGCGTTTCATTGCCGCCCACCTCGGCGGCTGGCGGCAGTGGGGCGGCGTCATCGAGCAGGTGCTCGGTAAAGACATCTACCTCGACACCGCTGTGCTGAAACCGCATTTCAAGGATTCGGACGTGCGGCGCATCCTGAGCGAGCACCCCGCCGACAAGTTGCTCTTCGCGACGGACTGGCCTTGGCTGGGCTTCGCAGACGGGATGCGTTTCGTGCAGGCGGCCGGACTGAAGCCCGAACAGGAACGTGCCCTTCTCGGCGGCAACGCCTCTCAGCTTCTGGGCGTCACGTCACCCTCTCCGTGGTGAGACTCGACTGAGCGGCTCGCGAGGACACTCGCCCTCCGGCCTTTTTCATGAGCTGCAGTGGAGGGCGAGACGCTGTCGAGCCGCGCTACCCCTGCTGGGTCTGACGCAGCTTGTAGATGCGCTCCATGCGCACGCCGATATCCTCGAAGCCGATGTCCGCGCCGTACACGTCCTTGTAATAGGAGAACGCCTTCTCCATGTCCCCGGACTGCTCGGCCATGTCGCCGAGTTCGAACACGATCTTTTTCTTCAGATCGTCCATGACCATCAGTTGTTCATTGGCCGTCTCGAGCTGCATCACAGCCATATCACGCTGGCCTTTCTTCGCGAAACACTTGGCCAGATAATAGAGCGCCTCGACACGCTCCTTCGGGCTGCGCTGGGCAAGCTGCAATTGGCCGATCGCATCGTCGTAGTACTCGTAATTGAAGTACTGCAGACCCAGTTCGTAGCGCAACTTGAGATCATTCGGATAACGCTGCACGCGCGACACCAGATCGTCAAACACGAACTGGCTCATCTCCGTCTCAACTTCCCGTGCGGCGGCCTTATTCCCCGTCGCCTTGACCGCCTCGATCTTCGCCTCATACGCGGAGATTCTGGCCATCGTGATCGCGCGGTCCAACTCCGGATCGGCGGCGTTGAACTCACGTGCGGAAGTCAATGTCGCCACGGCATCGTCATACCGCTTGTTGCTGGTATACAAACGGGCCAGAGCCCGGTAAAAATTGAGATTGTTGGGCTCCTTTTCGATCCGCGCGCGCGCTTCCGCGATCAGCTCGTCCGCATCGGAGCCAGCCACAACCGCCTTGGACTGGATGTCCAGTTTCTTGGCCTGGTCCTTGTCCGCAATGAGCTTGCGGAACCCGTCCTTCTGTCCGGCCGCATCCTCCCAGCCGCTGGCCATCGTCAGCCGCGCTTCCGCGTCTTTCAACTGCTTGAAGATGTTCTGGTCGTTCGGCAGAAAAGCGTTCAGCTTGACATACGCGTCACGCGCCTTGTCGTACTCGCCCACCCGCATGTAATAGTCCGCCACACGACGCAGCAGCAACATGTCATCCGGATTGTTCTCGTAGGCCGCCTCGATCGTAAACAGCGACGCGTCGGGATGACCGGCAGCGTCCGCGACCTCAACGGCCAACTCCACATTCTGCGACTGCAACGGATTCATCGCCAGCAGCTTTTCGCATTCGAGCAGGGCCGCTTCGGTTTTCCCCGACTTCATCATCCCTGCGATTTTCATGCGCAGAAGCATCGCGCTGAACTCTTGCATCTGCGTGGCCATCTTGCCTTTCTTCTCTTTGCGGAACTTCGCGATCTGCGCCGCACGCAAAAATTTTCGCGCGCGAGAGAAGCCGGGCGCGAGCGTCACGCACTGCACCAGAAGGTCGATCGCAATATCAAGATTTCCGCGCTCGAAGGCCGCGACGCCCTTGTTGTAAAAATTCTGCGCCTGCTGGGCTGACTGATCCGTTTTCTCGCCTGCCATATCGTTGTCCTAATTTGTCCTAGAAACCACTTTCAAAACAGGTGCTATAGTATACGGTGCGTCCCTCTGTCCGTCAAGAAAAGCGCCCGTAGAACTTTTTTGAGCCGATCCGCCTCGGAACCCTTGACTTCGCAGCCGGTTTCTTCTAACGTGTATGGCCTTCCTGCGGTGCGTCTTAGGAGACAATCCCCGCTGCGGGTCATCTGGCCTTTCCGGCCCGATTTCGCTTTACAGTAAGCGGGGGTATTATCTATAGTGTGCGCCGGAAAGTTAACAAAAGAAAAGAAATCGCGGAACAAGGACCGCTAAGCAGACTATGAGCCAGATCGATAAAACAGCCATTCGGAAGCAGTTCCAACGTCACGACCGTGACTCCGGTTCGAGCGAGGTGCAGATCGCCGTTCTTACCAAAGAGATCGAAATGCTCACCGAGCATCTCAAGGTCAACAAGAAGGACCACAGTTCCCGTTACGGGCTGATCCGTAAGGTAAACACCCGCCGCAGCCTGCTTGATTATCTCAAGCGCGAGGATGAGGCCATTTACCAGAAGATCATCAAGGATCTCAGCCTCCGCCGTTAAACGCGCAGATTGCCGGTCACGTGGCGCTTGTCACGTGACCAAGCACTCTCCGCCCCGGTGGAGCCCTTTTCGCGGACCTCTCTTCACTCTCTCGAGTGAGCCATCTTTCCTGGCATAGCGCTTTCCGGTCCTTGTCCGCCGAAAGGTAGAACAGAATGCAAGACACAACCTCGGTCTCCGTCAATGTTGGCGGAGCCACGATGACCATTGAGACCGGACTTCTCGCACGTCAAGCAGCAGGCGCTACCGTCGCCCGCTTGGGAGACTCCATGGTGTTTTCCGGTGTGACCAACACCGACAAGCCGCGCGAAGGCATCGACTTCTTCCCGTTGCAGGTCGAATACCGCGAAAAGTATTATGCCGCCGGGCGCTTCCCCGGCGGATTTTTCAAGCGCGAGTCGCGCCCGAGCGAAAAGGAAATCCTGACCGCCCGCATCATCGACCGCCCCATCCGCCCGCTCTTCCCTGAAGGCTACATCAACGACGTCCAGGTCAACAACATGGTTCTCTCGGCCGACTGCGAGAACGATACCGATGTCTTGGCTGTCAACGCCGCTTCCGCCGCCCTGCACATCTCCGACGTTCCCTTCATGGGCCCGATCGGCTGCGTGCGCGTCGGCCGCGTCAACGGCGAGTTCATCATCAACCCGACCCATTCGCAGCGCAAAGAGAGCACACTCGACCTGATCTACGCCGGCACGCGCGAGCGTTTCCTGATGATGGAAGGCGGCGCCGCCGAGATCTCCGAAGAGGACTTTTTCGCAGCGATGAAACTCGCGCACGTCGAGGTCGTCAAGCTCGTCGACGCTCAGCACGAGCTGCGCAAGCTGGTCGGCAAGCCCGCCAAAGTCGTCGAAGAAAAGGCCCCCAACGCCGAGAAGATGGCGTTCCTCTATGCGAACGGCGGCGAAGTCCTGCGCCAGGCGCTGTTGATCGCCGACAAGATCGCGCGTCAGGACGCGGTCAAGGCCATCAAGGCTGAGCTGCAGGCGAAGGCTTTGGAGAAGTGGCCGACCGAAGTCACCGCCGCCTCGTTCGTGACGCTTTTCGACACGATGGAAATCGACACCGTGCGCAAAAACATCCTTGAGGATGGCAAGCGCATCGATGGCCGTGGCGCCGAAGATATCCGCAAGCTCTACGCGCAGATCGGCGTCATGCCGCGCGCGCACGGCTCGGCCCTCTTCGAGCGCGGCGAGACGTCCGCCCTGGGCTCGGTCACCCTCGGAACCAAGAAGGATGCGCAGGATCTCGACGCCATCACCGGCGGCGAAACCAGCAAGTCCTTCTTCCTGCACTACAACTTCCCGCCCTACAGTGTCGGCGAGGTCGGCAGGCTCGGAGCCACCGGCCGCCGCGAGATCGGTCACGGCGCCCTCGCCGAGCGTTCGCTCGCACAGGTCGTTCCCCTGGACTACCCCTACAGCATCCGCGTGGTCTCGGACATCATGGGCTCGAACGGCTCCTCCTCCATGGCCTCCATCTGCGCCGGCTCGCTGGCGATGATGGACGCGGGCATCCCGATTAAGGCCCCGGTCGCGGGCGTCTCGGTCGGCCTGTTCACGAACAAGGACGAGAGCCAGAAGATTCTGGTCACCGACATCCTCGGCTCGGAAGACCACTGCGGCGACATGGACTTCAAGGTGGCCGGCACCCGTAAGGGCATCACCGGTTTCCAGGTCGACCTGAAGCTGCGCGGCCTCACCTGGGACGTGGTCGAATCCGCCCTCGCCCGCGCCAAGCAGGGACGCTTCCAGATCCTCGACTTCATGGAGTCGGTCATGCCCGCTCCGCGCGCGGAACTCTCCGCCTACGCGCCGCGCATCACCGTCATGATGATCCCTGTGGACAAGATCGGCGCGCTCATCGGCCCCGGCGGCTCCAACATCCGCCGCGTGTGCGAGATCTCCGGCGCCCAGATCGACATCCAGGACGACGGCTCGGTCAGCATCTTCGCCAACAACGCCGAGTCGCTGGCCATCGCCCAAAACGAAGTCGCGGCCCTCACCGCCGAGGCCGAAGAAGGCAAGATCTACGAAGGCACCGTCACCGGCATTAAAGAGTTCGGCTGCTTCGTTGAGATCATGCCCGGCAAGGATGGCCTCTGCCACATCAGCGAACTCGCGGACCGCCGCATCGGCGCCGTCGAGGACGTCTGCAAGGTGGGCGACAAGATGACGGTCAAGTGCATCGGCATCGACGACCGCGGCCGCGTCAAGCTCAGCCGCCGCGAGGCCATGCGCGACCTGGACGCGCAGAAGAAGTAAGGCGAACGAAAGGCCCGCGACCACCCGTCGCGGGCTTCTTTTTTTGTTGGATTGAGGCGAGTTCTCGAAGGAATCGAAAGAATCGATTGATTCGCCCCATCGATTATCTCGATTCGTTCGACTCCTTCGCAGCGCCTCCCTCCACCTCCCGCACGCCCTTGCACGCCGGATAACCCGTGCAGCCCCAGAACCCGCGGCCTGCGTTCTTGCCGCTCTTGGCCGTGCGCCGAGCCATGGGCTTGCCGCACTCGGGGCACACAGGCACCACATCCTGCTTGGCCCGCGCCTCCAGCCGGATGCCCGTCAGCCTCTCGCGGAACCCGCCCTCCTCCTTAAAGGTCTCGCCCTGGGCCTCCAGCTGGTGGTTGAGCATGTGGATCACCCGTGCGATCAGGATCAGCAGCGCGTTGGCCATCGACTCGTCGCTCTCCGACTCCAGCCACCCCGCGAACTTTTTCTTCTGCGCCAGAATATGCGCGCAGGCGTCGTGAACCGCGTCCTCGCCGTAAGCGGGCGGGTCAAGCCGCACCGCGTACACCGCCCGCGCCGCAGCCGTCTCCTTGCCCCATGGCACCTTCCCCTGTTGCAGCAGCCCATTCAGATAGTCGCCGGCCAGCTCCGCCAGACTTGACCGCGCCACGTCCGTCAGCCGCATCTCGGTCTCTTTGGAGGTCGCCCGCCGTGCCGAGCCCTCGGCACTGTTCGCGCATCCCGAACGCGCGGCCTGCGTCATTTGGTCGTACTGCCTGCCGCACGGGTCGTTCGTGCGGTTCAGGAAGCGCTTGCAGAAACGCTGCGTCCCGAGCTGGACGATGTTGGCCATGATCCACGAATCCAGCCAGAAGTAGCCGCCTGTCCCGCCGAAAAGACTCATGTCCCGCTCCTTTCCTCGCTCCTCCCTCACGGGCTCACCGCGCGGTAGAACCGACACGGCGCGGCGTTCGTCTCGCACACCTCCGTCACCAGCCCCGTGGACGCGCACACCAGCGCCTCGGCCCAGTTCGTCGACGCCGGGTTATCCGCCGCCAGCACCCGGAACTGCCGCCGCCCCTCCGTCCCCACACGCAGCCGCACCTCCCGCCCGCCGCAGGCAGCGCACACACCAACAGCCCGCACCGCCAGCCCCGTCGCCGACAACGCGCACCCCGGAACTTGGGCGGGGGTTGTCTCGTAAAGAGTACCCGCACCCGACCACGCCACATCCCGCGCCTGCGCCGCGTTCGCCGCAACCGCCAGCGATCCGCCCGGCACCAGCAGCGCCTTGTTCACGTAGAGCGTCCCGGAGAAGATGCCGCCGTAGGAGAACTCGTCACTATTCCGGTCGCCCTCGTCGTACACCCTGATCACGCCGTCCGCCCCGAGACTCCACGCCCAGCCGTCGTTGACCAGCCCCGCCTCGGTGCTGATCCCGATATTGAAGTTCGGGCGCCCCCCGGTCCCGCCCGCCAGCATCGCCGACAGCGTCGGCCAGTAGGCGCGATTGGCCGCAAGCAGCGCCCCGAAGAACGGCGTCGCGGAGCGCAGCGTGGCCGACGAGTAGATCGTGCCGGGGTTGTCGTTCTGAAGCACGAAGTTGATGGCATCGTAGTCGCCCGCATCCCGGGTGTTGCCCCATTGAACGCCCATGCCCCGCGCGCAGGCGGCGCACAGCGCCACCGCCACGAGCGCGGCGCGGAGGCGGACGGTTTGGGTGCGGAACTTCATGCCCGCCACGCTACACCACGCGCGCCGTTGCTGTCAAAGCCGGGGCGAGAAGAGTTTTTCGAGGGAATCGATAGAATCGACCGAATCGAAAGAAACGATTGATTCGATTCCATCGATTATCTCGATTCTCTCGATTCACCCGCCCCAAAAAACGCCCTTGCGCCTGTCGCCGCGACCTGCCATAGTTAACCCGCCATGATCACCCGCACACCCTCCGCCCTCATCCGCGTGCTCGGCATCGACACCTCGTTGCGCTCCACCGGCGTCGGCATCCTCGACGCCGCCGGTTCGCGCATGACCCCGGTCTATTACGGCACCCTCAAAAACCCGCCGGGCCGGCCGCTCTCCGCCTGCCTCCTCCATCTGCAGGACGAGATCACGAAACTCATTGAGGCGCATCATCCCGAAGCCGTCGCCATCGAGGGCATCTTCTACGCGAAAAACGTCAAGACCATGCTGATCCTCTCCCACGCGCGCGGCGCGATCATCGCCCAGTGCGCGCGCCTCGGACTGCCGGTCTACGAGTACGAGCC
Source organism: bacterium (assembly GCA_025360845.1). Classification (GTDB taxonomy): domain Bacteria; phylum Verrucomicrobiota; class Kiritimatiellia; order RFP12; family UBA1067; genus JAHFSX01. The sequence goes on from JANYBJ010000058.1 coordinate 37,998, forward strand.
TCGCCGCGTCAAGATGGCCGTCGCCGGCTATGGCGCCGCCCAAAAAGAACAGATCCAAAAGATGGTCAAGACGCTGCTGTCCCTGCACGAAGAACCGCAGAACGACGCGGCTGACGCCCTCGCCCTCGCCATCACCCACCTCCACAACCGTACCGCCCTAGCCGCCCTCGCGACGGACCCGATCTGACCGTCAGCCCTCTCTCACCTTTATCATGGGGCCTTCCGTTTTGCCATTGGATCTTCATTCTGGTTGACACAGCCGGTCAAAGTGTCACATACTGTGTCACATGAAAACAGCCACCATCAGACAAGTTCGCCACGACTTCAGCACCGTGCTCGCATGGGTCGCCGAAGGCGAAGAGGTCACAGTGTTGAACCGGACCCGTCCCGTCGCCCGCATCTGCCCGCCGCGTGCACAGACCCCGGCCACGTTCAAGATGCCGGACTTCGCGGCGCGCGCGAAAGCGATCCTCGGGGATAAGCGAACAAACTTATCGAACATCGTACTGCAAGAGCGGGAGGAAAGCCGATGGTAGCCTATGCGGACACCAGTTTTCTTGTTTCACTGTACGGTCAAGACGCGAAGAGCGCGCCTGCGCAGGCGGTTGCCGCCGCGTTCAAAGCGCCGATCGCCTTTACGCCTTTGCTCCGGCATGAAGCTCGCAACGCCATACGCCTCGCGCTTTTCCGAAAAGAACTCACCCCGACTGAATGCCAGGAGATCCTTGCCGCCATCGAAGCGGACACCCAGACCGGGGCGCTGGTCGAAACCCCTGTCGCCTGGGCGGAAGTCTATGCCGAGGCGGAGGCCTTGAGCGCGGCCCACACGGGGAAATTCGGAACACGCGCCTTAGACGTGTTGCATGTAGCGATGGCCGCCGCTCTCGGGATTAAGGACTTCTACACCTTCGACGCTCGCCAAAAGGCCCTCGCCTTGAAAGCCGGGATGAAGGTCAAACCCTAGGATTTTCCCCATGAACACTCCCTTGCAAGCGCTTGTTTCCCTGCTCGATAAAACACTCGCGATCGACACTTTTCGCGACGCGTGCAACAATGGCTTGCAGATCGCCAACGGCGGCACGGTCACCAAGGTCGTCACCGGCGTGGACGCGAGTCTGCGCCTGCTCAAAGAGGCCGCCGCACGCGGCGCGGATTGCGTCGTCTGCCATCACGGCCTCAGTTGGGGCGACTCGCTCAAGCGCATCACCGGCCTCAACCACCGCCTGATTTCGTTCGCCATTGAACATAACATCGCGGTCTACGCCGTCCATCTGCCGCTCGACGCCCACCCGCGCTACGGCAACAACGCGCGGCTCTGCAAGGCGCTCGGCCTGACTCACCTCAGACCCGCATTCGCCTACCACGGCGAATCCATCGGTTTCACCGCTTCCTATTCAAAGGCGATCACGTTTGACGCCTTTTGCGAGCGCGTTCGCAAAGCCGTCAACCCCGAGATCCGCGTGCTGGACTTCGGCAAGAAGAGCGTCAAGACGGTCGGCGTGGTCTCCGGCGGCGCGTCGGACATGATCGACCAAGCCGCCGACCTCGGCCTGGACGCCTACCTCACCGGCGAGCCCAGTTTGCAAGGCTACAACCAAGCCGAGCACCTATGTCAGAACGTCGTCTTCGCCGGCCACTATGCCACAGAGACCTTCGGCGTGCGCGCCCTCTCCGCACTCATCGCGCAGAAGCTGAGGCTGCCGGCCGAGTTCGTCGATTTCAAGATCCCGTATTGAGAATTTTACATTCACCCCGCCGCACGAACATGCTACGCTTGTAACGGACACTTTAAATGCCTTCTTAACCGAAGGTTCCAAATAAGGAAACAGCCATGGCCCTCTACGAGTACGCGCACGATTTGGACACTCCCGTGCATCCGGTCAGCGCGCCCGATTACATGCCCATCGAGCAGCTCCGCGCCCTTCAACTCCACCGGCTCCAGGGCCTCATCAAGCGCGTGTATGACAATGTGCCCCTTACGCGCAAACGCATGGACGAACGCGGCGTGCGCCCCGAACATGTCAAAAGCCTGAAGGATATCGCGCTCCTGCCCTTTTCTGTGAAGACCGACCTGCGCGACGAGTATCCGTTCGGACTCTTCGCAAGCCCGATGAACGACATCGTGCGCTTCCACTGTTCCAGCGGCACCACGGGAAAGCCGATCGTCATCGGCAACACGCAGAACGACATCCTCGTGTGGCAGAACGGGTGTATGCGGGCCTTGGCCATGTGCGGCGTGCGCAGTTCGGACGTGATGCAGGTGGCCTACGGTTACGGCCTCTTCACCGGCGGGCTGGGCCTGCACTACGGCGGCGAAGGCTTGGGGTGCGCCGTGCTGCCGATCTCCGGCGGCAACACCGACCGCCAGCTGATGCTCATGAAAGACATGGGCGTCACCGTCATCGCCTGCACGCCGAGTTATTTCCTCCACCTGATCGACGAAGGCATGAAGAAAGGCCTCGATTTCAAGACGGAGATGAAGCTGAAACACGGCGTTTTCGGCGCGGAGCCTTGGACCGAGGAGATGCGCGCCAAGATCGAAAGCCTCACAGGGATTACCGCCCACGACATCTACGGGCTGACCGAGATCTGCGGTCCCGGCGTGGCCAACGACTGCCAGCACCGCCGCGGCCTGCATATTTTCGAAGATCACTTCTATCCCGAGATCATTGACCCGGACACGTTGGAGCCCTTGCCGGACGGAGAAAAGGGCGAACTGGTCTTCACCACCCTCACACGCACAGGCACGCCGATGCTGCGTTACCGCACGCGTGACCTCTCGCGCATCTACACCGGAGCCTGCCCCTGCGGACGCACGATCCGCACCTTCGAGCGCATCAGCGCCCGCAGCGATGACATGCTCATCATCCGCGGCGTGAACGTCTTCCCGTCGCAGATCGAAGCGGGCTTGATGTCGATCGATTCGGTTCTGCCTCACTATCAGATCATCGTGGATAAAGAGGGCGACCTCGACACGCTCGAAGTCAAGGTCGAGGTCACAAAGGAGACCTTCAGCGACGAGATCAAGACGCTTGAAAAACTGCGGTCGCGCATCGGGCATGCCGTTCAGCGCATCATCAACATCAGCGCCAAGGTGACGCTCGTCGAGCCGCACACGCTGCCGCGCAGCGAAGGCAAACTCAAACGCGTCACCGACCTCCGTAAAAAAGCGTAACCAAACAAAGGTTCAGCACCATGAAAATTCAACAAATCTCCCTGTTTCTTGAGAACAAGCCCGGCCACCTGAACGCCATTTGCCGCACGCTGGCCGAGGCCCAGATCAACATCGTGACCCTCTCGCTGGCAGATACCCAACAGTTCGGCATTGTCCGCCTGATTGTGGAAGAATGGCAGAAAGCCAAAGAGGTGCTCGAGGCGGCCGGCTACGTGGTCAACGTGCGCGAAGTGGTAGCCGCCGCCGTCGCGGACAAACCCGGAGGCATGGCCGAGATCCTCGACCTCATCGGCAAAGCCGGCGTGAACATCGAGTACATGTACGCCTTCACCTTCCGCCATGGCAAGGAGGCCGTGTTGGTTTTCCGCTTCGACAACCCTGACCGAGCCATCGAAGCCCTCAAGACCGCAGGCCGCGACGTCCTCGATGCCATCTCCCTCTTTTCCGCAGCGAAGTGAACGACCGATGAACACGATACCGATTATAGAAAACCGCATCTGGCAGCCGGATTTCGAGTGCCTGCCTCGCCCGCAGCTCCTCGCCCTGCAAGCCGAACGCCTCCGCGCCGCCGTGGCCCGCGCCGCGAGAGTCCCTCACTACAAAGAGCAGTTCGCGAAACTCGGCATCGCTCCCGAACAGTTCAATAGCGCGGACGACGTGCGCCGCCTGCCCTTCACCGCCAAGGCCGACCTGCGCAACCACTACCCGCTCGGCTTCCTTGCCGTGCCGCGCAGCGAGGTGGCCCGCTATCAGGGCACCAGCGGCACCACGGGGAAACCCACGTGGGTCGCCTACACCAAGAGCGACGTGGCTAACTGGAGCAACCTCTGCGCACGCTTCTTGGTCTCCGGCGGCCTGCGTGCGGACCACACCGTGCAGATCGCCTTCGGCTTCGGGCTTTTCACCGGCGGCTTCGGCCTGCATTACGGCATCGAGCGCGTCGGCGCGGCGATCATTCCGCTTTCGAGCGGCAACTCCGAGCGCCAGCTCATGTGCATGCAGGACCTGCGCCCGGAAATCCTCATCTGCACGCCCTCCTACGCGCTCAAACTCATGGACACCCTCCTGCACGGGGGCGTGGCGCGTGACTCCATCGCGCTGGAGCACGCCCACTTCGGCGGCGAGCCGTGGACGGAAGACATGCGTACGCGCATTGAGGCGGGACTGAAGATCCGCTGTTGGAACAACTACGGACTGGCCGAAGTGCAAGGCCCAGGCGTCAGCGGCGAGTGCGCCTACCGCAACGGCATGCACATCCAAGAGGACCAGTTCCTTTTCGAAGTCGTCGACCCCGACACGCTGGAACCTGTGCCCGACGGCGAGAAAGGCGAGCTGGTCGTCACGCCCCTCTGCCGCGAGGCCTTCCCTGTGCTGCGCTACCGCACGCGCGACATCGGGGTCATCTACGACGACGGCTTCTGCCCCTGCGGCCGCACCTCGCGCCGCATGAGCCGCATCCTGGGCCGCACCGACGACATGCTGATCATCCGCGGGGTGAACGTCTTCCCGTCGCAAATCGAAACCGCGCTGATGCGCATCGAGGCGGTGGCACCGCACTACATGGTCGAGGTCAGCCGCCCCGAGGCGATGGACGAGGTCACCGTCCACATCGAAATGCAGCCCGGCATGTTCTCGGACAGCATGCGAGAAATGCAGTCCATCCGCGACTCTATCACCTCCGCGATCCAGAGCATCACCGGCTTGCACATGCATGTGAATCTGGTGAGTCCGAACACGCTGGAACGTTTCGAAGGCAAATCCCGCCGCGTGAAAGACCACCGGAAGCTGGTGGACTGAAGGCCTGCGCGTGATCCCTCACGCGCCCTTCAATTTCTACTTGAAGAGCATCACTAATCCCAAAGGGGTCTGCGGCACAGCCGCAGACCAGGCCACCGTCAGATCGTCGATGCCGAACGCGTGATCGTTGCCGGCATCATCCACATCGCTCCAGCGCAACAGCACGACCTGGCCTGCCGCGACCGGCTGCGTAATCTCTGCGGACAGCGCCGAAGACTGATAGAACGCACCGGGCGACTGGGTTGCATTGGTCACCGCAGGCGAGTCGAAACCGAGCGCGCCCACACTGTGCCAGACACCTTGGTTCAACGGCAACACGCGGTTGGTCACGCAGTAGTCGAACGCCAGCATGTTCGTCGCTGCGTTCGCCCCGACGCGCCACTGTTCCGCCTTGAAGGAGACCGTCAGGTTCGTCACGGACAACCCCATCTCGTTGGTGAAGGCCACGGCGTAACGATAGGTCGTTTCATTTCCCGCCAATGAACCCAATGACCGATCCGCACAGCCAGCCGTACCGAACGCGTAAAGTCCTCCCGCCGTCCCGCTGCCCGTTCCGATACGATAGGTCGTGATCTCCGTCGCGTTTGCGTATGCATGCCACGCCTCCAACGGATCAGCCGCATTGTCCCAACTGACAGCCGTGCCGTTGGTCGCCAAGGCGTTGAAGTCCTGCGCATAACGCCCTTCCGCAGCCGTCATGCGTATGGCCGGCACCTGAGCACGTCGCACGGTCACCGCTACCGTCATCGGCGCACTCGTGCCGTCCTTGTCTGTCGCGATGAAGGTGAACGTGCGCTCGCCCAAGTCGCCGGTCACAGGCGTGTAGCTGAAAAGACCGCCAACCAGTGACCAGTCCCCGGCGACTCCCGCCGACGCCGTCACGTTTGTGGCGATCACTGGATCGCCATCTGTCGGCGTGACCGCCAACGCAAATATCAGCGTCTGCCCGATTCGAACGCTCTGGCCCGATGTCTGCGCGAGACTCGGCGGCGAGGTCGTGCCCGGCGCTACCGCCGCCACCTCCAGCGACAGGTCATCGATTCGCCAGTTGGATGATCCGCCGTCGCCGTTGTACCCATAGATTCGGAAGGTAACCGCTTCGCCGGCAATTGACGACAGGAACGTCGGCACAGCGCACATCAGACTCCACTCGCTGTTTACAGAGAGCGTCCCCGTTGCCAAATCCGAGCCATAACCATCAAAGTTGCTTCGCAAGCAAAACGCCCTTGGTCCGGTACCCGTGCTACGGGAACCGAACGAAAGATTTGTCAAACTCAATGTATAGCCCGGCTCCGGTGTCAGCGAGAATTGGAAATAGGCGGAGCCGTTGGTACTCAACGCGCCGTTCCCGGCCGACGCCACTGCGTTGGAACCGCCCGACGCGCCGGTATACCCGCTCGACGCGGAGGTTGCCGTTAACAACGTCGCGCCACCGCCATTTCCTCTCGAGACCGCCCCTGCCGCCATATTTGAAGCCCCGCTCAAGAAAGGTGCCGCTCCGGCATCGAAAGACCACCTGATCGTCCCGGCCGCCGCATGCCACACCATGTTGACCGTTGAGAGGAGTACGGTTGCCCAGACCGCTTGTTTCGCGACTCTTGACTGCTGTCTACATCTCATGCAGAAATTCCTTAATTATGCGTTTATGACCGATTTACAGTGATTCGCAACAGAATACAGTGATTTAATTGAGCATCATTATCTTACATAAAGTGATGTTAAAATCAAGCACGGATTTTACCTAACGAATCCCGATCCACACCTTCAAACAAGCGCTTGCTAGGCTTTGACACCTGCCTACCTTTTATGAGAAACTAAAAGTCATTTTTTCGGAAGCAAACCACGCTTAAGCACGAGGAGTTTTGGCTGATTATGAAACTGACCAACGAAACACTGGCCCTTGCGGCCAACACGATCCGCTGCCTTTCAATGGATGGCGTCCAAGCCGCCAAGTCCGGTCACCCCGGCGCGCCTATGGGACTCGCCGACATCGCCGCCGTACTGTGGCTCAAGTACCTCAAACAGAACCCCTCCGATTCCAAGTGGGCCGACCGTGACCGCTTCGTGCTCTCCGGCGGCCATGGCTCGATGTTGCTCTACAGCCTCCTGCACCTCGCTGGCTACGATCTGCCGATCGACGAGCTGAAACGCTTCCGTCAGGTGGGCAGCCGCACGCCCGGCCATCCTGAGTACGGTCATACCGACGGCGTCGAGACCACCACCGGCCCTCTCGGCCAGGGCATCGCCAATGCCGTCGGCATGGCCGTCGCCGAGCGCATGGCCGCCGCACGCTTCAACACACCCGGCACCGACCCTGTCGTCGATCACCGCACCTGGATCTTCTGCGGCGACGGCGATCTCGAGGAGGGCATCAGCCACGAGGCCTGCTCGCTCGCGGGCCACCTGAAGCTCGACAAGATGGTGCTCTTCTACGACAGCAACGGCATCACCATCGAAGGCCACACCGACCTCTCCGTCAGCGACGACGCCAAGAAACGTTTTCAGGCGTACAACTGGCATGTTCTGGAGATCGACGGCCACAACTACGACCAGATCGACCGCGCCATCCGCAAGGCCACCAAGCTCACCGGCAAGCCCGTGCTGATCATCTGCAAGACCCACATCGGCAAGGGCAGCCCGCACAAGCAGGACTCCCACGAGGCCCACGGCTCGCCCCTCGGCGAAGAGGAGGTCAAACTCACCAAGCAGGCGCTCGGTTTCCCGGATGACCAGTTCTTCTATGTCCCGCAGGACGTCTATACGCTCTTCGCGGAGCGCGCCTCCAGGATGAAGCGCACACAGGGCAAATGGAAGCGCGTTTTCAAGGATTGGTCGAAGGCCAACCCCGCGAAGGCCGACATGTGGAAGGCCATGCACGAGGACGTCCTGCCCGCAGACATTGAGAAGCTGCTGCCCGTCTTTGATCCCGCCAAGCCGGTCGCCACGCGCAACGCCTCGGGCCTCGTGCTCAACGCGCTCGCCAAAGCCATGCCGCAGCTCGTCGGCGGCTCAGCCGACCTCGCACCCAGCAACATGACGTGGCTCAAGGATATGGGCGAGATCCTGCCCGGCGGTTACGCGGGACGCAATTTCCATTTCGGCATCCGCGAACTCGCGATGGCCGCTATCATGAACGGCGTCCAAGTACACGGCGGCTTCCGCATCTTCGGCGGCACCTTCTTCGTCTTCAGCGACTACTGCCGCCCGGCCATGCGCCTCGCCGCGCTCATGGGTCTGCCGGTGATCTACGTCTACACGCACGACAGCTTCTACGTCGGCGAGGACGGCCCCACGCACGAGCCCGTCGAGCAGCTCGCCGCGGCACGCTGCATGCCCAACCTGACGGTCATCCGCCCGGCGGACCCGACCGAGACCGCCGCGGCCTGGGTCGCCGCACTCAAGAACAAGAAGGGGCCCACCGCCCTCCTGCTCACGCGCCAGAACATGAAGGTCATCGACCGCTCCAAGCACCCCTCCGCCGCCAACGTGGAGAAGGGCGCTTACATCCTCTGGCAGAGCGGCGAAGGCACGCCCGACCTGATGATCCTCGCGACCGGCTCGGAGGTGGAGATCGCCCTCGACGCCGCGAAGCAGATCGAAGGCAAGAACGTGCGCGTGGTCAGCATGCCGTCATGGGAGCTGTTCGAGAAGCAGAACAAGACCTACCGCGACCGCATCATCGACCCCGACTGCAAACGCCGCATGGTCGTCGAGGCGGGCAGTTCGTTCGGCTGGGAGCGCTATGCGGGGCCATGCGCCACGATGATCACGCTCAACACCTTCGGCGCTTCAGGCCCCTTCAAAGACCTCGCCACTCTCTTTGGCTTCACCACCGAGAACGTCCTGGCCAAGGCCAAGGAGCTGCTGGCGAAGTAATGGAACGCACACCTTGAAAACGAAACTGTTGGGATTGCTGGCGTATTTGGCTTTGCTGCAGGGGTCGGCTTGTGCGGGGGAGGGATGGCCGATGTTCCGCGGTCCGCAGGGCAACGGGTTTGTGGCCGATGCCCGCCTGCCCTTGCGTTGGAGCGAGACGAACAACGTGCGTTGGAAAATCGCGGTTCCGCATGTGGGTTGGTCGACGCCCGTGGTGCAGGGCGACCGGATATGGGTGACCAGTGCGACAGAGAAGGGGCAGGATTTCTTCGCGTTCTGCGTGGACGTGAAGTCGGGCAAGATTCTCATCGAAAAGCATTTGTTTCATTCCGACAAGCCCGAGCCCCTCGGAAACGAGGTGAACTGTTACGCGTCGCCGTCTCCTGCCATCGAGCCGGGAAGGGTGTATGTCCATTTCGGAAGCTATGGCACGGCCTGCCTCGACACGGCGACAGGCGAGGTGCTTTGGAAACGCGAGGACCTCAAGTGTCGTCATTACCGCGGCCCCGGTTCATCTGTCATCCTGTATCGGGACTTGCTCATCCTGACGTTCGACGGCGTGGATGTGCAGTACCTGGCGGCATTGGACAAGCGCACCGGCAAGACGGTCTGGAAGAGCGATCGCAAGGTCGAGTGGAAAGATCTGGATGAGAACGGGCAGCCGAAAAGGGAAGGTGATTTCCGCAAGGGTTTTGCCACACCGCTGGTGATTGATGTGGGCGGAAAAGCACAGTTGATCAGCCCGGCGTCCAGCACGCTCTTTGCATATGACCCGGGCACGGGGCAGGAAATCTGGCGGGTCCGGAACACCTCTCATACGCCGGCGGTCAGCCCTGTCTTTGGCGGCGGAATGGTGCTGGCCGTGACCGGCCACGGGGCGGAGGAAATGCTGGCCATCCATCCGGACGGAACGAACGACGTGACCGACTCGCACGTGGCGTGGCGTGTGGCTGGCAAGGATGTGCCGCTCACACCGTCGCCGGTCGTGCTGGACGGCTTGCTTTATATGCTGTCTGACAATGGCGTCATGACCTGCCTGGAGACCGGGTCGGGAAAGACGGTGTGGCGGGAGCAGATCGGCGGAAGCTACCTGGCTTCGCCCATCATTGACGGCGAGCGGATTTTCATGTTCAGCGGTTCAGGCAAAACAACGGTGATCCGTGCCGGACGCGCGTTTGAAAAGCTGGCGGAAAACCATTTGGCCTCTGGTTTCATGGCCTCTCCGGCCGTGGCTGGAGACGCGCTGATCCTGCGCACAAAGACGCACCTGTACAGCATCGGAGCCAAGTAAGCCCGGCCCCATCGGAAGGGGTTCTGGGGCACATTCTTACATGAGCGACACGGGTGTTCGAAAGATCCGCTAAGCGCGATACGCGGGCGACGGAGGCGGACTCCTGGGGTCCCCCGCGACGCACGGCACGGCGATTTCCTAAGGCGCGCCTCTGCTCAGCACTGCAATGCACACATAACAAATCTGTTATATTACGGCTTGGCTCTCATGTTTACGGCATAAACATGACCGATTAATAGTGTACAATATTTACTGTTTTTCGTACACGAAGACTTCCATATGTACGCAAAATCAGATACTATCGACACATCAAACCGAAAGAGGTGCCCCATGTGGATACCCGACAAACCCTATAATGACCTTCCATCCCTGCCGCCTGCGACGGATGTCGAGACCCCCGCGATCCTCAAAGCCTGCATCACCGCGTCCCGTCACCTCGCGGCCCTGCACGCCTCCGCCGACCTGATCCCGAACCGCCACATCCTCACAAACACCTTGCCCCTCATGGAAGCCCAGGCCAGTTCAGCGATCGAAAACATCGTGACCACCGCCGACGAGCTTTTCCGCTACGCGGCGTTGGAAAACACCGACACCCTGTCGCCCGCCATGAAAGAGGCCTTCGGCTACCGTAAAGCCATGAGGCAAGGCGTCGATCTGTTGGCAACCCGACCTCTCTGCACAAACGCGGCCGTCGACCTCTGCCGCATCCTGCGCCACACCGACGCGGACATCCGCTCAACGCCGGGCTGCTGCCTCCGCAACCAGATCACGGGCCAGGTCGTCTACACGCCCCCGGACGGCGAGGCGCTCATCCGCGAGAAACTCGCCAACTGGGAACAGTTCATGAACGGGCGCGCGGACATCGACCCCCTGATCCGGCTCGCTGTCGGGCACTACCAATTCGAGGCCATCCACCCGTTCTCTGACGGCAACGGCCGGACCGGCCGCATCCTCAACATCCTTTTCCTCGTCCAGGAGCGGCTACTCTCCTCGCCGATCCTCTACCTCAGCCGCGCGATCATCCGCGACAAAGCCGCCTACTACACCCGCCTGAACGCCGTCACGGCCAACGGCGAGTGGGAGCCCTTCATCCTGTACATGGTCAACGCGGTCGGGGAGACCGCCGCCTGGACCCACCGGCGCATCACGCTCGTCAGGCTGCTGCTCGATGAGACCGCCGCGTTCATGCGCAAACGCTTGGGCGCGGCCTATTCGCGCGAACTGGCCGACCTGCTCTTCATGTGGCCCTATTGCCGGATCTCCACCCTGGTCGACGCCGGCATCGCCCGGCGCCAGACCGCCGCCAGCTATCTGGACGCGCTGGCCGAAGCAGGAGTGCTCGACACCGTCCGGCAGGGGAAGTCCAAACTCTTCGTCAACAAACGGCTTCTCGCGCTTCTGCTCGCGGACACAGAGGTGTGGCAGCCGTTCACGTGACGGTGCCGCCCTTAAGGGAAGAAAGAATACCTCACACGAAGGCACGAAGGAGATTTTCGGACAGGATGACATGATGCATATGACCTAAAGTCCCCCGGTCTATGGTAGCTATGCCAGTTCGGGAAGTTTGAGTGACGCTAAAAGGGTGCGTTGCTTCTTGGAAACCTCCAACAGTATCCGGGTGCCTTGGCGGGTAACGAGGGCCTTGGCTTTGCCGAGTTCAT
>JANYBJ010000061.1 GCA_025360845.1 bacterium
CGAACGTCGCGCCGCCCCACGTCTCCAGCGACCAGAAGCCTGCGCCGTCGAGCTGCGCGGCGGCGGGCAGCATGTCGGCGGTCAGCATGCGGGTGGCGAAGAGCGACTGGTGCGCGTCACGCAGGGTCAAGTCGGTAATGCGGACTCGGGCCATGGAAAAGTTTCCTTCTAGCGCTGTGCGGGTGTGTAGTCGGTTGCGGCGGCGATCGCCGCCGCCAAGCGCGCCCGTGCGGACGCATCAGCCGACCCGGTCGCCGGGGCGGGCTGTTCAGCCGCGTAACGGCGGATCAGGTGCGCGGTGAGATTCATGCACTGGATGACAACGAAAAGGAACAGAAACACGATCGTCATGCCCAGCGTCATAATGGTTAAAGCCTGCCAGAATAATTCCATACCCTCTCCCCGCATTGCCCAATCATCCTTCAAAGGAAGACATTTTGCTGGAGGCACAGGTAATAGTCAATCCTTGATTTTACGGTTTTATGCGCCCAACTTGGGGTTTGTAAAACAGCGGAAAAGGTGTATAGTGTCTCTGTTATTGATTGAGCCGCTTTGTGCCGGCTCGTTATTCTCAATTGAATGCTGACCCCTCTACCGTTATGCCCCCGAAAGCCTCCCCCCGTCGCGCGAAGAATAAGAACGCCAAGACCTTTGTTCTCGACACCAACGTCCTGCTCCACTCCCCTGTGGCGTTGAACGTCTTCGACGACAACCATGTCGTGCTTCCGATGGCGGTCCTCGAGGAACTCGACAAGTTCAAGACGCAAAGTTCCGAACTCGGACGCAACGCCCGGGAATCGATCCGCAAACTCGACGCCCTGCGCGCCGGCGGCAAACTCTCGAAAGGCGTCGCCCTTCCCAACGGGGGCACCCTGCGCGTGCTCGTCACGCCGGCGGTCGAAAAGGCCGGCCTTGAGGAAGACACGCCCGACAATGAGCTGATCCGTCTGGCCTACTCCCTTGTCAGAAAGGGAGAGCGCGTCATCATCGTCTCGAAGGACATCAACGTGCGCGTCAAAGCCAACGCCCTTGACCTTGAGACGGAAGATTTTGAGCACGAGAAGGTCAACTTCGACGAACTGTACAGCGGCTATGCCGAGGCTGTTGTGCCTCAGAGTGTGATCGAACGCCTCTATGACGGGCAGGTGCTCGCCTCTGCGCCGACCCAATGTTACCCCAACATGTTTCTCCAACTGACCGCCACCGAAAATTCCGACATGAGGGCCATCGCGCGCATCTTCCCGGACGGGACCATGGCGGAGATCAACCTCTCGATCGACAACGTGTACGGCATCCAGTCCAGGAACGTCGAGCAGCGCATGGCGCTGGAGCTGCTGATGGACCCGTCGGTCAGCATCGTCACCCTCGTGGGTCAGGCTGGAACGGGCAAAACCTTGCTGGCCCTCGCCGCCGGACTGCACCTGGTGCAGCGCGAACACCTCTACGACCGCATTCTGGTCTCGCGGCCCATCGTGCCGCTCGGCAAGGACATCGGCTATCTGCCCGGCAACAAGGAAGAGAAGCTGTCGCATTGGATGGAGCCGATCTTCGACAACCTCGAATACCTGCTGCGCAGGCATCAGCCCGACCAGCCGCCGGCCGGAGCAAAAAAGCAGCCCAAACTCTTGACCCCCCAGGACCGCATCAATCAGTTGCTCGACACCGATACGTTGGAGCTGGAAGCGCTCACCTATATCCGCGGGCGCTCCATCTCCAAGCAGTTCATGATCATCGACGAGGCGCAGAACCTCACGCCGCATGAGGTGAAGACCGTGGTCAGCCGCGCGGGTGAAGGTTCGAAGGTGATCCTCACCGGCGACCCCTACCAGATCGACAACCCCTATCTCGACGCCTCCAGCAACGGCCTCACCTACGCCGCCGAGCGCATGAAGGAACTGTCGCTGCACGGCCACGTGACCCTGCACCACAGCGAGCGCAGCCTGCTCGCCGCCGCCGCCGCAAAGTACCTCTAGGAGTTCTAAAATGCTCACGCTTCCCGGCACCAATGTCTGGCAGAAAATGTCCGTTTTCGCCGCAACCGGTTTCGGCCTCGGACTGATCGCCCCGATCGCGCCCGGCACGCTCGGCTCGCTCCCCGGCGTCTTGCTCGCGCTCTGGGTCACGCAGCAGCACCTGCCGCTGCAGCTCCTTGTCTGCCTCGGGATGACGTTCCTCGCCATCCCGATCTGCGACGTGGCCGAGCGCGTCCTCGGCAAGAAGGATGACGGGCGCATCTGCGCGGACGAGTGGATGCTCTTCCCCATCTGCGTCATCGGCCTTCCGCTGCTGCAACACCTGTGGCTCGTGCCTGTCTGCTTCGTAGTGGCGCGCGTGTGCGACATCATCAAGCCGCCGCCCGCGCGGCAGTTGCAGGCCCTTCACGGCGGCATCGGCATTGTCATCGACGACTTTTTCGCCTCTCTCTATGCCCTCGCCCTCAACCATGCCGTTTACTGGGCGGCGACTCGTCTCACAGCGTAACCCAGAAGTTTAGCTTGTAGCCTGTAGAGGTAAGAGCATGCCCGCGACAAAGGCGCAACATTTCTTCCGCTATTTCCCTGTCAGCGACAGGGATCTCAAATGGGGGTTTCATGTGACCACCGCTGGCGAAGCGCGAATCCCGCCCAACACGCCCTACCCCCCCTGCGAGCACCCGAAAGACTACGCCTTCAACTGGGCGAACGGCCGTGCGCTACACGACTTCGCCCTCGTTTACCTGTCCGGCGGACGCGGCTGGTTCGAGTCTGAACACACGCCGCGGCAACGGGTCGAATCCGGAAACGTGATCATGCTGTTTCCCGGGGTATGGCACCGTTACAGGCCGGACCAGAAGACCGGCTGGACCGAACACTGGGTGGGCTTCGACGGCGAGACGCCCCTTCGCTTGGTCAAGAACGGCTTCTTCTCTCCGGAAAAACCGGTGCTCAAAATCAACCGCGAGGACCTTTTCTTAAAGATTTTCGCCGACATCATCGATTCGATCAAGGGCAACCAGCCTGCTCTGCAGCAGGTGATGGCCTCAGCAGCCAGCAGCCTCCTGGCCCAACTCTACTCGGCAGAACAGGCTGGCACGGTCGGTCAAACCAACGTGGGCACGGCGATTCACGAAGCCCTCCGCCTCATGAACGGGCAGCTCGCGACCGAGCTTGATTTGAAGAAGCTGGCGGGCGAACTCAAGGTCAGCTACACCTGGTTCCGGCGCTCTTTTCTTCAGCACACGGGCCTGAGCCCCCATCAATACCATTTGCAGCTCAGGATCGCGCGGGCCCGCAGCCTGCTTACCGACAGCACGCTGACCATCCAGCAGACGGCTTACCAGGCGGGGTTTGAGAGCGAGCAGTACTTCTGCCGGCTCTTCAAGAACAAGACCGGACTGACGCCTGGCCAGTGGCGCGAACAAACGCGCCCTGTCAATAAATCCGGGACCCTCAGTTCTTAGCCGCCTTCTTCCAGATGCACCGATAGTTGAACCGCCGGTTCGGCGCGCTGTCCCCGTTGACGCACAGGGAGATGGGATCTTTCAGGTCGGCTGGATTGTCGCTCCAGTGGAAATCGAACGTGAACGCGTCGTCCTTCAAGCCGAGCAGCTTGCGCGGCACCGCCAGCTCCATCGCTTTGCCCGCGTAGCGGTAGTCGAGCCGCGCCACCTCGACCCACGGACCGCCGGGGGCCTTGGGATCGTAGCGCTGGATCGTCGTGCTCTTCCCGTCCACCACCCGCTTGTTGATGATGTAGTCGTAACCGTACCAGCCCGTGTCGGGGTTCTGGTCCGCGTCGATCAGCAGCAGCATCCAGTTGTTGCCCGTGTGCGGGGTGAGCGCCTCGTTCGTTTCCACATAGAAATACACCATGCTGCGGTCAACGGCGACCTTGCAGGTGACGATGTCGTTGCGGCCCGAGTCGTTCGCGTACTGCAGCCCGCCATAACCTTTGTAATCGCGGTGGACGGTGTCGCCGACGGTGTCGCGATACTCGACCTTGACCTCTGACCAGTCTGAAAACTCCCCGTCGATCCTGATGCGGCTCACGCCGAGCACTTCCGGTATGGGCCGGACGCCTTTGTAGCGCCGGATATTCTGCGCCATCTGCATGTAGTAGTTGTCGGTGTAACCGCCCTTCATCGGCTGGATGCAGCGGTTGAACTCCGCATTGTACTGGTCAACGAAGAAGTACGTGCTGTCCCGCCGCATGAACGGGGTCGTGGCGCCGCCGCCCGGCTGGTATTTGCCGGCGGTCCATTCGTTCCAGTCATTGATGTACATGAACTGCGGGTCGCTCTTGAGCGCCTCGTCCCAGCGCTGCTGGAAGTAGATGCCGTAGCCCTCGGGATGCTCAACCTTCTTGCCCAGCCACGGCACATAGGTCGGCTCCGGCAGGTCATATTCATTCAGAGGCGGCTCCCCGGTTTCCCGTGTCCAAGATTTGCCGACCAGGCTCGAAGGGTGCTGCGCGGGCGTGACCGCCGCCTCTTCTTTCTTGCCGTTGTGCGTCGAAACCAGCTCGTCCGGCTTCATCGCCTTGACCTGCTCGTTGCTCAGGTCCAGCCCGAAGCTCCAGTTGTCCTCCGTTCCGACAAAGCGCTTCCCTGCCCATTCCCGGTACCCCCACCACATGGTGCGCAGCGTGAAGAAGCTCTTCACCTCTTGGGTGTAATCCTTGTAGAACTCCTCTGTGTAATCGGGGTTGCCGAAATGCGGATGCTTCGCATCGGTCTTGGCGGCTGCCTCGTAGTGGGGATTCGGATTTTTCACGCCTTGGCCGTTGGCATCGCAACTGGGGTTCCCGTTGTAGAGCAACAGCGGCTTGCCGTCCCAGCCGAACCAGAGGTCTTTGTGCTTCCCCTCCTTGTAGATTTTGTCGAACAGGTCCTGCACCACCGTGATCACCGGGCCGTTGAACGCCCAGAAGCAGAACTGCGGCACCTTGTTGCCCTCGGCCTTCATTTTGTGCATCACCGCGAAGAGGACCTCCCACTCGTCCCAGTAGCGGACCGCGTTGGTGACGTCCATCACCAGAACGTCCACCCCGGCGTCCGCGAGCATCGACATGTCTTTGCGGATGACATACTCGTCCTTGCTCAGGAAGTAGCCAGCCTCCGGCTCGCCCCAGTGGTACGAGCCTTCCGTCCAGAGCGGGTGCTTGGCATCCAGCCGGGCCTTCGGATCGCCTGCCAGAACCCGGCTCACATCCGCGGCATACGGGCTCTTGAGCGCCCCCAGACCGTCGCTGTGCCAGGTGATGTAGAAGATGCCCACCACGCGCCGCTGGTCTTTCTTGACCGGCCCCACCTCAGCGAAAGACGGCATGTTGCGGCCAAGGGCGTCCTGCGCCACCCACGTATCGGAATACAGGTCGCGGTAACCGGACGGCTCCTCCGCACCTGCGGCGGCCCCGGAAAAAAAGATCATGCTGAAACTCGCAAGGCAAAAACAAAACTTACCAAAACGCATCTTTCATCTCCCCCTATTCAGAACCGCGTGCTCGAAAACATCAGCTTGTGCCGACTACGGGCGGGTCGGCCGCGTTTGCGCGCGACGGACAAACACCGGCGCCTCCAGCAGGCCGGCCGGATAAACCGCATACCCCTCGCTCCAGTTATCTCCGCCGGAATGGAAACTGCCGGGATGATAGGCGCCCTGCTTGAGCGGCAGCTCATGCACCGGACCAAACGTGTTGCGCCGGGTGACCACCACATGCAGATCCAGCGTTTCCCGGCTTTTGCAGAGGTCGCTGACCTCGACCTCGTAGGGCTGCCAGGCGATCATCCGTTGTGAGCCGGACGATTTTCCGACCGTAATGCACGATGCGGAAAATTTCGGCGTCTGCACAAACACCACGCCGCCCGCACGACACTCCGCCGGCACCGGCACGCGGTACGTCACACCGGCGCCGTAGAACGGCAGTCCCTGCGTCGTGATCGAACCGGTAGCCAGCGTCTCCGGCAGCTTCACCAAGGTCCGCCGGGTGCCGTCGAGTTTCACGCCAAACGACCCCAGCAGATACAGCGACTCGAGATCCACATCCGAGCGGAAGGCGTTTTTCAGCGTCACCGTGTTGAGGCCGGGCTTGAGCGTCCCCGCCGGTATCGGCACCCGCCGCAACGCGCTGTCGATCCAGAACGCCTTGGCGTCCGCGGCGGGCGTCAACGGACGTCCGTTCAGCTCGACCGCGAATTTCTCGGGCGTTTCCATGATCAGTTCGACCGCGCCGGCCGGCACGTCCTGAATCTCGAAGTCGAACGCCAACTCCAGCGCGCCCTGGACCGTCGGGGGCGGCAAGTGTTTGGCGGCATACCACGGCTGCACCATTTCACCGCCGCGCTGGGGAAGCTTGAAGCGGTCGCGGACTTCGCGGTCGACCCGCAGGATTTCCGTGTCACCCTTCCACTCGCCGTTGTCCAGCCGCCAGCGGGCACGATCCAAAAGGCAGACGTTCGGCTCGTCGAGCGTAAAGGCGAACGGCCCCTGCACGGGCAGCCGCGCAAGCTCCGACCACTCTGGCGCAGGAAGCACGCCCTTGCCGACCTTTTGCACCACGCGGAAACAGCGGCTGCCCGAGGGCGGCAGTTCCACGTTCACTTCCACGCACCCGGCGCGCTGGACGCTGGGGACGAGCGTGCGTTCGCCGGTGATGAGATTCCACTCCTCGACCGCGCCGCTCCCCTCCATGCGCACCGCCAAATCGCGCTGCCCCTTTTGAGTATCCACATTCATCACAACCGCCCAGGTGACCGCGCCTTCCCGCCGCGCCTGGCAGAACACGTTGCGCACGGTGTCCGGCTGATTGACCTGCGCGCCGGCCCCTGTCACCGTCACCGCTGCAGGCAGCAGAGGACGCAGGCCGTTGATCATGGAAAGGGCGTCGGCTGGGCACTGCGTGACCGTCTTGGCCAGCGTTTGCAGCCGGTCCGAGGCCGCCGCGTCCACAAAGCCGGGGACGGTGCCGGCAAACACGATCTTGCCGCCCGCCTTCGCGAATTTTTCCAGCAGGGCCGCCGTGGTGCCCCGCATGGTCTCCATGCCGCTCACCAGCACCACCCGGTAATCCATCGCGCCCAGCCGGAGCACCGGCTTGCCCGCCACCGTCTCAACGCGCCCGAAGCGCGCCAGGTGGTCCTCGGCCCCGTAATCGAAATCCAGTTGCGCGTTCGCCAGCCCGTGGAACGTGTCCTGATAAGTCTGCTCAAGCCGCTGGATTTCCGGCGTGCCGGCCGAAAGCCCGTTGCACCAGCCCAGCCCGATCTGCGCCCACACGCTTTCCACCGGATCAATCACCAGCAGGTCGCACGCCGGCTTGCCGCACCCGAGAACCACGTTCAGCCGCGCGAAATAGGTCTCCAGATGGTTCCACTGCGGCCAGGCCGACATCTGGTGCAGGATGCTCCCGGGGTAATCGCGCTTGGTCTCGCCCTGCAAGGTGTACCACGACAGGTGCGGGCAGCGCATGTTGACGCCGAACAGCCCCTGCCAGTCGCCAACCGCTTTATAGGCCTCGAAATCCATCTGCCAGCCGGTGCAACCGTACAGCTCGCTCAGCACCTGTTTCTTGCCCATCTGCCGCGCCACGGACAGCACCTGCTTAACGACCCAGTAATTGCGGTTGCCCTCGGTCAGCACGTCGACGCCCGGCGCGTCCATAAACTCGTAGTTGCGGAGCATGGAGCCGTTGGGCACGATCTGAGCCACCAGATTGTCCTCGTGCAGCACATGGCCGGTGAACTGCATTTTGTTCGTGTGGCACCACTCCTGGATGGGCTTCATAAAATTCTGCAGGAAGAGCGTCTGCGCATGTTCCAGATACTGCCACTTGACCGGCGACAGGCGCTGTCCGTCGCGCCGCAGGAAAATCTCCGGCAGCCGCTCCACCGGGTCATAGCCGAAGCGCGCCTGGAACGACTCGGCAAAGTGCGTGGACCAGGGGATGCACCGCTCGGGATGCTCCCGGCCCTCGCCGAAGTTGGACATCAGCATGCCGCGGTGCGGCTCGTCCGTGAAGATCCCCTTGATGGAGCGCCCCAGACGGTCTCCGCAGCGCTTGCGGTACTGCTCGTGGGTCAGCTCGATGTAGCGCCGGGTGGCGTCAATGTCCATGGAGTCCAGATAGGTGTTGCCGTTGTAAAACGGATGCGGCAGCATCGGCTCCAGCGTGAAGACCAGCACCGTCTCGTCGCCCGCGACCTGCCCGGCGGTCTCGCGGGTCAGCCGGCGCGCGTTGGAGTAGTTGCTCCCCTCCAGCTTGCAGGCAAACGCGGCCAGCGCCTGATCGTCCCAGCGGAATTCCGCCGGCTTCAGCATGCTGATCTGGACATACTTCAAGCGATAGCGCGGCTCCTGAGTCACCAGTCCGCCCGCCGAGCCGCTGGGCCAGCGGTCCTCGTCATACAGCCAAGCCTCCATGCCGAGCTTCTCGGATTCGTCCGCCACGGCATTGATCAGGCTGAACCAGTCGTCGCCGAGGTATTCGGTTTTCAGGCCGACGCGGGAGTGCATGAAGTAGCCGCCAAACCCCATCGACTTCATGATGCGCGCCTGACGGAGGAGTTCGTCCTTTTCGAGTTTTCCGTTCCACGACCAGAAGGGCTTGCCGCGATAGACGGCGGGCGGATTTTCGAAGGCCTTGACCAAGTCCTTTTCGGGCGCGGGAACCGCAGGCTCCCCAGCCGCCCTGGCGTTCAGCCCCCAACCCGTGAATACAAAGAGCATCGCCCATTTCGTCACTGTTCGCGTCTGCATTTTTTCCCTCCTCTCTTTTCGAATCAAGGCTTCTTGTCGGAAGCGGGTAATGTCGAGTGGAACGTGTAGTTGCCCGACTCGACAGCGAACACGGCTGCCCCGTCCTCCATCCGCAGGAACTTCACGCCTTCGGCACCGGCAACGGGGTTGCCGGACTCGGTGACGCCCGCGGCATCCTTGGCCGGCACGCACACCGTGGCCGTGGTGTTCGCAGGGATGCGGGTGCTCAGGGTGAAATCGCCGTTAGCGGATTTCCACTCGCTGGTGATCAAGCCGTGAATCGAGCGGAAGGTCCCCTTGGCTTCGCCGAAACCGCCGCCCGGCAGCGGGCGGATGATGATCTGCTTGAAGCCCGGCCGCGCGGGGTCGCTGCCGATTCCGGCGACCGTGTCGTAAAGCCACTCGCCGCAGGAGCCGAGCGAATAATGGTTGAAGGAGTTCATGCCGGGATCTTGGAACCCTTTGTCGGGCGTCCAGCCGTCCCAGCGCTCCCAGATGGTGGTCGCGCCCATCTTCACGGAGAACAGCCACGACGGGAAGGAGTCCTGCAGCAGCAGGCGATAGGCCAAATCAACCTTCCCCGCTTTGGTGAGTTCCGGCAAGAGGTAGCTGACGCCGACAAAGCCGGTCGAGAGATGATAGCCTTTGGCAATGATGTCCGCCTCCAAGTAGTCGGCCGCTTTGGCCCGCAGAGGAGCGGGCAGCAGATCGAACTTGAGCGCCATCACATACCCGCACTGCGTGTTCCCGGCGACGTGGCCATCGGCGGTGACGTATTTGTCGATGAACGCCTTTTTGACCGTCTGGAACACGGCGTCGTAGGCTTCCGCATCCGCGGTTTTCCCAAGTGCCGCAGCGACCTTGGCGACCAGTCGCGCCGAGTAGGCGTAGTAGGCCGTGCCGATCAGCTCCGTGTCCGTGTTGGCTCCGATCGAGAGCCAATCGCCGTAGTTGCCGCCGCGGACTCCGCTGCGGATCGAGTTCACGCTCTGGGCCTTGCAGAAGTCCAGCCATTTGACCATCGACGGATATTGCCGCTCCAGCAGGCGCACGTCTCCGTAGGCCTGGTAAATCGTCCAGGGGCAGATGACCCCGGCGTCGGCCCAGGCCGGCGTGCCCGCAGGTCCTCCGGCAGGGGCGACATCGGGGAAGGCCCCGTTGGCGCCTTGGTCGTCCGTCACATCCACCAGCCACTTGGTGAAAAAGGCGGCGACATCCGCATTATACGTCGCCGTGCGGACAAACACCTGCGCGTCGCCCATCCACCCCATCCGCTCGTCGCGCTGCGGACAGTCGGTCGGCACGCTCAGGTAGTTTCCGCGCTGCCCCCACTGGATGTTCGACTGGAGCTGGTTCACACGTGCCTCCGAGCACGTGAACGTGCCGGTCTGAGGCGTGTCTGAGCCGAACACGACACCCGTGACCGCGTCCTTCGAAGGCTTTGCCGTGACCCCGGTTAGCTCCACATACCGGAACCCGTGAAAGGTGAACTTCGGCTGCCAAGTCTCCTCACCGCCGCCCTTGCAGATATAGGTGTCGATGGAAGGCGCGCCCCGGAGATTGACGGTGTAGACGGTT
Organism: bacterium; assembly: GCA_025360845.1. Classification (GTDB taxonomy): domain Bacteria; phylum Verrucomicrobiota; class Kiritimatiellia; order RFP12; family UBA1067; genus JAHFSX01. The sequence goes on from JANYBJ010000061.1 coordinate 10,311, forward strand.
CCGTCCGGGTTGAGCATCTCGGCATGACGCAGGGTGATCTTCGTTCCGGCCGGGGCCGACACCTTGAGCCGGACAACGCCAACCATGTTCTGCCCCAGATCAAAGGTGTACTTGCCCGGATTGGGCTCCGTCAGCGCCTTGGGCTGGATTTCGCTCAACTGCCGAACAGGCTCCATCACCTGGCCATTCATGACACTGGCCGCTTCCGTGCGCTCCACCGCTTGGACCCACTCCGCATCATTGAATCCCGGCTTGTCCCAACCGCTGATCTCTTGGGTGGCGTCATAGTTCTCGCCCATCATAAAATCGGTGGACACCAGCGGGCTTACGTGGGATTTCCAACTGGCGTCCGTGATGACGCGCTCCGTGCTGCCGTCCGTGTAGGTCAGCTCAAGCTGGGCGAAGAGCGCCGGACGCGTCCCCCACCGCTGAAACCCGCCGTTGCCGATGTGCCCGGAATACCAGCCGTTCGCCACCTGCGCGCCCATCACGTTCTGGCCGACCATCAGCAAGGGCTTGACGTCATATTCCTGATACCGCAGGCGCTTCGAGAAATCCGTCCACTCCGGGGCCAGAATGTGATCGCCCACCCGCTGGCCGTTGAGCCTCAGCTCATACAGGCCGAGCGCGGTCGCATAGACAACAGCCTTGGCCACCGGCTTGCCGACGGCAAAGGTCTTCCGCAGGTAAGGAACTCCGGGCGGCGTCTCCCAATACGACGGGTAAGTGAACGCCTTGTTCTCATCGGTGATCTTCTCCCAGGTCTTGCCGTTCGCTCTAAGCTCCACGCGGAGACGCTTCAGGTGCTGAAGCGCGGGATCAGGCCCCAGTGTCGTATTGTCCACCACCAGCGAGAAGCTTCCGGCCTCCGCCTGCTTCACAAGCTTCGCCGTCACATCCGACGAGCCTGTCCCGTCAACCGCCTCATATACGGCACGGCTGATCGTAGGCAGACCGCACAAATCACCCGGGAAATTCAGCGTCGACTTCTCATCGTAAAAGCGAACGGCCTTCTTGCCGGAAACCTCATAGTCGACACGCAGGCGCTTGACTTTGCCGTAGGCCGGGTCCTTGCCAAAGCTTTCATTCTGCACGGCCAGCGCGAACTCTCCGGTCTTGGCCTGCTTGTTGACCTGTTCCGTCACGTCGAGCGAGTCGCTTCCATCGACCACCTCGTAAACGGCGCGCGTGATCACGGGCAAAGGCTGCCGCTCTGCGACCGGCAGCCTCACCTTCGCGTCGATCCATTTCGCACTCCAATCCGACGGCTTGAGCAGCCCGACGGTCCACGCGGCAGACGTGCTCCAGGCCGACGGCATGCCCGCCTTGTCCCACGCGCGGACTTTCCAATGGCACTGCATCCGCGAAGTTAAGGGCGAGCCTCCGTACACCACTTGGGCTGTCTCGTCGCCAGTCACCTTGCCGCTGTCCCAAAGGTCGCCTTTGTCCGAGGCCAACACATCGGCTGACGAAGCCACCACGATCTGATACGCCGTCTGCTTCTCGCCGCGCAGGGGCGACTCCACCACCCAGGAGAGCCGCGGCTGGACCGTATCGATTCCCTGGGGATCGATCAGATATTCGCACCGCAGGCTGCCGGTCGTCAACGCCGCGCACAGCGGGATGGCGAACCCGGCGAAGAGGACGAACATCGCCTGCATGAGCCGAGGCTTGCCTAAGCGGAGACAATGGATGACATGGGCCAAGTGGTTCATCTGACGAGTTGACATAATCGTGTGTCCCTTATTTGCAAGCGCGGCTTGATTCAAAGCCGGATTCTCTTAATTACACAAGTGAGGTGCATATATTACAGATTTTGCCTTCAAGATGCATTCAGATAGTTTCGGTTGATCGCCGCCCGCGAATCTTTTGCGTTTTCGCGTTTTCGCGTTCCGTCCCCGCACATAAAGCCGTAAAGTGGGCTTCAATATCCTTCGCAATACCACGTGAATGTTGCGCCGATGCCGCGGGCAACCTCCCGGTCGTGTCCATGACACCCGACCATTACATGTGCGCTGACACCGTTGCCGGCACGACGATGAAACCTTCGGCGCTATTGCCATAGGCCTTGAAGGTGTTCTTGCGGAACGCGTCTGCCGCAACGGCGCAGAGGGCGGCATCCACAAAATCGATGTTAACGAGACCGCTGACGTTGAGCCCCCGGCTATGAAGCACCGCTAGGCGAGTCGCGTTCTTGGGATGCGCCGAAACCACCCGCCCCTCCAGCGCACACACGATGGCGTGAGGGAACGTCTCGATGCACATGTGCCCTTCGCCCCACTGGCCGTTGAAAAGCGAATAGTGGTTTTCCAACGCGCGATAAAGCCTCTCGCCATTGAACACCCACTGGTAGAAACACAACCTCGATCAAGGCGCTACTCTTGCCCTAAAGTCCCCCGGTCTATGGTAGCTATGCCAGTTCGGGAAGTTTGAGTGACGCTAAAAGGGTGCGTTGCTTCTTGGAAACCTCCAACAGTATCCGGGTGCCTTGGCGGGTAACGAGGGCCTTGGCTTTGCCGAGTTCAT
>JANYBJ010000093.1 GCA_025360845.1 bacterium
GTTCCCGGATGTGAGGCCGCGTTGAGCGGGTCGCTGCCGGCTTGGACTTCCGCGCCGTCCCAAACGCCGTCGCCGTCGGTGTCTTTCAGCATCGGGTTCGTCCCGCGGGCAAACTCCTGAGCGTTCGAAAGCCCGTCGCCATCGGCGTCACCGGCTCCGTCTTGGGCGGTGATGTTTCCGAAACAGGTGATCTCCCAAGAATCCGGCAGGCCGTCGTGATCCACATCGATGCCGCCCCTCAGGTCATCCATCGAGGCGCGCAACAGGGCCGCCGCATATTTGGGATTGTGGACGCCCAGACTGCCGTCGCTCTTGACGAAGTTCCAGTTGTAAGAGGCTGCCCTCATGCCGTAGGGCGCGCTGCTTGAGACAGACACGGAGACGCCGTTCGAGGGCGGCAGCATCAGGGCCAATTGGAACAGCATGTCGCTGATTTCCTTCTGCACGCCTTCGATGACGCCATCCTGATCGTAGTCCACACCGCCAAAATTGAACGTGTCGATCACGCCGTGGCACACCACACAGGCTTCGGTCAGCTCCACGGCGGTCGTCGCGTTGGACCAGGCGATCATGAACGTGTGCCCGCCGACATGGTTGAGCGCGTTCGTGGGCATGTCTGCGGGCGTCTCCTGCATGTGGCAGCCGACGCAGGTGTCCTCCACGACACTCCCGTGGCGGGATGACGGCATCGTCATGCCATATTGGATGGCGTTCGTCCCGAACAGCATGTCGCCCTGCACTCCATAGTGCGGCGAGGTCGACGTCCGAATCCTGACGTTCGCATCGTAGCGGTCACGGTGACACTTCATGCAAAGGATTCCCGCGCCGCCTTGGGTGACAACCGTGCTGTTCGCGAAAGTCACGGACGAGAAGGAACGGAGCTGGGAATCTCCCATGCCCTTGGCATGGGGGTCATGGCAGGCGGCGCAGGTGATGCCCTCGTTAGAGGTTCCGCGTGTCGCGACAATCGCACCGTTGGAATCAATGCCGGGAGCGTTCGCGTCGATGAAGCCCTTGGCGCTATGGCAGGCGGCGCAGGAACCGGTGCGGAACGCTTCCCTCCCGATGGCATGGAGCGTCTGTCCCCACTCGTAGTTTTTCACATAGCGGGGCGTGCTGTCGTGACACACGCCGCAGTTGCCGGCGCTCAACGAGATGCCGATCCCCCGGCCGGCCATGTTGGTGCTTCCGCCGCCCAGCATATGGCGGTACCCCGGCCCATGGCAGCTCTCGCACTGAATGTTGGCCTTGTTTTGAAGGGACGCGGGCATGGCGGCCCAGTTGGTTGAACTCAGCGTCGGGGGGAGCGCCCAGCCGACCTGCAGAGCCACGTCGTCGAAGCCGCCGTTGGTTGCGGACGCTGTTTTGTCGTAGCCCAGCACATGGCACGAAATGCAGTCCGCGCCGAAATTCGTGGTGCCGATGCCGTTGATCTTGCGCGTGAACGCGTCGGAGTGCTGCGTCTGGATGAAGGTGGCGACCTTATCCGCATGACACAAATCGCAACTGAATCCGTCTTCGGAGTGCATCCCCTGATACCTTGAGCCGAAAAGGGTGTTGGTGACAGCGAGAGTCTTGCTTGTCAGCACAAACGAAGCCACGACTTTGTAGTCGCCTTTGAGGGTGGACCCCACCACATCCGGCACCAGCATGGCACGTCCGGCAACCTTATAGGAGTTCTTGTCGCCTTGGTCGTAGGTGGGCAGGTTGGTCAAGGGGCTCGCCTGCAGCACGGCCGCCGAACCGGTCGGCTTGGCGAGCAGCGTCCATGTTACGGAAGTGACTGCCGTGTTCGTAGGAGAGATAAAGGCTTCCAGGTAGGCGGGTTGACCGACGCCCACATTGGCCACGCCGCCAGCCAGTTGAGTCGTGTTCGTCAGGCCGCAGGTCTTGATCTCCTGGGGAGTTAAGGGCCGCGTGTTGATCTTCGCTGTCTGGGCACGAGCGTTCCAAGACCCCAAAACACAGGCCGCCGTCAAAACCAGTACCTTAGCCATACGCTGAACGTGGACTTCCTGCACGTTACACCTTAACTTTCGTGTTTCTAATTCTGGCGGGACTGTAGCATGTTTTGTGATGCTTTTACAAGACGAAAGATCGGTGGAATCTAATCTAAAGCGTTGAACGCATAAGCGTGCGGCGCAGAAGGCCTATCGGTCGACTGCGCCGCACTTCAACATCTGCCTGTCCAGATACGCCTTACGGCCCCGTGACCCGGAAGAACTTCTGCTTGGCGTCACGCGGCGAGATCAGTTGGTAGAACCACGCGTTGGAGGTGACGAAGCTGGACCCGATGTTGTACCAGCCACCCGGAACATGGGACAGCAGGTCGATGGCTTGGAACTGCCTGGTCACGCCCATCTGGTCCGGGAAGTAACCCAGCTCATACGCGGGCAAGAAGGACAGCGTGTTCGTCCCCGGGTGCGAGGCCGCGTTGAGCGGGTTGCTGCCGGCTTGGAGTTCCGCGCCGTCCCAGACGCCGTCGCCGTCCGTGTCCCGGTTCTTCGGGTTCGTCCCGGCGAAATACTCTTGGACGTCTTTGACACCGTCGCCGTCGTAGTCGCTGGTCGCGGTCACGGTCGTCAGATTGCCGAAATTGGCGATCTCCCATGAGTCCGGGACGCCGTTGCGGTTCACGTCGATGCCGCCCTTCAGGTCGTCGATCGAGGCGCGCAGCAGGGCCGCCGTATACTTCGGATTGTGTACGCCAAAACTGCCGTCGTCATGGACGAACCACCAGTTGTAAGAGGCTTTCCGCAGGTTAAGGGGCGCGCTGCTTGAGACGCTGACGGTGACGCCGTTCGAGGGAGGCAGCATCATGGCCAGTTGGTACATCATGTCGCTGATTTCTTTCTGCACGCCTTCGACGACCCCGTCTTGGTCGTAGTCCTCTCCGCCGAAGTTGAAGTCCTCGATCTCGCCGTGGCAGCGCACACAGGCCTCTGTCAGGGCCACCTCGTTCGTCGCGCCCTCCCAGCCGATCATGAACGTATGCCCGCCGACACGGTTGAGCGCGTTCGTGCTCATGTTGGCGGGTGTCGTCTGCATGTGGCAGGTGACGCAGGTGTCTTCCACAACATCCCAGTGGCGGGACGAGGGCATCGACATGCCGTATTGCATGGCGTTCTGCCCGAACAGCATGTCGCCCTGCACGCCGTGGTGCGGCGCGGCTGACGTCAGGATTCTGACATTCGCGTCGTAGCGGTCATGGTGGCACTTCATGCAAAGGAGTCCCGCGCCGCCTTTGGCGACAACGTTGCTGTTAGCGAAGGTCACCGACGTGAAGGAACGGAGCTGGCCCGTTCCCATGCCCTTGGAGTGGGGGTCGTGGCAGGCGGCACAGGTGATGCCTTCGTTGCCGGTTCCGCGCGTCACGATGTTTGACCCGTAGGCATCCTTGGCGGGATCATTCGCGTCAATAAAGCCCTTGCCGCTGTGGCAGGGAGAGCATGAACCGGTGCCGCGGAACGCGTCATTCCCAATGGCATGGGCCGTCTGGCCCCACTCGAAATTCTTCACATGGTGGGTCATGCTGTCATGGCAGTAACCGCAGTTGCCGGCGCTCAGCGAGATGCCGATTCCACGGCCGACCATGTTGGTGCTTCCGCCGCCCAGCATGTGGCGGTACCCCGGCCCGTGGCAGCTTTCGCACTGGATGTTCGCTTTGACCTGCAGGGCCGCGGGCATTGCGGCCCAGTTATTGGATGCGGCGACGACGTTGGCCAAATTCGTCGGCCAAGTCCAACCGGTCGCGAGCATCACGTCATCAAACCCCCCGTTGGTCGCAGACGCCGTGGTATCGTAGCCGAGGACGTGGCACGAGGCGCACGTCACTTTAAAGCCAGAACCCGCATCCCCGTCGATCTTGCGCGTGAAGGCGGAAGAGTGCTGCGTCTGACTGTAGTTGGCAATTTTATCAGCGTGGCACATCTCGCAGCCGAACCCGTCGTCGGAGTACATCCCCTGGTACTTCGAGCCGAAAATGGTGTTGGTGGCCGCAAGCGTTTTGGTTGACGTCCGAATGGTTACGACGACTTTGTAATCGCCTTTGGCTGTCGAGCCCACGACATCCGGCACAAGCGTCGAACGGCCGACGACGTCAAAGGAGTTGACGTCACCGCGGTCGTAGGTGGGCAGGTTGGTCAAGGAACTCGCCTGAAGTGCGGCGACGGAGCCGGTCGGCTTGGCGAGCAGTGTCCAGACAACCTGCGTGACGACCGTGCCCTTCGTAATGAAAGCCTCTAAGTAGGCAGGCTGCCCGATGCCCACATTGGCCACACCGTTGGCCAGCTGGGTCGTGCTGGCCAGCCCGTAGGTTTTGATTTCCCCCGGCGTCAGGGGCCGCGTGTTGATTTTCACCGTCTGGGCGAAAGCGCTCCATGATCCCAGAGCAAAGGCCGCCATCAAGGTCAGCGCTTTGCCAGTGATCCGGGCGTTGCGGTTGAGGCGGCTTACGCGCATCACCGCTGGTTCACTACAGGTTGCAGTCTTTTCCATAGTTAGTCACTCCAAGGTTGCTATGAATTACACACCGTCAGTATCGCACGGTAATTAAAGAAGGCCATCAGGACAAATCTACGAAGAATTGGATGTGTATGGCGTGTGCCGTATGACCGGCAGAGAGCGTGTCTGCGGAAAACAATACTGCGGCATTATTTTCTGAATCGCTGGTTGAAACGGGCGACTGAGTGTCGTAAACTGATTTCGGCTTATGACTCTCGACACTGTGTCGTGTCGTTGCGGGAAGGGCCGGTATCTGCTGGGAGGGTTGGAACTTTGGACATTGAGCGTGCCACCGCCCTGTTGGGTGTCGCGTGCTATGTGGCTGCGTCGCTGCTGGCAGGCGGCTTCCTGATTTGGCCCAAGCCGAGGGTCGCGCGTGCGGCCCTGGCGCTGCTGGCTGCGGGTGCAACCGTTCTGGCCGCGCTGTTGGCGTTCGGCTGGGTGCGCGCCGCAGCGATTCCCGTCTTCAGCCGGTTCGAGGCCATGACGTGCTATGCGCTTGCGCTCAGCGGCGCCTATCTGCTGCTGGGCGCTTCCTGCCATGCCCGCGGGATTGCCTTTCTGCTGATCCCCGTGGCCACCGTCATCTTGCTGAGCGGCGTCTCGGCCGGCGGGGGTGCCGCCGGCGCACCTGTTCCGGTCCAGGGTCCCTGGCTGGCGCTGCATGTGGTGACGGCCTTTGCGGCGTACGGCGTGTTCACCTTGGCCAGCATCAGCGCGGCGGTCTATCTGATCCAGGACAACAACCTCAAGCACAAGCGTTTCGGGGTGCTGTGGGAGCGACTCCCCTCTCTGGAAGCCCTGGATCAGAACATGAGCCTGCTGGTGGGCCTCGCCTTTCTGTTCCTGACCAGTTCGATCGTGGTGGGGTTCGTTTTGGTCCACGCGAGCGGCGGCGGCGACGCCTGGCTCACGGACCCGAAGGTGGCTGCGACCTTCGCCACATGGATCCTGCTTGCGGTCTTCGTGCATCTGCGCGCAAGTTCTGATCGGCACGGACGGGGCATCGCCCTGATGGCGGTGGCCGGACTCGCCTGTTTGCTGTTCGCCTTCATCGGCGTCCACCTGGTATCGGCCACGTTGCATGCGTTCCTGAAACTCGGGCCGGGAGCGGGGGCGCCATGACGGTCAACGTGGTCGGCGTCAGCTTTCATACCGCGCCCGTCGGACTCAGGGAATGGGTCGCGGTCCGCGATGACGACGTGCCCGCGCGGCTGCAAAGCATGCGGGCCGAATTCCCCGGGTCCGAGTTGGTGCTGGTGTCGACCTGCAACCGAACCGAGGTGTACACGGCGGGGATTGATGCGGCTGCGGGCAAACAGCGGCTCATGCGACTGCTGTTCCCGGGCTCCGCCGCGCCGCCCCCGGCCGACTTCGACCCGCATGTTTTCGTCCACAGCGGCCTTGAGGCTGCGGAGCATCTGTTGGCGGTCGCGTCGGGCCTTGATGCGATGGTGGTGGGCGAGACGGAAATCCTCGGCCAGGTCAAACGGGCTTTCGGTATAGCGGAGGCGTGCCAGACCGCAGGCAGGGAGCTGCAGCCGCTGTTCCAGAGCGCGTTCAAAATCGCCAAGCGGGTCCACTCCGAAACGGACATTGGGCGCGGACGGGTCTCCGTGAGTTCGTTGGCCGTCGAGTTTGCCGAGAAGGTTTTCGACGACCTCGGCTCCAAGACCGTCATGATCGTCGGCGCGGGCGAAACGGCCGAGTTGGCGCTTAAGAGCCTGATGGACCGGGGCGCCCGCAACGTCTTGGTGCTCAATCGCTCGCTGGAGCGGGGGCAGGCGCTTGCGGCGCGGTGCGGGGGACGGGCGATCCAATTCGACCTGCTCGACGACTACCTCCCGCGCGCCGACATCGTGATCAGTTCGACCAGTGCCCCGCATCTCGTGGTCCATGCCCCGGCCGTGCAGCGCGCCATCGAGATCCGGCGCGGACGGCCCATGCTCATGGTGGACATCGCCGTCCCTCGCGATATCGACCCGGCCGCCGGCGACATCAAGAACGTCTACGTGTACTCCATCGACGACCTGCAACGCATCGCCGCCGCAAATCTGGCCAAGCGCCACGAGGCGGTCGACCAGGCGTGGCAGATTGTCCGGCAGGGCACCGCAGATATTGCAGCGCACTTTGAGAGCGGCAGTTTGCGGCAGTTGCTGCGCAAGTTCGATGACCACGGAAAGGAGGTCCTTGAGCGCGCGTTGCAGCGGGCGTTCGCCCGGGAGCGGCTGGCGGCCCTGCCCGAGCCGTGCCGCGAGGAGATTCGGGAACTTGCCCAAAAGATTGTGAACAAGATGTTGGCGGAGCCGCGGGAGGCGCTCAAGCGGGCCGCCAAGAACAGCGAGTGGGACAGCTATGCACGGGTCGCCAACGACCTGTTCGGCTTCGATCGGCAGGACGCCCAACCGGAGGCCCCGGCCCCTGTGGCTGCGAAGCCTCCCGACGGAAACCAAGACATGAAACAGGAAGAGGCTGCGCGATGATCGGAATATCCAAACTGTACTGTGGCACCGTGGAGGCGTCCGACCCGTTGCGGTACGGCCGCCGCTCGAAGGAGCTGCCCTCGCACCTGCTGCAGTTTTCGGAAGATAAGAACCCCGTCGTGGTATGGAATGTGGGAAGGCGCTGCAACCTCCGGTGCGTGCATTGCTATTCCCGGTCACGGGATCAGGACTACCCCAACGAACTGTCGCACGAAGACGGCCTGCGCCTGCTGGCTGACCTGTCCGACTTCGGCGCCCCGGTGGTGCTGTTCTCGGGCGGCGAACCGTTGCTCAGGCCGGACGTTTTCGAGCTGATCCGGTACGCGACCGGTCGGAAGATGAGAGCCGTCGTATCCACAAACGGCACGCTGATCACCCCTGACATCGCCGCCCGGCTGAAGGACGCGGGCCTGTCCTACGTGGGCATCAGTCTGGACGGGCTGGAGGCGACCAATGACCGGTTTCGAGGTGTCAAGGGCGCCTTCAGACTGGCGCTTGAAGGCGTGCGGAACTGCCTCAGCGCCGGAGTTAAAGTGGGGCTTCGCTTCACCATGACCCGTGAGAATTTCAACGATGTGGGCGGCATCCTTGACCTCATCGGGCAGGAAGGCATCCCCCGCGTCTGCTTCTATCACCTCGTGTACACGGGGCGGGCGACCAAGCTGATCCATGACGCGCGTATGTCTCATGAGGAAACGAGGAGCACCGTGGACCTGATCCTGGCCCGCACGAAGACTTTTCATGAGCAGGGCAAGCCCGTTGAGGTGCTCACCGTGGACAACCACACGGACGGCCCCTATCTCTATTTACGGCTCCTGCAAGAAGACCCCGGGCGGGCGGCGGAGGTGCTCAGCCTTCTCAAGATGAACGGGGGCAACAGCACGGGCTCCGGCATCGGTTGTGTGAGCTGGGACGGCTCCGTGCATCCGGACCAGTTCTGGCGTCATTACTCGTTTGGCAATGTCAAGGAAAGGCCTTTCAGCGCGATCTGGACAGACACCTCGGAACCTCTGCTGGGCAAGCTGAGGGACCGGAAAAAATATCTGAAGGGACGCTGTGCGGCCTGTCAGTGGCTGGACCTCTGCAACGGCAATTTCCGCGTCCGTGCCGAGGCTGTGACCGGCGATGTGTGGGCGCCCGAACCGGACTGCTACCTGACCGACCGGGAGATCGGGTTGTGAACGCGGCCGCGGACACTGCCGAAACGCGGCTGCTGGTGGCTCTCCAGAAAGGGCTGCCGATCGACGGACGGCCGTTCGCCCGCATCGGAGGCGACCTCGGCTTGAGCGAGGAGACGGTCCTCGCACGGGTCCGGGCGCTGTTTGAGGCGGGCGTGGCCCGCCGGTTCGGCGCGGTGTTCGACTCGCGGAGCCTCGGCTATGAAAGCACCCTCTGCGCGGCCGAGGTGCCGGAGTCCGACTTGGAGGCCGCGGTCGCCCGTATCGTTCCGCACCCCGGCATCACCCATTGCTACGAGCGTGAGGGGCACCCCAACCTCTGGCTCACCGTGACCGCACGCGCGGCGGAGTGGGAGCAGGAACTCGGTCGCGTCTCGGCTGCCTTGGGCGCCTACTCCATGTTGAGCCTTCCGGCCCTGCGCAAGTTCAAGGTCGAGGCCGTGTTCGGGAAGAGCGAGGAGGCCTCCGCCCCGCAGCTCCCCGCCACCCCGCAGGCCATGGCCGCGGCACCGCTCACGGAGGGCGAGCGCCAGGTCGTGCGGCGCCTGCAGGCGAACCTCTCGGTCAGCGAAGACCCGTTCGGTGTTCTGGCGCGGGAGATCGGCCTCGACGCCGCCGAACTGCTCGCGCTTCTCAAGCGGTGGGAACAGGCCGGGGTCATCCGGCGCATCGGCCTGGTCTTGCGCCACCGGCAGCTCGGCTTCTCCGCCAACAGCATGTGCGTCTGGGCCGTTTCCGCCGATCGCATCGGAGCCGCCGGCGAGTCCATGGCCCGAAGTCCACACGTGTCCCACTGTTACGAACGCCCGTCCTTCGCCGCTTTCCCGTTCAACCTGTACGCGATGATCCACGCGAAAACGCGTGCGGAGGCCGTCGGTCTTTTCGAGCGGCTCGGCTCCGAAGCCGGACTCTCCGACGGGCGCATGCTGTGGTCGGTCCGCGAGTTCAAGAAGTCAAGCCCCGTGTTCTTCTGCGAGCCGCCGCCGGCGCCCGGAAAGCCAGGTCAGGCATGAGTACACGCACAGGCGTTCTGTTTGCCACTCCCGGCACGAGCTGCGGCACGGCGATGGGCGTGTACGATCAGATCAGCCGCGCCGCAGCCCTTCGCTTCCCGGGCGTGGAGCCGCGCTGGTGCTACACCTCGGGGCCTGTCCGCCGCAAGCTGGTCGCGCAAAGCATCGCCGCGCCAGACCCCGTGGAGGCGCTCTCCGCGATGCAGGCCGAGGGCTTCACCCGTGTGGCGGTGATGCCCCTGCATCTCTCGGACGGGATGGAGTTCAGAGAGCTGGCTGAGCAGGTGGCCGCCTGGACACGCCGTCCGGGGGTACCCGTGACGGCGGTGATGGGGCATGCGCTGCTCACCTCAGAAGCAGACTGGCGGCGCACGCTCAACGCCCTGCTCTCGACCCTGCCGGAGGCGCTTGGGGAAAATGACCGGATCATTCTTGCCGTGCACGGCAGCCTGGATCCCGAGGGGAGCCGGACCCTTCTGCGTGCGGCGCAGCTCTGCCGCACGGTTGACCCGCGGCTCATGCTTGGGATGCTGCTCGGGAAGCCTGACCTCGACGACGTGGTGCGCGCCTGCACAGCGGCCGGCGTAAGAAAAGCCTGGTTGCTTCCCTGCATGGTCGTGGCCGGTTACTCGGCAAGGGAGGAGATCGCCGGAACCGGCGAACGGTCGTGGGCGTGTACCTTGGAGCGCGCCGGAATCGAGACGGTGCCTGTCATCCGGGGGCTCGGCGAGGTCGCAGGCGTCGTCGCGCTCTGGCTGGACAGCATCGGGCGCCTGCTGGCCGAGTTGGTGGCGGCGAACGGGACCGGACCGGAGGAGCTCGGCTCAGCGTTCATAAAAACGTAGAGATGTCCTATATCGCCGCAACGGCACAACACCTAAAATCAGTGTCGTCAACGACGCATTCGTTGCCCGATTGCAGGTGCTTTTCTAACAGCCCAACGACAGGAAGACCGTCCATGAAAAACAAGCGGATGATACTGGTGGTTGATGACGATAAAGAGTGTCTCGAATTTGCGAGTGTGGTGTTGTCGCCACGTTACGAGGTGCGGACAGTGATGTCAGCCGTAGGGTGCCGCGCGGAGTTGCAGGTCTGTAAACCGGACCTCATTTTGCTTGATGTTATGATGACCCATCTGTGCGATGGGCTCGACTTGACCCGGGAGCTTAAGGAAAACGCCGCCACGCGCGACATCCCCGTCATTATGCTGACCAATGTCACCGAGGTCTATGATTACCGCACTCAGATCGAGACGACTTTCTTCCCGCATGACCGCTGGCTCGACAAACCCGTCAAGCCGGAGGTCCTGTTGAAAACGGTAGGGGATTTGCTGGGCGATTCCGATGGCAAGTGAGGCCGCAAGGAGCGCGGTCAGGCCGACGGCAAGCCAGGTGCCCCGCCAGGATGCCGAAGCTCCGGTTCGAGTCAGGTGGGCGGGAGAGCGGACGGGGGCGCCATGCTTCAGGGTCACGGTTTGCGTGCGTCGCTGACCGGTGTAGTGACGGTCGCTGGGACGGTGTTGGTCTTTGCCCTGTCGGGCACGACGGGCGTCAGCAGGCGGATGCTGGCGAACTTGGCCGTGGCGAGCGTGTTGGGATCTTGGGCGGAGACGCAGAACCCGATCGTGTTGCCGGCAGGCAGGTCCAGTTCGCACGCGGCGAACGGGGTCCACGTCTGGTCGTCGTCGGAGGTCCAGGCTTCGAACGTCTTGCCGTAGCGGGCGATCTTGAGAGAGCAGGGAAGCCGGAGGGGCCGCTCGGAGCGTTTGACGGTCAGGGTCTTGCTGCTCGGCAGCCGGGTTTGGAGGAACACGTTGCCGCTGCCAAGAAACCCGAAGAGCAGGCCGGGGCCGAGGGTAGGGTCATCCCCTTTTAAGAGCAGGCCTGTGACGGCGAAAAGGTTGTTGTTGGCGATCGCCATTATTTTTGTGGAAAGAGCATAGTTGCCCGAGGTTTTCGTCCAAACGAAGCGGCAGTGGTCAACGCCTTTCCACATGTCTGTGCCCGAGCCCTGAACCAGCATCGTTTCGCCCATTTGCATGGTGCTGCCGCCCTGCACGCGCTCACCCAGGTTGATGCTCCGCCAGATCGGGTTAGCCTCAACAGTGAAATCCTCCCGGACAACAGGTGCGGAGGTTTCGGGTTTGGGTTGGCTGACCGTCGGAGCCGCGTTTGGCATGTTGCCGGCGGTCTCCCGGACAACAGGTGCGGAGGTTTCGGGTTTGGGTTGGCTGACCGTCGGAGCCGCGTTTGGCTTGTGGTCGGCACTCTCCTGGACAGGCGCTGCCGTTTCAGGTTTGGGCAGGCTGACTGTCAGAGCCAGGGTTATGATACGGCCGGCAACCTCCCGGCGGACCCACGCCAGCGCCCGGTCAAAGGACGGCTCTCCCACGCTGATCAAGAGCCCGATTACGGCGACCAGGGCGAGGCTGACGGCGAAGAAGGCGAGACGTCGCGGATGCGGTGTCGCGGGTAGCGGCCGCAGGGCCAACCTGATGCTCGCAAGGAAACGGCGGGCAACCCCCGCGGAGTCGGGGGGGGCTGCTACGGGCGTCGGCGAATCCAGTTGGGCCAAGGCATCCCGGATCTCAACGGCGACGGCGTCGCTGTTGGTTTGGCGTTTCTCCGGGTCGGATTCGAGCATCCGCATGACCATTCTCCGCGTGGCTAACGACACGTGGCGCGCAAGCGTTCCGATCGGGACGGGGTGCCGGAACAGTCGCGCTTTGAGGATGTCGATCGTTTTTTCGCCGTCGAGCGGGGGATGTCCGGACAGCAGGTGGTAGAGCGTGGCCCCGAGGCTGTAGATGTCGCTGCGATGGGTGTCCGGGGCGCCCCGGAGCAGTTCGGGTGCGATATAGTTCGGCGTACCCATAAGGTTGCCGTTCTCGTCCTGACGCATCATGCCCGAGAGTCCGAAATCGACCAGTTTGGCGTTGCCGTCGCGGTCGAGCACGATGTTTCCGGGCTTGATGTCGCCGTGTACCAGGCCCTCGCGGTTAAGGGCCGACAGCCCGTCAGCCACGTCCAGCGCCATCCGCAGAGCGGCGCGTTCCTCGATGCGCCCCTCGTGCTCCAGCTTCTGCGCGAAATCTTGGCCGGTCACCAGTTCCATGACCAGGTAGGGATGTCCGTTAGAGAAGTTGAGCGCATACACCTGCGCCACCCGCGGATGGTTGATTTTCCCCGCAGCGCACGCTTCGCGGTGCAGACGATCGAGGGACTCCGGGTCTTCGGCGTGACAACCGCGAACCAATTTGACCGCCACGTCGCGATTCAGGGATTCATCGGTCGCGCGGTAGACGGTCCCCATTTCACCTTCGCCGATGTGCTCATGCAGAAGAAACCCGCCCACCCGCCCCGGCACAAAAGCCTTGCCGGCGCAGGCCGGGCAGAGCAAGCTCGACAGCGGCTTCGCGTTTTCCAACGGCAAAACAGCGCCGCAGTGCGGGCAGTTCATCTCCGACAGGCTCTCGAACAGGATCCCGGTTTTTTGGGCTACCTTCTGGTCCGCGACAGGGTCTCTCAACACCTGCCGCAAAATAATGGGTTTGTTTGGTTCCGTGGCCACATTTGTATTTTAGCATAGGAAGTGCCATTTTCCAAAAGTGAAAAGAAAAATCGAATGACATGCTGTTTTGTGTTGAGTTCTCATGCAATAGACACGGATATGATAACAATAAGCAAACAAGCGCAAAAGAACTCCCTTTGGGGTTGAGTCATTTTTGCAATCGGATTTCCCGTTCCTGATATTCCCGGGCAGCGCTTGACGCAGTCGGACCTGTCCGCTCAGAGCTGCCGCCGGTCGCACGAGCGGCGCGACACGCTGCGGTTGGTGACGCGCCCGCCCGCATTAGGCTGACTGACCGCACCCTTCCCGCACCGCCGGGGGGCTCTTTCAGTTTGTTAATCGACCAGCTTGTTAAAGCTGGGCATTGACTTATACCCTTTCGCCGACTAAACTATATACATTGTTTTCTTAGTAAAGGTGCTTTCCAATGGCTTGTCTGCTTGTAATGGACGGTCCCCTCAAGGGACATCGAGTGGCTCTGGATAATCCGATCACCCGGATTGGCCGACGCGAGGGAAATGACTGGGTTCTTCAAGACGGTTCCGTCTCTGGCACCCATTGCGAAATCGAAAAGAGCGCCTCCGGCTTCCTGATTCGTGATCTGGGCTCGACGAACGGGACGAAAGTCAACAACGAGACGGTTAAAGAGCATCCGATTTTCCGAAACGACATCATCCTGGTCGGCGAGATTCCCGTGATGCTTGAAGGCGACGATGTGCCGCAAACCGATAAACCGGAACCTTATTCGATTCCTCGCACAACGATCGTCATTCAGCAGAAACGCACAGTCGAGCCGCCGCCCAAAGAGTTCGGCAAAAAATCGAGCGCCAATAAGATCTGGGCCGTCGTGATTGTCCTGCTCCTGTTGGTGATCGTCGGCTTGATGGTGATCTTCCTCAAAGGGTCAGGCATCCCCACATAAGGGAGCAAGTTCACTGCATCCAGCCGAGAAACCGCTCTTTCGGCAATGGCGTCACCTGCCGCTCTTCCGCACCGTCTCCTCGCACGATCCTGACAAGCACTGCGGTCCGCTCGCCGTGGTCGCCGTAGGCCGCGCAGATCCCTGCCGCCAGAGCGAGATCCTCTTCACTCGCGCCGCACGGAAGCAACAGCGTCGGCCCAGGCACATTCACGGTGTACAACAGCATATCCCCCTTGCCTTGCGACTTCTTGAGCGCGGCGTTGTCACGCGCGTCCCGGCCGGCCACGCACTTCGCTCCACCCGGCAGCCGAAAGTGCCGGCCGTGCAGTAAGAGCCAGACCAGACGCTCCTCGCCCAAACCCTCGTGGTCCCGCAAGTCCGCCAGCTTGCGGCAGAAGCCCTTTTCGGTCAGCAGACACCCGCCCGCGGGAGAGGGATACTCCTTCATCCCGTATTGTGCGGCAAGCTCCATCTGAGGTTTGCGCGACCGGCCGTTCAGACTCAGCAGCCGGCTCCGGTCCACAAGTCCCTCGGTCTCAGGCCATGTCGGCTCAAGCAGCAGAGCGCTCAGCGGCCGCAACAGGCGTCCGCCCAACGCCGCGTCATTTTCGACGATGCCCAGCGAGCGTCGGTTCTGCGACATGGGCCGCTGGTTCAGCACCTCTCCCGTCGCCACGAAATCGAACCCCAGCTCGCTCATCAGTTCACCGGCCCGCTTGATCATCCGCGCGTGACAGTCGATGCACGGGTTGAGCGCGCCGCCGAAACCGTGCGGGGGATGCTTCACCAGCTCCAGAATGTCTTGCGTGAAGGTGACGATGTGCAGTTTGACCTTCAGGTTCTCCGCAGCCCGCTTGGCCGCCGAAATCTTGAAGAACGGACTCGCGAACACCACGGCCTCGACATGCACGCCCTGTTCACGCAACAAGCAGATTGCAAGCTGGCTGTCCAGCCCGCCCGACAGCAGGCAAAGCCCGCGGCCCCCGGGAGCCTTCACCCCTTCAACAGCAACGCAGCCATCACTCATCGTGAACCGCTTTCCTTTCAACCGCTAATCCGATAAACTCTCAAAGTGAAAGGAAGGAGAATAGAGTATGCCCCGATGTCTGTCCATGACGAACCTGCTCGTTGCGCTGGTTTTTTCAGCCGCGTCCGGCTTCAGCGCGGATATCGGAGCGACGCTCATCCGTCAGCCCGGCGCATCGCTCGACACCTCG
Organism: bacterium; assembly: GCA_025360845.1. Classification (GTDB taxonomy): domain Bacteria; phylum Verrucomicrobiota; class Kiritimatiellia; order RFP12; family UBA1067; genus JAHFSX01. The sequence continues at coordinate 14,887 of JANYBJ010000093.1, forward strand.
CTGCGTAACGAACTCGACCATGCCGTTGACCTCGCCACGGAGTGGCTAGCCGCGCATCAGAACGCAGACGGCTCGTGGGGGTCTGAGACCGACCGCGTCAGCCGCACCTCGATCGCGCTGTTGGCGCTGACCGCCCGCACAAACCTCTACTCGGACGCATGCGCCCGCGCCGCCGTCTGGGTCGACGCCCACCCGCCGTCAGACACGGACGCCTCGGACGCGTACGCATGGCGCATGATCGCCCTTCTGAGCGCCGCCGCGAATACTCCCGGACGTTCAGATTTGACGCAACGCCTGATTAATGAGGCACTGCCGCACGCGCCAACCACCAACACATGGTTTTTCAGCCAACTCCTTTGGAACGACGCCCTCGCGCTGGCAGGACAGCGAGTGAGACCGCTCTCAACCTCACTTGCCGAAAGAAAACTTCAAAGCTATGCCGCCGACTGGCCGCCCCTGTACAAAGCACCTTATTGCATCTGGCTCCCGACCCACCTCATCAACCGGAGGTCCAACGGGGTTTTGGAACGCAACGGCACCCAGCTCGACTGGCGGCGCGACATCGCCCAGAATGTGATCAACTCCCAACGCCGCGACCCGGCAGGCGGCGGCTACTGGGGCCAGTCCGAGGGTGACGATCATATCCGCGAAACCGCTTTCGGCATCCTGACCCTGCTTGAACTTTAAGGGTGAACTTTAATGAATTTTAGTGTTGCTACTTTTTCTCACGATTCGTTACTATTAAAACATAATCTATTGGGTCTATTCGGTTTGAAGGAAAGCGTGGGCTTAACCAATGAGTAAAAAATCACGTGTCGGCATGGTCGGCGGCGGCAACGAGTCGTTCATGGGCAGTATTCACCGTGCCGCGATCGAGCAGAGCGGTTGCGTCGAACTGGTCTGCGGCGCCTTCGGTTCCTCGCGCCAAAGTTCCTTCGAAACCGGCAAAGCGCTTAAATTGCCCACACGCCGCGCGTACGGCACCTATCGCGACATGTTCCGCCGCGAGGCCACACTGCCGGAAAACGAACGCATGGATTTCGTTACCGTCCTCGCCCCGAATGCCATGCACTACCCGGTCGCCATGTCCTCCATTGACGCGGGCTTCCCGGTGTTCAGTGAGAAGCCCTTCACCTGCAACATGGATGAGGCGCTCAACCTCACGCGTAAGCAGAAGAGCAGCGGCCTCGCCTACGGGATCGCCGTCGTGTATGCCGGTTATCCGATGCTCCAACAGGCACGCAAGCTGATACAAGACGACAAAGCGCTCGGCACCGTCCGCAAAATCATCACGGCCTACCCGCTCGGCTGGATGGCCCAACGCCTAGAAACTGCCGGCAACAAACAGGCGGGGTGGCGGGCTGACCCGCGCCGTTGCGGTCCCGCCGGTTGCCTCATCGACCTCGGCATCCACTGTCTCCATCTGACGGAGTGGGTCACGGGGCTGACCGTCAGCGAACTGTGCGCCGATCTTCGTCCCTCGGTGGCAGGCCGCATTCTGGATGACGACTGCAGCGTGCTGGTGAGGTTCTCGACCGGCGCCCGCGGCGTCTTCCTGCCCAGCCAAATCGCCACCGGCAGGAGCGGCGGCCTCGCGATCGAGATCTTTGGCGACAAAGGCGCACTCGTCTGGTCGCAAAGCGAGCCCAACCGCCTGGTCCTGCGCGGGCTGGACGGGGCGCAGCAGCTTGTCACCGGCGGAGTCGCGGCGGAGTCCGCCCCCGTTGTCCTGCCGACCCCGTACGGCAACAACGCGGCCTACATCGCCGCGTTGGCCGCCACCTACCGCGCCTTCTCTGATTACCTCACGTCTCCCAAGGGCAAAGCCTCATCCGCCGCCGGCTTCGTGCATGTTGAAGAAGGGTTGCGTGCCGTGGCTTTCGTAGACGCCATCCTGAAAAACACGGCCACGCCCGAAGAAGGCGCTCCGGCACCCGCAAAATGGATGCCCTTCGTCGTGCCGCCTGTGCCGGAATTGTAAGGCGGCTCGATCCTTCGTCTCAATTCCACTTTTCAAGCCTATCCGAAATCACTAAACTTCAATCGCATTCGTTCCCGCCTCCTGGGCGCGAGTCGTCTCAGACCCAATGTAAAGGGATTCCCCATGCAGCATAAATGGATCGCCATTCTCGATTTCGGTTCGCAATACACCCAGCTTATCGCCCGCCGCGTGCGCGAACAGCACGTCTACTCCGAGATTATCCGCTTCGATACCTCTGCCGACACGTTGCGTGAGCGCAGGCCCGCGGGCATCGTCCTGTCCGGAGGACCGAACAGCGTCTTTGAGGAAGGCGCGCCGCTCTGCGATCCCGCCATTTTCGATCTCGGCATACCCGTGCTGGGCATCTGATACGGCATGCAACTCACCGCCAAGACGCTGAACGGTGTGGTCAAGCCCGGCACCCACCGCGAGTATGGCCACACCCGCATCGAAACCGCACCGGGCAGCCGCCTCTTCGCGGGACTGCCGGAGGAGTTCGACGTCTGGATGAGCCACGGCGACCAGGTCGAGGTTATGCCCGAAGGCTTCAAGACCTCAGCGCGTTCTCTCTCTTGTCCCAATGCGGCCATGCGCAACGAGGCCCGCAACCTCTACGCGCTCCAGTTCCACCCCGAGGTGGCCCATACCCAGCATGGCGACAAGATCCTTCACAACTTCCTCTTCCCGGTCTGTGGCTGCACCGGCGACTGGGAGCTCGCCTCGTGGGTCGACGAGACCGTGGAGAAACTGAAGAGGCAGGTCGGCGCTGAGCATGTGGTGCTCGGGCTCAGCGGCGGCGTGGATTCGTCCGTTGTGGCGGTGCTCCTGCACAAGGCCATCGGCGACCGGCTGCACTGCATCTTTGTGGACAACGGGCTGCTCCGCGCCAACGAGGACAAGCAGGTCGAGACCCTGTTCCACGCCAAGCTCGGCATGGACCTGCACGTGATTGACGCCAAGGCGCGCTTTTACGGAGCGCTCAAAGGCGTTGAGGAGCCGGAACAGAAGCGCAAGATCATAGGACGTGAATTCATCGAGGTCTTTGTCGAACAGGCCCGCAAGTTCAAAGACTGCAAGTTCCTCGGCCAAGGCACCATCTATCCCGACGTCATCGAAAGCGTCAGCCCGCTCAAAGGCCCCAGCCAGACCATCAAGAGCCACCACAACGTCGGCGGCCTGCCGCCGGACCTGAAGTTCGAGCTGGTCGAGCCGCTGCGGGAGCTTTTCAAGGACGAGGTCCGCGCCGTAGGGCGCCTGATGGGCATGGACCACGAGCTGCTCGACCGCCAGCCCTTCCCCGGCCCCGGCATGGGCGTGCGCATTCTGGGCGAGGTCACCGCCGAACGCGTGGCCCTGATCCAGCAGGCCGACCTGCGCGTGCAGGAGGAGATGTACAAGCTGCCGAACTACAAGTCGATCTGGCAGTCCTTCGCCGTGCTGCTGCCCGTCAAGTCCGTGGGCGTGATGGGCGACCAGCGCACCTACGAGAACGTCTGCGCACTGCGCGTGGTGGACAGCATCGACGCCATGACGGCGGACTGGACACGCGTGCCGTACGACACGCTGGCGCGCATCTCCAACCGCATCATCAACGAGGTGCGCGGCATCAACCGCGTGGTCTTCGACATCAGCTCCAAGCCGCCCGCCACCATCGAGTGGGAGTGACATCACGTTGGACGATAAAAGACGCCGTGGGATGAGCGACAAAAGCGGCGCTTTCGACGTGTTTATTCTGACTCCCGGCTTCTGACTCCCGACGCCTTGAGTTTCGCCCATCCCTCTAAACTCTGAAACATCGTGATTGCAACGGATGCTCAAATCAGCGAAAATGAAGGCTCAATTTTTAGGATTTCACGTCTGCGCGTGATCGGGCCGGATACAAGAGGTTGACGAGCATCCTTTGATATGAACGAGGCGAACAGAGCAGGTGTACACGGTGTGCCGGGGGAGCGTGCGCGTGCGACGGGGGTCATGCGGGCGATCTGGCCTTTGCTGACAGCCATATTCCTGTGCGGAATTTTCTTGGGGACTGTTCTGCCGAGCGCGTCCCTGGGCGTTTCGGGCGCCGGATTTCTGGTCGCCTCACTGTTTCTCTTTTGGGCCGTTCGCGACGGGTTTAAGGGCCTCGATTCCTTTTTTAAAGGTGCGCGCGGAGAGGAGAGTGTGGCCGTCTTGTTGTCCGCCTTGCCTCGCGGGTATCATGTGTTCCACGATTTCATGTGCGGACGTACGGGCGGGATCGATCATGTGGTGGTCGGCCCCACCGGCGTGTTTGCGGTTGAGACCAAATGCTGGGCCGGGTCGGTGACGTTTGAGGCCGGGGTGATCCTGGCCGATGGCGAGTCGCCGAGCCGACCGCCGATTGTGCAGGCGCGCGGGTCCGCTCATGCCTTGGCCCAGTTCCTGAAAAACACGCTTGAATACGTCCCGGCCTGTATCCCGGTCGTTTGTTTCGCGAGCAATACATTCAAGCCTGAATTGCTGAGAAGTGACGACACGGTGATCTGCAATGCGACCGCATTGCAGTCGTTGATCGTGACCTATGACTGCCACCTCTCTGCCGACGAGGTCGAACGGATCGTAAAAGTGATGGAGCAAAAAGACACATGATGAAGTTTCGTTTAACGATTGGCCTCAGCGTTCTGTCGGCGGGACTGGTCCTGCAGGCGGCGCAAGAGGAGAAGTCGCACCTGGCGCCCCAACCCTACTACGGCGATATCGCGCAAAAGGTGACACGCATGCTGCCCTCCGCCCATCTGTTGCAGAGCCCGGTGGGTGACGACATCTCGCAAAAGGCGTGGAGCAACCTGATCACGTCGCTTGACTTCGACCACAGTTATTTTTTGCAGCACGACATCGATTCCTTCACCAACATGGTGTTCGGGATCGACGATGCCGTTAAGGCGGGCGACGTTTCGTTCCCTTACGAGGTCTACCGCGTTTTTCGCGGACGTGTTGAAGAGCGTTACGCGTTTGTGACCAACCAACTCGCAAAAGGTTTCAACTTCGCCGAGAACGAGACCTATACGTGGAAGCGTAAAGATGTGCCGTGGCCGGCGACACAACAGGAGCAGGATGAGTTGTGGCGCAAACGTGTCAAGAACGAGTATCTGGTCCAGGTCATCGGTCGCGAGATCGAACTGGCGGCTGCCACCAACAAGCCCGCCGCGGGCCTCGCGGCTGTCACGAACGCGATGGCCGCGGCCACCAATGACGTGGCCTCAGTCACCAATGCGCCGGCGGTCTCTCCTGAAGAGAACATCTGCAAGCGTTACAAGCAGTTCATGATCGTGATCCAGGACATGGACGAGGAGGCGATCCTTCAGCGTTACCTCAGCGCCGTCGCGATGGCGTATGACCCGCACTCCGATTATATGTCGCCGATGCGCAAAGAGGATTTCGACATCGACATGAACCTCTCGCTTTGCGGGATCGGCGCGCAGTTGCGCTCCGAAGACGGGATGGCCCGCATCACCGAGGTTATCCCCGGCGGACCGGCGGACCGCGACAAACGCGACATCCGCCTGATCGCGGGCGACAAGATCATCGGCGTGGGCCAGGGGGACGGGCTGATCGAGGACATCGTACACCTGCCGCTCAACAAATCTGTGCGTAAGATCCGCGGCGAAAAAGGCACCAAGGTTGTCTTGAAAGTGATTCCCGCTTCAGATCCCACCGGCACCACCACCAAGCGCGTCGACCTCATCCGCGCCGAGGTCAAACTGGACGAGCAGGCCGCAACCGGACGCGTCTCGCGCGTCACGTTGAAAGACGGCGCGACGCGTAAAATCGGCATCGTGCGGTTGCCCACGTTCTACGGCACGATGGACAAGCGGCCCAATCAGGAGGGGTTCCGCAGCGCCACGGTGGACGTGGCCAAACAGATCGCCGCGTTCAACAGCGAGAACGTCTCGGGAATGATTCTGGATCTGCGTAACAACGGCGGCGGTTCGCTGCGCGAAGCGGTGAGCCTGACGGGCCTGTTCGTGCGCAGCGGGCCTGTGGTGCAGGTGCGCGAGCCTCGTCAGATCGTGGTCTTGCCTGTCCCCAACATGGACCCAGCGATGGCGTTCCGTAAACCGCTGGTTGTGCTGATCAACCGCACGTCCGCCTCGGCTTCGGAGATTGTCGCTGGCGCGCTGCAGGATTACGGACGGGCCGTGCTGGTCGGCGATTCGCAATCGCACGGCAAAGGCACGGTGCAGACCGTCATGCCGCTGGGGCCCGAAAAATTCGGCTCCATGAAAGTCACCACAGCCAGTTTCTACCGTATCAACGGGGCCTCCACTCAACGCAAAGGCGTCGCGTCGGACATCGTCATCCCGTCCACGCTGGAAGGGTTGGACATCGGCGAGGATAAACTGCCGGGGGCCTTGCCGTGGACGCAAGTTGAGGCCGCGCTCTACATTCCGGTTTCCGACGTGGTTAAGTTTGTGCCCCAATTGAAGGAGAAGTCGGCCAAGCGTCTGGCGTCCAACACCCGCTATTCGCGCTACTGCACGCTCGTCCGGCATGTGCAAGAGGTGAACGAGCAGGTCGATGTGGCGCTGGAGATCGAGGCCCGCCGCAAAATCATGAAGGCCGAGAACGAGATGCGGAAGCTCGAGGACGAGGAGGTGGAGTCTTCGCAAAAGGGAACCACCGAAGACGATGTGGTCTTGGACGAGGCTCTCAATATTCTCTCCGATCTGGTCGACCTTTCCGGCGGCGCCGATATCCCGATGGAGACGGAGGGGGATTTGCGGACGCGTATGATGCGGATCTTCGGACGGGACATGCCGTAAGGCGCGGATCATTTCTTGGAGGACGGAGCCGATGAAAATCAAATTCACAAAAATGCACGGCGCGGGCAATGATTTTGTCTTGATCGACGACCGCGCCGGCACGGTTCCGTGGGAAGATCACTTCCTGATGGCCTCACTGGCGGGGCGCCGCACCGGCATCGGATGCGAGGGTGTGATTTTGGTGCAGCACTCCGACAAAGCCGATTTCCGCATGCGCTTTCTGAATCCCGACGGCACGGAAGTGGAGATGTGCGGCAACGGCTCGCGTTGCGCCGCCGCTTTCGCCCATGCCATCGGTGCCAGCGGAACCGCCCTTACGATGGAGACCATGTGCGGACTCGTGGACGCGCAACTCTCGGACACCGGCGCCTGCGTCTGGATGCCGGAACCGTTCAAAAAGAGCTATGGCATTGAACTCAAGGTCGGCAAAGAGTCCGTTCGCGGGGATTTCATCAACACCGGCGTGCCCCATTTCGTGGTCCAGGTGCCGAACATCAGCAACGTCGATGTGCAGGGGTTGGGCCGTGCGCTGCGGTTGCACCCCGCGTTCGCGCCCGACGGGACCAATGTCGATTTCGTCACTTTCCGCGCCCCCAACCGGATGACCATGCGCACCTATGAGCGGGGCGTTGAGGCCGAGTCCGGCGCCTGCGGCACCGGGGCTGTCGCCTGCGCGGTGGTTGCGGTCGAGACCAAACAGTTCACCCTGCCCGCCAAGGTCAAGACCCCCTCCGGCTACGACCTTGTCATCGACGGCGACTGGCGCCACCACAAGTGTACCGGACTGACGCTGTCGGGTCCGGTTAAGTTCGTGTTCACCGGCGAGATCGACTTGGATGACCTCGATCTCGGCGGCGAGATCGACTGACCGCATGAACCGGATTTTGTTTGAGCCAGAGGAACTGCAGGCGGATGGCACGGTGGTGCTGCGTGACGGCCGCGCTGCCCACATCCGGCAAGTTTTGCATGCGGAAGCGGGACAGACGGTCCGCACCGGTTGGCTCAACGGCCGCGCGGGCGTATCGCGTCTGCTGGAGGTCTCCGAAGCCCTCGTGCGCCTGTTGCCCGTTCACACGCAAGAGACTCCCGCGCCGTGGATCGACCTGTTGCTCGCCATGCCCCGTCCGAAAGTGCTGAAACGCCTTTGGTCTCAGTTGGCCGCGCTCGGCGTCGGACGCGTCGTGTTGCTGAACGCCGGCAAAGTCGAGAAGTGCTATTTCAGCAGCCAGTGGGTAGACCCGGTGTATTATCGACCTTTGCTGATCGAGGGCCTGACGCAGGCGGGGTTGACCCGCTTGCCGGAAGTGCTGGTGCGCCCGCGGTTCAAACCGTTCGTAGAGGACGAACTGGACCTGCTGTTTCCGCAGACACGGAGGCTTCTGGCGCATCCCGGCGCAAAAAGCGTGTTGCCGCAGGCGTGTGTCAACGGAACCCGTCCCGTATTGGCGGTCGGACCGGAGGGCGGTTGGACAGATTACGAAATGAAAATGCTGATCGCGCGCGGCTTCCAACTTTTCGCGCTGGGCGAACGCACGCTTCGGACCGACACAGCCTGCATCGCGCTGATTTCTGTGCTGGAGATGCTCTTGCAAAACCCCTGTCGAGAGCGGGCGGCGATGACGCCGCCCCTCCAGGGACTGCGGAAAACCGCCGTTTATCGCATTGGAGGGACGGCGTCCTCGCCGTCCGCAGGGGTTTTGCAAGCGCCTCTGGAATATCCGAGCGGCGTCACCTAATCCCCTCAAAGTTTGACAAGGAGTTCTATGAGTCCCAGAAACAAGCAGTTCAAAGATTACCGGAGTGGCCGCAGCGAGGTGAGGCGCGAGCCGTCCGACCGGGGCGACTGGATCTATGGACGCCGCCCGGTGCTGGAGGTGGTCAAGTCTGAGAAGCGGCACCTTTACGAGGCTGTCCTGCCGGAGGAAGGCCGCGATGCGCCCGAGGTGGCCGAACTGCGCGGCCTGCTGCTCGGACGCAGCGTGCCGTTCAGAACGCTCGGACGTGAAGAACTCGACGCGCTGTGCGAAGGCGGTAACCATCAGGGCGTCGCGGTCCGCACCGGCGGTTTCCCGTATATCTCGCTGGATCAGGTCATCCACGATGTCAAGGAAGACCCGAACGCGCTGGTACTGATCCTCGACCATATCGAAGACCCGCAGAATGTCGGCTCGATCCTGCGCACCGCCGATGCGGCGGGTGTCACCGCCGTGCTCTTGCCGGAAGACCGTGCTGCGGGCGTCACGCCTGCCGCTGTGCGCGCGTCGGCCGGCGCGGCGGAACACCTGCGCGTGGCGAAGGTCGTGAACCTGGTCCGTGCCATGAAAGAGTTGCAGGAGTGCGGCGTCTGGGTCACGGGCCTTGACTTCGGCCCGGACGCGAAGACCTATACGGCGCTCGATTTCAAAGGCCGCGTGGGGCTTGTGGTCGGCAGCGAAGGCAGCGGGCTGTCGCGCCTCGTGCGCGAGACCTGCGATTTTATCGCCAGCCTGCCGATGAAAGGGCGGGTTGAATCCCTCAACGCGGGTGTGGCGGGCGCGATCGCGCTCTACGAGATCGTGCGTCAACGTGGCTGAGAGCGATGAGTGATGCGTTAGACAGACTGGTGCCGCAGCCGCGTTCGGTTCTGCGAGGTGCGGGTTCCTTTGTGGTGGAAGACACGGGGATTGCCCGTTTAGAGGGGTGCACGGAAAAGGTGCAGTCCGCTTTCGACGTTTTACAGGAGGCGCTCGGGCCGGGGTGGCACATCGCGTTCGAGGCTGCCGCGCAAGCCGCACTCAGCTTCCGGATCGTGCCACATGTCGCCGGTCCGCAATCCTACCGGCTCCGCATCACGTCTCGAGGCGTCTGCGCCGAAGCGCATGACCGCGAAGGACTCTTCTATGCGGCGGTGACGCTCGCCCAGCTTGTCCGGCTTTCGGGACGCGACCTGCCTGTGTGTGAGATCAACGACGCACCCGACTTCCCCGTGCGCGGCGTGATGCTCGACATCAGCCGCGACAAGGTGCCTACGACGGAGACGCTGTTCCACCTGGTTGATCTGCTGTCCGAGCTGAAAATCAATCAGTTCCAACTCTACACGGAACACACCTTCGCCTACCGTGACCACGCGGAAGTCTGGCGGGACGCCAGCCCTATGACGGCGGAGGAAATCCGCGCCTTGGATGCCTATTGTCAGACGCGCTGCGTCGGGTTGGTCCCCAACCAAAACTCGTTTGGCCACTTGGAGCGTTGGCTCACCCGTCCGCGCTACAACGTTCTGGCGGAACTGCCGCAGGGCGGCGCGCCGCTGCCCTGGGGCGGCACGCATGAGAAGCCGACCTCGCTCTGTCCGACCGACCCGCGCAGCGTGGACTTTCTGGCCGGGCTCTACGACGAGCTGCTGCCGAATTTTTCCGCGCGCCTCTTCAATGTCGGCTGCGACGAGACCTTCGACCTGCGGGGCGAAGGCCGGTCTGCGGCGCTGGTCCGGCAACAGGGCGAGGGCCGCGTCTACCTTGATTTTTTGAAAAAGATTCATGCGCTTGTGGCCGCGCGCGGCAAGACCATGGCCTTCTGGGGCGACATCATCATCCGTCATCCGGAGCTGGTTCCCGAACTGCCTGCCGATGCGGTGGCCCTCGAATGGGGGTACGAGGCCGACCATCCGTTCGACGCGCACGGCGCGCAGTTCGCAGCGGCGGGCGTGCCGTTTTACGTCTGCCCCGGAACCTCGTCGTGGAACAGCCTCGCGGGCCGCACCCACAACATGCTGGCGAACCTTCGGTCGGCGGCCGAGAACGGGCTCAAGCAAGGTGCCTGTGGCTTTTTGATCACCGACTGGGGCGACGGGGGGCACTGGCAGCCGTTGGCCGTGAGCTATGCGGGATTCGTTTACGGCGCGGGTGTCTCCTGGTGCTTGAGTCAAAACAGCGCGTTGGATGTTGGGGCTGCCTTGGATGCGCACGTGGCAGAGGGTCTTGGACGCATGCTGCTGGACCTTGGCGATGTGTATCGGCAGTGCGGCGCGTTGCGAGGCAACAGCACCGAGCTGTTCCACATCCTGTCCAAACCGCGCACGCGTCCGCTCTTGCCGGGCGTGACCTGCGAGACGTTGAGGACGGTGCTGGCCCTCGTCGACGGACAGGCCGCGATGTTGCCGCAAAAGCGGTCTGTCGTCGCGCAAGAGACGGAGCAGGTGATCCGGCTCTTGCGCGCGGCGTGCCACCGCGGCCTGGCCTTGCTGGACGGCGGGATCGACCGGTCCGAGACGCGGATGGCACTGGCGAACGAAATGGATGCTCTCTTGTTTTCTCACGCGGAGGTCTGGCGCTTGCGCAGCCGTGAAGGCGGCCTAGCCGACAGCCTCGCCCGCATGACGCACATCCGCGACGAGTCTGTACCGTCCTGAGCGGCGGTTCCACGCATTCCTGTTTTTCATTTCTCGCCGAACGCGCTATAATACAGATTGCCAAAGGGGGGGTGTGTGACTATGGCAACCAAAACCTCAGCAAGCTTACTGTGCGGGCTGTGCCCGAAAGGGTGCAGGATTCCTCCTGGGCACAGCGGTGAGTGCCGGGTCAGGATCAATCTGGACGGCAAACTCCAGGCTGTGACCTACGGCCGTCCCTGCGCGGTGCATGTCGATCCCATGGAGAAGAAGCCCCTGTTCCATTTCTTCCCGGGCGCCTCGATCCTTTCGCTCGGTTCCGCAGGGTGCAATTTCCACTGCAAGTACTGTCAGAACGCCGACATCTCGCAGGGAAACCCCGAGGACATTCCCGCCTATGAGTTGCCGCCTTCCGCGCTGCCCGCGCTGGCGGAGAAGCACGGCTGCCGTCATGTGGCTTACACCTACAACGAGCCGCTGGTGGAGTACGAGTACGTGCGCGACTGCTGCCTTGCCGCACACGGCGCGGGCTTGCGCAACGTGTTGGTTTCAAATGGCTACATCAACGAAAAGCCGCTGGCCGCCTTGGCGCCCCATCTCGACGCGGCGAATATCGATATCAAAGGCTTCAGCGACGCCTTCTACCGCGATGTGTGCGACGGGACGCTTGAGCCGGTCCTGCGCACGGCGGTGCAGTTGAAAGAGGCAGGCGTGCATGTGGAGATCACCAACCTCGTGATTCCCACGCTCAACGACACCGACGCGATGCTCGACGACCTCTGCGTGTGGATGCGCGACCACGCGGGCAACGAAATGCCGTTGCATTTTTCGCGCTTCTTTCCCCGGTTCCGCATGACGCACCTGCCGCCCACGCCGGTCGAGACGCTGCTGCGGGCACGCGAACGGGCGAGGCGGACGGGGCTGAAGCACATCTATGTCGGCAACGCCGAAGTGCAGGACGGCGAAAACACGTTTTGCGCGGGCTGCGGCAAACGGTTAGTGGTGCGGCAGCGCTATGTGGTCACGGAGAACCGGGTGACCGCTGCAGGAGCCTGTCCGGACTGCGGCAAGCGGATTTACGGGGTATGGTCATGACCGTACGGACGTCCAGAGGCGTGTCGCGGCGCGGCTTTTTGCTGCTCCTTGCAGCGGCGTGTCTGGTGGGCGTTCGGGAACGGATTGCGGTGAACCCGCTGGATGACGCGGAGGTCCGGCGCATGGCGTTATGGGCGGGGTAGGGACGGTTCCCCGAACCGTCCGCCGCGCTCTGCCATGGGTTGCGGATGTTGTCTGTGTGAGAACGCACGAGTATAAACAGATATGCATATCGGTATACCAGCTATGTTGATGTGCGCATGCGGGCTGCTCGGCTGTTCAGCCGGCAAGACCGCGCAAGAGGAGGTCCCTATGGTTAAAAAAGTCATGGTCTCGCCCTTGGCGGGCCAATGGTATCCGTCGGGTGAGCGTGCCCTGCGTGAGGATATCGCCGAACGCAGCCAGGGGATCACGGTGGTCCGCAAGAAAAACGTGTGTGCGGCCGTGGTGCCGCATGCGGGCTACCGGTATTCGGGCCGGGTCGCGGCAGGGGTGTACCTGCGGATCGACCCTACACGCTTTGCTCGTGTGGTGGTGATGGGGCCGAGCCATTACGTCAGCATGCGCAACCAAGTGAGCGTGCCGGACGCCACCCATTTTTTGACGCCGCTGGGAGAGTTGCGGGTCGATACCGATTTTGTCGCGCGCATGCGGAAGCTGCCGTTCGTGACTTGCCGGCCGGAGGCGCACGCCCGCGAGCACAGCGACCAGATCCAGTTGCCGCTGATCCAGGCCTGCCTCTCGACCAACCTGCCGGTGGTCTGCGTGGTCTGCGGCCAGTTCGACGCGGCCAACCTGTTGTCGGCGGCCGCGTCTTTCAAAGGGTTGCTGGATGACCGCACGCTGGTGGTGGCGAGTTCGGACTTCACGCATTACGGCGCGAATTACGGCTACGTGCCTTTCAACAAAGACGTGTTCAAAAATCTAGAAAATCTGGACCTGGGCATCTTCGATCTCTTCTCACATAAAGATGTGGCAGGCTTCATGAAACGGCTCGATGAAACAGGAGCGACGGTGTGCGGACGCGACCCGCTCGCGTTTCTGCTGGCCATGATGCCCGAAGATGCAAAGGTTGAGCGTACCGCCTACGAGACATCGGGACAGATGCTGAATGACACCCACAATTCGGTCAGCTATATCGGCGCACTGGTGACCGGTACGTGGGGGTCGGCGGCGAAGGAGAGCAAAAGTATGGTAAAGAACGACGAGATGTTGTCGGAGGAAGACTGCACGCGGCTGTTGAGTCTGGCGCGCGAGACAATCACACAGGCCCTGCGGACCGGGGCGACGCAGGCCGTGTCGGGTTCGGAACCCAAGGAGCTGACCGAGGGGATGAAAGCGGTGCGGGGCGGCTTTGTGACGTTGAACAAGCGGGGCGACTTGCGCGGCTGTATCGGCGAGATCGCGCCGCGCCGCGAGATTTGGAAAGTCGTGCGGGAGCAGGCGCTCAACGCCGCGTTCCACGACCCGCGCTTCTCGCCTGTGCAGAAAGAGGAACTTGGCGAGATCAGCATCGAGATATCGATTCTCACGCCGCCCCGTCCGGTCGGCTCGTGGCAGGACATCGTGATCGGCAAACACGGCATGGTGCTGAGCAAGGGCGGCCGCAGCGCGGTTTTTCTGCCGCAGGTGGCGCCGGAACAGGGATGGGGGATCGAGGAGACGCTGACGCACCTGTCGCGGAAGGCCGGGCTGCCCCAGGACGCGTGGCGCTCAGGCGCGGATTACCTGGTGTTCGAGGCCCAAGTGATCCATGAGAAGAAATGAACGGGTGTCAGGCGTCCATGCCCTCGCGGAGTTCACGGATCTTGGCTGCGACGAGCGCCGGGAGGTCGGAGTCGGCGGGCGCCTGCGCGATGACCCGCACGAGCGCTGAGCCGACGATCAGACCGTCCGCCACGGGCGCGAGCGCGCGGGCGTCGGCACCGGTGCTGATGCCGAACCCGAGGCACACGGGATGGGGGCAGACCGCCTTCACTGCCGCCGCGTGTTTCGCGACATCGGCGTAGTCGAGTCCGCCCGTGCCGGTGACGCCCAGACGCGTGATGAGGTAAAGGAACCCGCCCGCGCCGTCCGCTAACATGCGGATGCGGTCTGGCTTTGTGGTGGGCGCCGCGAGACGGATGAGGTGGATCTCTTTGCCCGTGAGCGCGGTCGTGAGCGGTCCCGCCTCTTCCGGCGGCAGATCGACGACCAGCAGTCCGTCTACACCCGCTTCAGAGATCTCTTTCGCGACCCGCTCCAGTCCGTATTTGAACAGCGGATTGTAGTAGCTGAAGAGTACGATGGGTGTCTGCACGGTCCTGCGAAGCTCCGCAGCGAGCCGGATGGTCTTCGAGAGCGACATGCCCGCCTTTAGCGCGCGGTCCGAGGCCACTTGGATGATCGGCCCGTCGCAGGTGGGATCGGAGAAGGGCACGCCCAGTTCGAGCACATCCACGCCCGAGGCGCAGGCTGTTTGCAGGATTTGAAGACTGGTGTCGAAATCCGGATCGCCGGCCGTGAGGTAGGCGACGAGAGCCTTGCGGTTCGCAGAGGCGAGAGACGTGAAGGTTTGGTCAATGCGGTTCATGGAAGGGGCCGGGGTTCAGGGTTCAAGGTTCGGTAGGGGCGACCGGTCGGTCGCCCTTACAGGTTGTGGGCCTTCATATAGGCGGTGATGTGGTCGAGATCTTTGTCGCCTCGGCCGGAGACACAGACGAGAATTGCCTGATCCTTCGGCCGCTTGGCGGCCTCACGGATGGCGGCGGCCAGCGCGTGTGAACTTTCCAGCGCGGGAATGATGCCCTCGAATTTGCAGAGCAGTTTGAAGGCCTCGACGGCTTCAAGGTCTGTGACGCCATCGTAACGTACGCGGCCGAGGTCATGCAGCAAGGCGTGTTCCGGACCGACGCCCGGATAGTCTAAGCCGGCTGAGATCGACCAGGCCTCCTGAATCTGGCCTTCATCGTTCTGCAGGAGATAGGTCATGGCGCCGTGCAGCGCGCCGGGCGAACCGCCGGTGATCGACGCCGCGTGGTGCGGTGTGTTTAGCCCTTCGCCTGCGGCCTCCGCGCCGAGCATGGCGCAAGGATCGTCAAGGAACGGGTAGAAGAGCCCCATGGCGTTGCTGCCCCCGCCCACGCAGGCGACCAGCAGATCGGGCAGGCGGCCGACCTGATCGAGCATCTGCTGCCGCGCCTCGTCGCCGATGACGCGCTGGAGATCGCGCACCATCGCGGGATAGGGGTGGGGGCCGGAGACCGTGCCGATGATGTAGAAGGTGTTCTCGACTTCGGCGACCCAGTAGCGCAGGGCCTCGTTCATGGCGTCTTTGAGCGTGCTGGTGCCGGAGGTCACGGGAACGACCTCCGCGCCGAGGAGTCGCATGCGTAAAACGTTGGGTGCCTGGCGGCGCACATCCTCCGCGCCCATAAACACTTTGCACGACATGCCGAAACGCGCCGCGATGGTGGCTGTGGCGACGCCATGCTGTCCCGCGCCGGTTTCCGCGATCACGCTGCGCTTGCCCATGCGGCGGGCCAGCAGGCCTTGACCGACGACGTTGTTGATCTTGTGCGCCCCGGTGTGGGCGCAGTCCTCGCGCTTGAGGTAGATGCGCGCGCCGCCGATGTGGTTCGAGAGGCGCTCTGCAAAGTCGAGCGGTGTGGGGCGCCCCGCGTAGTTTTTAAGCATCGAGCGGAACTCGCCCATGAAGGCGGGATCGTTCTTCGCCTCGTTCCACGCGGTCTCGAGGTCCATCAGGGCGGACATGAGCGTCTCGCCGACGTAACGGCCGCCGTAGCAGCCGAAATGGCCGCTCTTGTCCGGGTAGGTGTAGGTGGAGGATTTCATGGGCGTGAGTGCCTTTGCTTTCGAACTAATCATAATGTCCGATGCAGGAAAGAAGAATCAGGTCGGGTTTAACAACCTCGTAGATGAGGCGGTTCTTTTTGTCAATCCGCCGCGACCACAAGCCAGCCATGCCGTGCTTGAGCGGCTCCGGCTTACCGAGTCCCGAGAACGGGTGTTCGCAGGCATCCGAAACCAAGCGGAATATCTTCACGACGATGGCTCGGTCACCTTTCAGCGCCTTCAACTGGGCGTTGAACCTTTCAGTGCGGTAAGGAATCAGCATAAGGTGCCCCGAAGGTGTCCTTGAACATGTCCGTCACGCTGCCGAAAGAAGCGCCGCGGCCCGCGTCGTAATCGGCTCTGGCGGCGTCGATTGCGCGATACGCCTGGAGCAAGGTCGCGTAGTTCTTGATCCCGAGGACACGCATGTCGTGTTTTTCCGCTGCCGTCGGGTGCTTCTCTTCGGCAAAGGCGAACGGCATCGCCTTGTCCCGGCTGACCTTATTCAGGAACATCCTGAACGCGGTTGAGATGTCGAAGCCCCAGGCCTCGAAAAGCGTCTCGACGCTTGCTTTCACTTCCGGCGCGATTTTCGCTTGGACTAAGACAGTTTTCGACATGGCAGTGTTCCTGAACGGACGGCGCAGACTGTTTAGTCCACGCGGCACCTGTTTTCGTTAACGTAGGTATCATACTAAATCATACTGAGAATGGTCAAACGTTTGTGCCTTCGGCGCGAGTAGAAATAGCGCGAGCAAAACCGCGCAAACCGCGCTTGACATTTTTTACCCCCCCCCCGGCATAATAGATGCCAACAAAGAAGATAAACGTTCAACTCTTAAGTCGGGAACAGCAGCGGAAGGGATCATTTATGAAACGGATGCGGGGATGGTTTGCGGTCGCGTTCATGTGCGCGGGCTTGGCGGGCGCGGGCATGGCGGAGGAGCTTGCGATTCAATCTTTCAACGGCACGGGGCAGTTGGTTTTTAACACGCTGAACAGCGCGACGAACTACCGCATCGAGTGGGCGTCCTCCCCGGCAGGACCGTGGACGAACTTTATCAGCGAGGCCTTGGCCCGGCTGGACAGTATTCCTGCGGCCGGCTCCGGCAGCGTCACCTGTTCCGTGCCGGTCTTCTACCGCGTGGTGGCGTCAGTGACGAACGGGGTGCTGACCCTCGACTCGGCCGGGGATCTGACCTTCGGTGCCGTGGCCGTGGATGCCACGGCGACACGGTCGTTGACGCTGCGCAACCGGGGCAGCGTGGCCCTGACGGTGACAGGCATCAGCTATCCCGCCGGGTTCAGCGGGGACTGGGCGGGGGTCATCCCTCCGGGTGGGGAGCGGGATGTGACCATAACCTTTACGCCGACCGAGATCGCGGATTACGGAGGCATGCTCACCGTGCATTCTGACTCGGCTGTCGGCAGCGGAATGCTGGCCGTGTCGGGGAGAGGAGTGAATGGCTATATGGTCATCAACGTGTCGGTCGGGCCGGCCGCCGTGAGTTACCCGGTGAGTTATCTGGCGGACGTTCCGGGTGGCAGTTGGTCGGACACCGACAAGACCACCAAGATCGTGCTGCGCCGCATACCGGCCGCGACCGACGCCTTCACGATGGGCAGCCCGTCGGACGAACTCGGGCGCCAATCCAACGAGACGCAGCACGCGGTCACCCTGTCGAAGGGTTTCTACGTCTGCGTCTTTGAAATCACCCAGAAACAGTGGGAGCGGGTGACGGGCACTTGGCCGAGCTACTTTAACAACGCCGCTTACCGCGAAGCCCGGCCGGTCGAGCAGGTGAGCTACAACGCGATCCGCGGCTCGTCCGCTGGGGCGGGCTGGCCCGCCAACAGCAGCGTGGACGCGTCGTCGTTCCTTGGGTTGCTGCGGGCCAAGACCGGGCTGGCGTTCGACCTGCCGACGGAGTCGCAGTGGGAGTACGCCTGCCGGGCGGGCACGGTGACGGCGTTGAACTCGGGCAAGAACCTGACGAGTACCGACTCGGACGCGAACATGGCCGAGGTCGGACGGTACTGGTACAACGGCGGGAGCGGCTACGCGGCTGGCGGGAGCACCAGCGTGGGTTCGGCGAAAGTCGGGTCTTACCTGCCGAACGCGTGGGGGCTGTATGACATGCACGGCAATGTCGCGGAGTGGTGCCTGGACTGGTACGGAACCTACCCCTGCGCGGTGAGCGATCCGAAAGGTGTTTCCTCGGGCTCGTACCGCCTCGATCGCGGCGGGGGTTGGATCAACCTCGCCTACGGATGCCGCTCTGCGCACCGCGGCTACGACACGCCGGACTACGTCCACATCAGCATTGGCTTCCGGGTTGCCCTGCCCTCAGGTCAGCAGTGAGCTGAGCAGGCCAGCGGCACAGGCGCGAGGCGGACGATTTCGCGCCGGTGAATTTTTTGGAGTGCGCGCGGCAAGCGGTATTCCGCGCGACGCCGCTTTTACAAGCGCGTCGGGAGAAGAAGAGGACAAAAACTCTCAACGTTCAACGTTCAACTCTCAACTCTGAAGTGAATTAATGGAGGATTTGCAGGTAGGCCCCCGCGCCGCAGATGCGCTTGTCCGCGTAGAGCGGTATAGCGCATAGATTCCTGTCCTGTCAAAATTACCGCAGTTTGTGGCTAGCTGTGTGCGGCTGTGCCGGGGGTTTGGCTGTTACCGGGTTCAGTGGCCGGGACTGAGGGTGTGCGGGGGTGGCCGGCATAGGAGGTGTAACGTTCGCCGAGCACGACCTTGTAACGGTCGTGGGCTTCACGCAGCAGTTTTTCTGTCGTGTCCCAATCGATGCACGCGTCTGTGACCGAGAGGCCGGGACGGAGATCTTTCAGGTCTTTTGTCACCGTTTGGGAACCCCATTCAAGGTGGCTTTCCAGCATGAAGCCGCGGATGGAACGGTTGCCTTTTTCAAGCTGCGACAGGATGTCATGCAAGACCATGCCTTGGCGCTCTGGCTGCTTGTCGGAGTTACCGTGGCTGCAGTCGACGATGATTTGAATGGGCAGACGTGCGGTACGTAAAGCAGCTTCGCAGAAGGCGATGCTGGCGGCATCATAGTTCGGGCGCTTGCCGCCGCGCAGAACGATGTGCGGATAGGGGTTGCCGGTGGTGCTGAAGACAGCGGGCAGGCCATCTTCCGTGACACCCAGAAAGTGGTGGGGGCCCATTGCCGCGCGGACGCCGTTGATGGCTGCTCCGAGCGACCCGTCCGTGGCGTTCTTGAAACCCACGGGTGTGGAGATGCCGCTGGCGATCTCGCGGTGCGTCTGCGCTTCGGCGGTGCGCGCGCCGATCACCGACCAAGAGATGAGGTCGCCGATATACTGCGGCATGAGCGTGTCCAGAACTTCTGTGGCGGCGGGCAGCCCGATTTCAGCGACGCGCACGAGAAAGTGACGGGCCATGCGGATGCCCTCTTCGATATGAAACGTGTCGTTCATGTAAGGGTCGTTGATGAGACCCTTCCAGCCGAGAACCGAACGCGGCTTTTCGAAATAGACGCGCATGACCACGCAGATCGTGTCAGAGATTTCATCGCTCAGCTTCTTCAGTCGGCGCGCATACTCTTCGGCGGCTTCGAGGTTGTGGATCGAGCAGGGGCCGACGATGGCAAGCAAGCGGTGGTCTTCGTCATCCAGGATGTGCTCAATGGTTTCGCGGCTTTTGACCACGGTGTTCAGAGTGGCAGGGGTGTGAGGGACCGCATTCTGCATCTCGCGCGGCGTGGCCAGCAGGACCACCGATTCGATGTTGACATTCTCAAGTCTGACGTTGCTCATAGTTTTTCCTGGGAAGAGGGACGGTTCGAATCGACGGGAGCCGACCAGAATCGACCCGAGTCGATGGGTGTCGGTTGACTTCGGAGGAAGTCGACAAGTGTCTCTACCGTTTTCATGATCTTGGCGTGGTCCTTGATGCCGGGCGCAGCCTCGACGCCGGAGCTGATATCCCAGGCAACGGCATGAGCAAGGCTCGCGGCCTCTGCCAGATTGTCGGGCGTCAGCCCTCCCGCCAATGCGAACGGTCGCTCCGCGGCCAGCGGTGCGGCGTCAGCCCAGTTCCAGACGGCGCCGTTGCCGCCGGGAAGCGTGCCTTTACCGCATTCTGCCAAAATGCCAACCGTTGCGGGTAATCGGCTTGCCGCTTGCAACAAGAGATCGCCCGTGACCTTCAGCACCTTGATGACGTGAAAACCCGCTTGCTGCGCGGCAGTGATGTCGGCGAGGGCTTCGTTGCCGTGCAACTGCACGGTGTCGAGCAGGGCGGCGCGGGCGGTGGCGATCAACTCCTCGGCGGGCATATCGACGAACACCCCCACGCGCACAATCTCGGCCGGCAACCCATCGAAGAGTGCGCGGGCCTGCAGGGGCGTCACGTAGCGCGGACTCTTCTTGAAAAAGACCGCTCCCAGCGCTCCCGTGCCGGCCTCCGCGCAGAAGCGGGCGGTCTCGCGTGTGGTGATGCCGCAGATTTTGAGGTTTGTGATCGTCATAACCCGTGTGTCGAGCGTTGAGTGTCGTGTGTCGAGCGGTCCGATGGGGACAAAAGGGTGATCCATTCGCGGAGGGTTGCCGAGGGATCGGTTTGGCGCACAAGCGCCTCGCCGATGAGGAAGCGCCGGATGCCTCCGGCGAGGGTCTGAAGGACATCGTCGCGCGTGTGGATGCCGCTCAGGGCAATGACAGCAGCGCCCGGGTTCAGGTGCGCGGCGAGGCGCGTGGCGTGGGAGACGTCGGTCTTGAAGTGCGCGAGGTCGCGGTTGTTGATGCCGACCAGTGCCGCGCCCAGCGTGTTGGCGCGGGCGGCATCCTGCTCGTCGAAGACCTCGGTCAACACGTCGAGCCCGAGGCCGCGGGCCAAATCGTGGAGCGCGTGCAACCGTTCATCGTCGAGGATGCGCACGATCAGCAGCATCGCGTCCGCACCCAGGGCGGCCGTCTCATAGACCTGGTAGGAGTCGATGATGAAATCTTTCCGGAGCACAGGGATGGAGACAGCCCCGCGTGCCTGCCGCAGGTCCTCGGCGGAGCCTTTGAAATAGGCCGGTTCGGTGAGCACCGAAAGCGCGGCCGCGCCGCCTGCGGCATAGGACTGCGCCGTAGCTGCGGGGTCGAGGCCGGGCCGGATGTCGCCGAGCGAGGGAGAGGCGCGTTTGATTTCGGCGATGACGCGCACGCCTGGGCGATTGAGCGAGTCCGCGAAGCCGCGATAGTCGCGCCGTGCGGCAGCCAGCTTTTCGAGCTGGGCTTGCGGCACGCGCGTCTGCGCGCAGGCGATCTCGGCGCGTTTCGCTTCAAGGATTTTATCGAGAAAGGACATGGCGTTTTGCAACCGGGGCGACCCGCCGGTCGCCCGTACTACTGCTTCGAAAAAGCGATCAGACGTTCGAGTTTGTCATAGGCGGCGCCGGAGTCGATGGACACTGCGGCTTTACGGACGCCCTCCGCAAGATCGTTGACGTGGTTGGCGGCGAGCAGGGACGCCGCCGCGTTGACCAGCACGATATCGCGCTTAGGCCCTTTGATCGCGCCTTTCAGGATGTCGCGCGTGATCACGGCGTTGTCGGACGGGGCACCGCCTTCGAGGTCGGCGTTCGTGCAGGGGGCCTCGAAGAAATTCTGGGGGTCGATATCGTAGGTTTTGACTTTACCGTCTTTAAGTTCCGAACAGCGCGTGGTCGTGGTGAGCGTGATCTCGTCCATGCCGTCATGACCGTGGACGACCAGCACGCGGCGCGAGCCGAGCTTTTTCAGCACTTCTGCGAACGTTTCGGTCAGCTCGGGCGCGAAAACCCCGATGAGCTGGCAGGGCGCGCCCGCGGGATTGGTGAGCGGGCCGAGCAGGTTGAAGAGCGTACGCACGCCGAGCTGCTTGCGAACAGGCCCCGCGAAGCGCATGGCTTTGTGGAACGAGGGCGCGAAAAGGAAGGTGATCCCAAGTTCGTTCAACGCCTGCTCCATCACCTCGGGGTCAGCGGCGAGGTTGAGTCCCAACTGCTCGAGACAGTCCGCGCTGCCGCTTCTTCCCGAGCTGGCACGGTTGCCGTGCTTGGCGACAACCGCGCCTGCGCCTGCCGCAACGAAAGCCACGGTGGTGGAAATGTTGAACGTCATACCGCTGTCGCCGCCTGTGCCGACCGTGTCGAGCGTGTTGGCGCTCATCGATTGAACGCGGGTAGCCGCGGCACGCATGGCACGGGCTCCGGCGGAGATCTCATCGATGGTTTCGCCTTTGGACGACAGCGTGGCGAGAAACGCGCCGATCTGCCCTTCTGCGAGCTGTCCCGAGAGGATCGCGGTGACGGCCTCGAACGCCTCGTTTTCGGTGAGGTCCTGACGGGCGATCAGTTTTTTGAGCAGTGCAGGATAGTTCATGATGGCTTCCTAGATATTGGCGAGTTTGAGGAAGTTTCGCAGGATGCGCTTGCCGACGGGAGTCATGATCGACTCCGGGTGGAACTGGATGCCCGCCACGAGGAACTCCTTGTGGCGGATGCCCATGATTTCGCCGTCCTCGGAGGAGGCCGTGACCGTGAGGCAGTCGGGTAGCGTGTCGCGGTCGATCACCAGCGAGTGATAGCGCATGGCTTTAAAAGGCCGGTCGCCGAGCCCTTTGAAGATGCCCTCGCCATCGCTCGTGATCTCCGAAGTCTTGCCATGCATGAGCCGCTTCGCATAGGTGATTTTTCCGCCGAAGGTGAGCCCCATGGCCTGATGTCCAAGGCAGACGCCGAGCAGCGGGATCTTTCCGGAGAACGCGCGGATCGCATCGCAGGAGACGCCTGCGTTTTCGGGTCGTCCCGGCCCTGGCGAGATCACGATGGCGGACGGTGCCATCGACGCGATCTGGTCGACGGTAATGGCGTCGTTGCGGTAGACGACCACATCGGGAGTCATTTCGCGCAGGTACTGCACGAGGTTGTAGGTGAAGGAATCGTAGTTGTCGATCATTAAAATCATGGCAGACTCCGTGGCTTAGGCGCGTTTGATCTTGGCTTCTTTTTCTTGAACCCGTTTGAGCAGTTCAATGGAGCGGGCCATGGCGCCCGCTTTGTTGACGGTCTCGCGGTACTCGTAGTCGGGGTCGGAGTCGGCCACAATCCCCGCACCCGCGCGGATGGTGAGTCGT
Organism: bacterium; assembly: GCA_025360845.1. Classification (GTDB taxonomy): domain Bacteria; phylum Verrucomicrobiota; class Kiritimatiellia; order RFP12; family UBA1067; genus JAHFSX01. The sequence goes on from JANYBJ010000093.1 coordinate 38,091, forward strand.
CCGTGTTCTTCGATCGCGGTCCGGATGCAGATGCAGAAATCCATGTTGCCGTCGAAAGAGAAGTAGCCGACAGCCCCTCCGTAAGGGCCTCGCGGCGTATCTTCCAGCTCAGCGATGATCTCCATGGCGCGGATCTTCGGCGCTCCGCTGAGCGTGCCCGCGGGGAAGGAAGACTTGAAAAGGTCAAACGCATCGTATTGGGGCTCGATATCCGAGGTGATGTTCGAGACGAGGTGCATGACATGCGAGTAGCGCTCGACGATCATGAGGTCGGTGACCTGCACGGTGCCGGGCAGCGAGACGCGGCCCAGCTCGTTACGTCCGAGGTCGACCAGCATCAGATGCTCGGCGCGTTCTTTCTCATCCTGCAGCATGGAGTCGGCGTTCTTGCGGTCCTCCTGTTCAGTCTTGCCGCGCGGGCGCGTGCCGGCGATCGGACGGAGACAGGCGGTGCGGTTGTCGAGGCGGATCATGGTCTCAGGCGACGAGCCGATCAGCGAACAACCTTGCGATTTAAGGAAGAAAAGGTAGGGCGAGGGATTGACATAACGCTGGGCGCGGTAAAGGCTGACGAGATCGTCCGGCGCGGGCCCGACGAAACTCTGCGAGACCACACACTGAATGATGTCACCTTCGTAGATGTACTTTTTGACCTTCTCCACCATGCCTTTGTAGTAGTCTTCGGTATGTACGGGCTCGGGCATTCTGACGGTGCGTTTGTTCAGGTGCATGGCGACGTCAGCGGGCTTCGCCAGCGTCTCCAACAGTTCCTGCACGCGGCTGACGGCAGTGTCATATAGCTTGTTCTCATCTTCGTCGCCTTTAAAAGCGAGGGCGAGCACGGCGAGCGTGTGCGAGGTGTTATCGAAAATGAGCAGGGTGTCGGGGATAATGAACTCGGCCATCGGACGTTCCGACGGCAATTTGTTCGGTACGCGCGGCTCGAAGAAGTGGATCATCTCGTACGCGAAGTATCCGACGAGTCCGCCGCAGAAACGCGGCAAGCCGGGCAGTTCGGCGAGTTTGTAGGGTTTCATCAGGTCGCGCAGCACGGCCAGCGGGTCCTGGTTGTGCGGGATGCGCTTCTCGCTGATGCCCTGACGGACAACCACGTCGTTGCGGTAGATCGTGACATGGGCGCGGGCGGAGACGCCCATGAAGCTGTAGCGGCCCCAGCGCTCGCCGCCCTCGGCGCTTTCCAGCAGGAAGACATTGGGGTTATCGTGGGCGAAGCGTGAGAGCACCGAGACGGGGGTCTCTGTGTCGGCCAGAATTCTGACACCCACCGGTACGACGGTGGAGGTCTTCAGCAACTCGCTGAATTTCTCTCGTGAGGGAAACGTGTCGAGTAACATTGTGTTCTCCTGTTCAACTGAAAACAGCGTGCCTGTAAAACAAAAACGAAAACCGGGTTTGCTTGAAGCCGCCGGTTTCCGTTTGCCTGTTCTTGCTCTTCTTGGCGCACAACACCGTCAACGGCCTCGCGAATAACGAGTCCGCCACCATCCGTAGCCCTTGTTGTTGTGCGTGAATTTCATGCGCCTTCAACCTTCGCGGCATCCTGCCGTCCGCCTGATGCCGCCTGTCAGGTGTTTCTTTATATAGAAACATCCGGCGAAAGTCAACGGGAAAAGATGGAGCGGAAGAGGGCGGGTTCATTCGTTCATTGAAGACAGGCATAACGGCCTCACGCATGGTGTTTGGCGAGCAAGTCGTGGACTTGTATCTTGCGCGAGATGGGGATGATCCAGGTCTCGTAGAGGCGGGATATCTTCTGGGGGAGATCGGCTGATCCGTGCTGCTCGCGGGTCATATCAAGGATACGTGTGATCACCTCGGCTTCGACGGCGTGATTGGTGATGGCCTCTTCCATCTGTACGGCGTCGCGGTTCTGGAGCGGGATACGGAGCGACTCGGGAATCTCCTCCAGTTTAAGCGCGGCCACATGTACCGACAAATTCAGGCGCTGGACGAGGGCGTTCATGCAGTTGGCGTCCGCGGCGATGCATTTGCGGCGGTCTTCGTCAGCGCCCGGCGCGCAGAGGACGGGCAGGAGCGTGTTGATGTACAGCGGGCGCAAGATGTGGGCGCGCCCCGCAATGGTCGAAGCGGCGCCGAACAGCGTCGCGGTTTCGGCGATCGACAGCGGTCGTTTCAATTCGTTGTACATTTCCGCGTTCACTTTGTGTTGAGAACGGCCGCAGAGCGCCTTGACGAGGGTCTCGTCCAGCGATGCGATGATGTTGCGGAGTTGGGCAAGTTTATTCATGCGTTTCTTTCTCACGTCACCGGGTAAGTGCCGATCTTGCGGCCGGACTCAGAAAGGGCGAGGACCAGCCGCCACGCGGCTTCCGCGGCGGGGCTTTTCCAGTCGGTAACGGCCTCAATGAAAAAACCATACTCCCAGGGGCGTCCGGGTAACGGGCGGCTCTGGATGAAGGTGAGGTTTACGTCAGAAGCGTCAAAGGGGGCCAGCGCGTGAAGCAGCGCGCCGGGGCGGTTGCCGATCACCAGGTGAATCAGCGACCGCATCTCGCGCGGCTTGTCAGCCGTGTGTGGCGGACGGCGGCTGGCGGTGACCACGAAGAATCGCGTGACGTTCTCGTTGCTGTCCTGCAGGTCTTCTTTCAGCGTGGAGAGACCGTTGATGCGTGCGGCGGCGTCCGAGGCCAAGGCGGCACTGCCCGCCTCCTGCGCGGCACGGCGTGCGGCTGCGGCCGTGCTCGATTCGGGCAGCAGTTCCGCGAGCGGCAGCAGTTTGCGGAGCGAGGCGCGGCACTGTCCCAAAGCCTGCGGATGACTGTACACGCGTTTCACAGCGGCGAGTTTTTTGATATCCGCTTGAGCCAGCAGGTGGTGCCGGATAGGGATGGAAAAACTCTCGATGATGGCAACGTCCGGATAGACCGCCAGCTGGTCAAGGGTCTGAGTGACCGGGCCCTCGCTCGAATTCTCCACCGGCACGATGGCCAGGGGGCGCGGGCGCGAGCGTGGGTCGCATAGCCGCTCGAACACGTCGTAGTGCGAGAGGCAGGGCAGCAGGTTTGCATACTCGCCGAAGCGCTGGAGTGCGGCTTCATGCGAGTGTGTGCCTTCGGGGCCGAGGTAGAGGATAGGGTGCATGGGAACGTTCAGGGCTTGGGGTTCAGGGCGCGGCATGCCGTGCCCGTACAAGATCAGGTCGCTTCGTGTTTGCGCAAGTCGTGGGCGAGCGCGATCCACGGTTCGAGCTCCTTCATGAAACCGCCGAACTTAGAGGATTCGATCTGTTGCGCCGCATCGCTGTAGGCGTTGACCGGGTCGGGGTGGGCCTCGACGATCAGACCGTCTGCGCCTGCGGCCAGTCCGGCGCGGGCGAGGGCGGGCACGAGACTGCAGGTGCCGGCCGCGTGGCTGGGGTCCACCATGACGGGCAAGTGCGAAAGCTGCCTGGCTACGGCGACGGCCCCGATGTCCAGCAGGTTGCGCGTGGCTTTGTCAAACGAGCGCAGCCCGCGCTCGCACAGCACGACCTGCGGGCAGCCGTTGACCACGAGGTACTCGGCGGCAGTGAGCCACTCCTCGATGGTGCTGGCCATGCCGCGCTTGAGCAGCACAGGTTTGCCCGCGTGTGCGAGGTGCTCCAGCAGGTCGTAGTTCTGGGCGTTGCGCGCGCCGATCTGGAACATGTCGGTCACGTCGCGCAGGATCTCGATCTGCGCGGGGCCGGGCACTTCCGAGATCATGGCGACGTCAAACTCGGTTTTGATGTCGCGCATGATTTTGACGCCGTCGAGTTTTAGGCCTTGGAAATCATAGGGCGAGGTGCGCGGTTTGAACGGCATGGCGCGGATGATCTTAACGCCGCAGCGGGTGAGGTCGGTCACGGAGGTTCGGAACTGGTCGTAGCTTTCGATGGCGCAGGGGCCCGCGATGACTTGGATGTTGCCGCCGCCGATGAGCGTTCCTTTCACGTTCACCACAGAGTCGGAGGGGTGGTATTCGCGCGAGACCAGCTTGAACTTCTTCTGCACGGGGAAGACCGACTCCACGGCGGAAAGATTGCGCAGGACTTCGAGTGAGCGGTTGCTGAGTTCGTCGCCGATGCAGGCGATGACCGTCTGCTCGACGCCGCGGATGATGCGGGGCTGGTAGCGCAGGGTGCAGACCAAGTCGCTGACCGTGGCGATATCGGTTTCCGATGCGTGGCGTTTGAGTACGATGATCATGGTCGTTTTCTTTCTGTGTGTTGGGTGTGATAAAACAAAAAACCGCGTGTCCCTTGTCGGACACGCGGTTCATTTCAAGGTCTGTTCCCAGTTTTACAAAAGCTCACCGGGCCGACCCGAACCGTGTGTCCGGCGACCTAAAGTAACTAAAGTAAAAGTATACGCGCTTGCTATTCATGGAAGAACGTGTGTATTAAACCGTTTTCGCGCACGGATGTCAAGGGCCGGGCTGTACTTTGTACGCGGGGCGGGGTGAAAAATTAACAAATTGAATGGCAGCAATGAATCAACAGGAAAAGGGGGGTGCAAGCGCCTCATTTGTCATTTGCCAAAAAACGTAACTTTTTATAAAAAAAGCCAAAAAAGGGATTCATTTTTGTTCAGGGATAGGGCATCATAACAAATGAAATACGTGTCCGGTAAAGCACGGTCGGCGGATGTGTGTTGTGCGCCTCGACCTTCGGACCCCAAAGGCTCAGGTCATTCAGTAACTCAAAGGAGAGAAAAATGAACGTTATAAAGCTGGTGCAGGTGAAGCGGCAAATCATGAGGCGGGCTTCCTCGGGTAAAGGAATCAAAAGTATGAATCCAATCAGAAGCATGCAAGAGGTCATGAAGCGTTCCGCCCTTGGGTTGGGCGCGGCGGCGGTGATGGGTGTGGTTGCCGCTGGCCTTTTCCCCGGTGCCTGCCTGGCCGCCGGGCCAGCCGGCGTGACCGATGCAGCCCTGTGGCTGGATGCGTCGCAACTCACCGGACTGAACAACGGCGACACGGTGTCTACATGGACCGACATGTCCGGGAATGGCAACCACGCCGCCGCCGCCGGGAGCGCGGCCACTTACCAGACCGGCGCACTCAACGGCCAGCCTGTGGTGCGGTTCAACGCCGACGGCAACGCCAGCTTTAATTTCACGGAAGATGCGGCGATCCGGACTGTGTTCTGGGTGGTCAAGAACACCCATCCCGGCGAGCACTTTATGCTGGGGGACAGCAACCGTGTTTACGATTTTCATGCGGGGTACTCCACGCTGTGGAGCGACCAGTGGGTAAGTGATTCGATCAAAAACGGAACCACGAAGCTCATGGGGACGTCGGTGAACGGCACAACGACCGTGCTGCCTTCCGACTCATACTCGTTGGTCACTCTGGTCACGACCGGTCCCGTGCGGGCGAATACGCTCTCTGTGGACCGCGGCATGGGCGGACGCAGCTGGACGGGTGACATGGCCGAGGTCCTGATCTACAACCGCGCGCTGTCGTGGACAGAGGAACTCGCCGTCGGCAACTACCTTGCGGTCAAGTATGGTTTGGCAACGGCCTATCAGACCGCCGGGGGGCCAGCCGGCGTAACCGGTGCCGCCCTGTGGCTGGACGCGGCGCAACTTGCCGGTCTGACCAACGACGCTACGGTGGCTACTTGGAACGACATGTCCGGGAATAACAGACACGCCATTGCCACCGGGACCGCTGCTACCTATCAGACCAACGCGCTCAACGGCCAGCCCGTGGTGCGGTTCAGCGCCGACGGCAACGCCAGCTTTAATTTTACGGAAGATCCGGCGATCCGGACCGTGTTCTGGGTGGTCAAAAAAACCAATCCCGGCTTCAACTTTTTGCTGGGGGACAGCGGCGCTTACGATTTCCATACGGAGTGGAACGCGCTGTGGAGCGCCGACTACGCGAGTGCTTCTGTCAAAAACGGAACGACGAAGCTGATGGGAACGCCGGTGAACGGGCGCACGACCGCGCTGCCCTCCGCAGCATATTCTTTGGTCACCCTGGTCACGACCGGCAACGTGCGGGCGAATCAGCTCACCTTGGACCGCGGCTATGGCGGCCGGAGCTGGACGGGTGACATGGCCGAGATCCTGATCTACGACCGCGCGCTGTCGTCGGCAGAGGAACTCGCCGTCGGCAAATACCTTGCGGCCAAGTATGGTTTGGTCACGCAATATCTGCCCGGAAACACCGCCGCCCTGTGGCTGGACGCGTCGCAACTCACCGGTCTGACCGACGGCGATACGGTGGCGACCTGGACCGACATGTCCGGGAATGGCAACCACGCTGCCGCCACCGGCAACGCTGCCACCTATCAGATCGGCGCGCTCAATGGCCAGCCCGTGGTGCGGTTCAACGCCGACGGCAACTCCAGCTTTAATTTCACCGAAGACACGGCGATACGGACCGTGTTCTGGGTGGTCAAAAACACCAATCACGGCCTGCACTTCTTGCTGGGGGACAGCAACGGTGCTTACTACGATTTCCATGGGGGCGACGCCGCTGAGATTTGGCACACCACTTGGACAAGCGCTTCTATCCGAAACGGAACGACGAAGCTGATGGGGACGCCGGTGAATGGACTCACGACCGTGCTGCCCTCCGCCTCATACTCGCTGGTCAGTCTGGTCACCACCGGCCCCGTGCGGGCGAATACGCTCACCGCGGACCGCGGCATGGTCGGACGAAGCTGGGCGGGTGACATGGCCGAGGTTCTGATCTACGACCACGCGCTGTCGGCGGCAGAGGAACGCGCCGTCGGCACCTACCTTGCGACCAAGTATGCTTTGGCTACGGAGTATACTTCGGCAGGAATCACTTGGGGTTCCGCCCAAACCATGTCGGCGGATACCGACGTGATCACCACCGGCATGCTGAACTATGCCTACGGCTTTAGCGCGGCTGCGACGGTGAACACAGTTCCGTTCGCGTTGGGAAGCAGCGTCAGTTCACTCGGCACGGACGTGACCCTGTCCCGCAGTTTTTCGGCCCGCTATACCGACTACGGCAACGGAACCGCGGCACCGTTCACCAGCCTTTCCGCCGAGTATCAGGCGATGACGACGGGCGGCCTTTATGGCGATTCCGGCGACTACAACATCGCGCTGAACAATCTGACGCCCGGCCACACCTACCTCGTGCAAATCTGGGTGAATGAAAGCCGAAACTCTTTCGGTCGTAACGAAACCGTCACCAGCACCGGCCCCGGCGGTAATACGGTCACACTCGTTTACAACACCACCAGTGCCGTGGGCGGCGTGGGCCAATCTGTCGCCGGCACCTTTACCGCGGTCGGCACCTCCCAAACGTTCACCCTGAAGGGAAACGACAGCACGCAGCTCAACGCCCTGCAACTCCGCACGATGCCGATCTACTGGGATAACAACGGAAGCACGGCCGGTTTCGGCGCGGCGTCCGGCACCTGGGCCGCACCGGCCACCGGCAACAGCAACCAAGGCTGGAGCGCGGATGCGACCGGAAACACGCCCCCTGCCGACTTCACCAGCATCCTCACCGACGCCGTACACTTCGGCAACGGGGCGACCGGCCTCGGCGCGGGCACCGTCACGGTGAGTGGCGCGGTGTCTGCCGGAGACATCACCTTTGCCTCCGGCTCAGGTGCCATTACGCTAGCGGGCGGCACGATCACCCTGCCTGACAGCGCAACCCTTGTTGTCAACAATGTTTCCGACGCCATCAGCTCGGTCCTCGCGGGCGCGGGCAACAGCCTCACCAAGTCTGGCCCCGGCACGCTCATACTCTCCGGCGCGAACACCTACACCGGGAGCACCACCGTCAATGCAGGCACCCTGCTCGCGAATAACACGTCAGGCAGCGGAACCGGCGCCGGCAACGTCACGGTGAATGACGGGGCAACGTTCGGCGGAACGGGAACCATCAGCGGGAACGTCACCTTCCAGACGGGCGGGAAAGCGCTTTTCTCGGACGCAGGCACGCTGACATTTACCGGTTCGCTGACTCTGAACGACACGGTCGTTCACCTGCCCGTCGCTCTGCCGTACGGCTCCTTCACGCTGGCGACCTATACGACACTTTCCGGAACCTTCGCGAGCGTTCCGGTCTTCGACAGCGGCTCCATAGTCGGTTTGAGCAAGATCATTACGGGAGGCGGTCAGGTTGTTTTGAAGGTGTTTCCCCCCGGTACGATGATCTGTATCTTCTGAGGCAGTTTGGTTTACACAACAGCAGCGGCGATAAGCGTGCCTGTGCTTAAGAATGGTATTGGCGACGGTATTCAGCGAGGCTGACGCCTGTCTCAGCTCTGAAGTGGCGTGCGATGTGCGTCGCGTCGGTGAAGCCTGTTGCAAAGGCAATCTCCGAAACGCTCATCGTGCTGTCGATCAGCATGTTGGTGATGACGCTGATACGGCTTTTGCGTATCTGCTCGTGGATCGTGCGGTTAAGACTGGCGCGGAAGCGTTTCTCCAGCACCCGCCGCGACAAGCCGACAGCCTTGGCCACCTCGTCCACATACAGCGGCTTTTTACAGGCATTCTGGATGAATCGTACGGCTTGGGCGACCTGCGGGTCCGAGATGGCTATGATGTCCGTTGACAGGCGTGCGACGACATGGGTCGGATGAACGAGGATTTTGTCTGACTTGGGGCGATGCCCCAGCATCAGGCGGTGAAGGCATGCGGCAGCTTCGAACCCGCCCTGCTCCGCGGAAATGGCGACGCTGGACGTCGGCACGGTCGAGAGCGTACACACGAGTTCATCGTTGTTGACGCCGATGATCGCGACTTGATCGGGAATGCTGAGGGAGGCGACTTTGCAGACTTCGGCGACCTGCTGTCCCCGCTCGTCGATGCACGCCATCAGGCCCACCGGTTTGGGCAACGCCTTGAGCCAGTTCTCCAGAGAACTCTGTTCTTTCTCCCGCGTAAGCCCGCCACCCGCATGGGGCGGAATGTAAGTGTCGACAAGGCCGCCCGCCTGCTGGATGCCCCGTTCAAACCCCTCATGCCGCTGATCCGACCAAAAAAGGCCGGGATACCCGCAGAAGCCAAAATTATTGAAGCCCCGCTCAAGCAGGTGATGTGCCGCCATCTCACCCATGGCCCGGTGGTCGCTGACGATGTTTGGGATTCCTTTGATCGTTTCAGTCAGATAGTTCGAGACGACACAAGGAAGTCCAGATGCGCGAATCTCTTTCAGCAGCGGGCTTTCCAGCATGATGACGCCGTCCACCGCTTTCAACAGTTCCAGCATGTTCAGGTTGCCCTTATCCCAGTAAGGGGCTTCCCGCACAAACACCCACGGTCCGTGAAGCTGTGAATAGCGGGAAATGCCGGTCAGCAAGGATCGTTCATAGGCGTATCCCGTGTTGAGGAGAAGCATGACGACGGGCGTTTTCACCGTTCGCATAATGGCTAATAATAAACGCAAAGTGGCGTTCCCGTAAAGAACGTTTCGGGGTAACATGGATGCGTGATTGTGAATGGGAGATTATTTTATGAGGCGGATGACTTCACGGGAACGGGTGCTGGCTGCGTTTGAGAGGCGCGGGTATGACCGCATTCCGGTCAAACACGAGGGCACGCCGGAGATCAACCGGATGCTGATGGAACATTTCGGGCTTTCCAACATGGAGCAGTTGTTGCGGGTGTTGGGCGATGATTTCCGTTATGTCGAGGCGGTGTACTGCGGGCCGGAACTGCGGACGTTCCCCGACGGCAGCATCGAAGGCTACTGGGGCGAGCACTACAAATACGCGGAGTTCGAAGGCGGCAAGTATCTGGAGTCCGTCTACCAGCCCTTTGCATGCGTGGAGACGCTCGACCAGTTGGACCGCTCGCACTTCCCGACCGCGGACTGGTTCGACTACTCGGCCATCCGGTCGCAGTGCGAGGCGCTGCAACAGCAGGGCGTGGCGATCTGCTTCGGCACGGCAGGGGACATGGACTTCATCAACAGCATCGCCCGCGCCCGCGGCACGGAACAGGTGCTGATCGATCTGTTCACGGATGACCCGGTCTACCTGGCTATCATGGAGGCGCGCTTCCAGTTTTATTTCGAGCAGCACCGCCGGGCCTTGGAGGCGGCGGGCGGGCTCATCGACTTCACGCACATCGGCGAGGACCTCGGCACGCAGCTCGCGCAGGTGATCAGCCACGAGATCTTCGAGAAGCACTTCGCGCCTAAGTTCAAGGCCTATTTCGCGATGGCCCACTCGTACGGTGCCAAGACGATGATGCATATCTGCGGGTGCGCAGTGGCGTTCCTGCCGCGTCTGGCGGAGCTGGGGCTCGACGTGTATGACGTGGTCCAGCCGACCACGCCGCAGACCGATATCGCTAACCTGCAAAAGAAGGTCGGCGACCGCCTGACCTTCTGCGGCAGCGTCTGCGTCCAGAGCACCTTGGCCTTTGGCACCCCGCAGGATGTCGAGCGTGAAGTCAAGCGCCGCCTGGCGCTCTTTCCGAAGGGCGGGCTTTTCCTCGGGCCGACCCACGCGATTCAGGTCGGCTCACCGCTGGAGAACATTTTGGCGCTCTACCGAACGGCGGGCTCGCTCATGGAAACCGTGGATGACGACATCCGCGCGCTCGGCCAGACTGAGAACTCGAATGGAACGGGCAAGGTCAATCTCTCGAAGCTGTTTTAGGTCCCGCCGGCCAGTGGCAAGTGTTGCACTGGC
>JANYBJ010000106.1 GCA_025360845.1 bacterium
CCTCATAAGGCTGGCTTTCCGGGGGCTCGACAGCCGCCTATTGTGAAGACGGCGGCTGTTCTGGGGGGAGCGGGTGCCGCCTAAGCCCGGCGGCACCCTACGGGCCGCGTCCGGGCTCCAGGTTCCGGGCACCGCGCCTCCGGCAGTCATCCGGGCGGCTCGCGCGACTCGCACGCCCGCCTGACTGCCTCCGGCGCGGTTTCCGCGGGCTTACCCACCGTGGCAGCCGCGCCGCCACCTAAAAACGAAGCGGGTGCGGTCAGTGCGGACTTTGATTTTTGAGGTGTACCCGCCGTCCGCCAACGGCGGCAAAAAGCATGTCCGCAACGACCGCGCCCCGAAGTGGACCCCACGGGCTCACTCTCGCGGCGCGTGCTTGCGCACGCCATACCGGCCTCGGAACCGGCCTGCCACGCGGCGTTGCGGGCAGATAATCAGGAGCGCACGCGCGGCAGGCCTTGCGGGTCGGTGCCAGTCGCAGGCTTTGTGGCAGCCGCCCGCATCCGGACCGGTACGGTCACCGCCGCTCCTTTGCCGCAGCGGCCTCTTGTCGGCCAGCGCGCCGGACGCCGCGTCGCAGGCTCCTTGCGTGCCGGCCGCGCTCGCCGCCGCATTTCACATCCCCAGTGCGGCAGCCGCCGCCGCTGCGCGTCGGGCGCCTGCCACGAACCAACCCCCACCTCCCGCGACCCACCTTCCCCCGGCAGAACAAGGGACAGATCCAGAACAACGAACAGCAGATGAACGACCACTGGGGGCGGGCGACACGCCCCCCCCCGCGTCGAGCTTCCCCGCCCGGATACAGGCGGGGCGATCTCGCCGACTCCCCCCGATACCAGACGCCCCACATGGCCACGGGCTCCACGCTTCCGCCGCGTGCGTGCGCACGCCATACCTGCATCGCACCTTCCGGTGAACGCCTTACGTCCACCGCGGCCGGCCCGACTACGGAACCGCCCGCGTTACCTCCAGTCGTCACCGTCGCTGCTCTTCGGTACGGTCACCGGCGGGCGTTACGCGGCGGCGTCACGGCGGAAGGCGTGTCACCCGCCATCCTCACTGCGCAAGCTTGTTGCGGTGCCGGTTGCCACGCCCGCCGCCGTTTTCCAGATCCCCAGTGTGGCAGCCGAGCCGCTTCGCGTCGACCGGCTGCCACAACCACGGCCACGCGCTCACACTCGCGGCGCGTGCGTTCGCACGCCATACCGTGCAGCACCGGCTGCCACACGGGGCGTTTCTGGAAGACAAGCCCCAGCGCCCGTGTGGCAGACGGCACTGCCCGGTACGGTCGCCGCCGCTCGTTTGCCGCAGCGGCATCACGCCGGAAGGCCTGCCACACGCCATCCTCACTGCGCAAGCTTGTTGCGGTGTCGATGTGGCAGGCCCGCCGCCGTTTCCACATCCCAGTGTGGTAGCCGCCGTCAATCCTGCCGAGCGCCTGCCACGCGTGCGGGCGCGGGCGGCGGCAGCCGGTCCGCCGGGGCGCGGGCTTGCGCGGCTCTCCATGGCTGTGTTTCATCCTTCATCCTTTTGCCTTCATCCTTCTCGCGCCGTCCCAGCCCGCACACCCGCCGTCCTGCCGACTGCCGCCACGACGCGCCCGCACAGCATCAATGTAAGCTGCCGCACCAGTTAAGCGCGGCTGGCCTCGCTCGCGCATTCGCACCCCGACGCGCCACGAGCGGGCTAGTCCGCCACCCTCCCGCAAGTGCCGCTCACGGGGGCGAAGGCCGCTCACTCGGCAAGGGGATATACGCCGCTGAATGTTGGCGGCTGTACAACTCCGCCCGCGTTCCCGTCACGCGGGGTTCCGCTTCGCGTCTACTCTGCGAGGCGTGGCAGGTGTAGCAACTTGCCGTTTCACGCGAAGTTGCTACACCGCTCAAACGAAACCGCAACGCGGTTCAAACGGAGTGGTCGGCGCTTGCCGCGCGACCGTCTGCCGCACGCGGGCGCGTGGCAGCCGGGCCTTGTGGCAGCCGGCCACGGGGGACCTTTTGGGGGGCGTTGCGAAGCAGGGGGGGGCGGGCCCCAAGGGCGGGGGTTGGGGGTGGGGCGGGCTCTGGCGGGAGACACTGGTTTTGAAAATCCGCACAAAAAGCTACACAAAATTTTTGCGCAAAAAACGCGCAAAACCGGTTAGGGGATCGCATCGCGCTCGCACACCGCAGCGTCCACCGGCTTTGCCGCTTCGCGTTCGCCGGCCGCCCGCACCGCCTCCATGATCCGCGCGAACTCCGCCGCGTTCTCGATCTTGACCACGCCGGCCATGCCGGACAGGTGTACGTTCGTGTTCTGGTTGATCTCCAGTTTCAGCGGCGCGTCAAGCCCGAGGCTCTTTTCCAGATCCTCAAGCGCACGCAGCCTGTCGGCCGAGTTGCGGGAGTGCTCCGCGATGTGCTTGCGCTTTTCGAGGATCCAGAGCCGGTCGACGCCCATGCGCTCGACCGACTCGTCGCGCAAATAGGAAATCCGCGCCCGGACCGACGGGTCGCGCATCAACCGCGCCGCCGACGCGCCCGCCGCGTCGCGGTCGGTCGCGCCGAACGCCCGGCAGTACGCCTCCGTATTGTTGCCCCAGCACTCGCCCGCCACCTCTTGGCAGAAGGTCTCGCGTTTGCGAGAGCGCAGCGCCTGCGCGGCGGGCGCGAAGGTCTTGTCGCGGTCGAAAAGGTCGGGCAGGGGCGTTTTCATGATTCAAGCATACGAAATCGCCGCCGCGCCGCGCAATACTAATCGTCATACGACTTGACACGATCAAATACAACGTGTTACGGTTATCGCAAAGGAAGCAAAGGGAAGAAAGGTGAATCATGTCCACACACAAGCATCCCCGCCCCGGCCGCGGCCGCGCGAGACTGCTGACGAGAGTGGAAGTCGCCGCGCTCCTGCGCGTCACGACACGCTCGGTCAACAACTGGGTAACACAAGGCATACTCAAACCGGTCCGGCTGCCCGGCCGGACGCAGGCCCGCGGCTATCTCGAAAGCGATGTCTTGCACCTCCTGAAACCGCAGGCTTAGCGAATGCCGCACGATTCCTTCAACAGCCGCTGGATGCCCCTTCCCATACAGGCGCGGCTCGACCTGCTCAAGTCGAAACGATACGCCGCGCTGATCGTATGGGAATCCCTGCTGTGCGACGCGCTCAAGAACAAGACGTGGCAGACCTCGCTGCCCACCTCTGCTATCCAGAAGGAAACCCGCATGTCGCAGCCCACCATCCTCAAAGCCTATCAGGAACTCATCGATGCCGGTTACATCCGCGTCATCTCGGGCGGCGGCGCCACCCGCAAGAAGATCACCTTCGGCATCACGCCCATCGAGCATTTCACCGGCAAACCGACGACAACCGCAGACAATAAGGACTCGAAACCCGTAGGAGACTGGGAGCTATGAAAACACCGACAAAACCGCGCCACACATTCGAACCGCCGACCGAGGCCGAGGTCGCCGACTACGCGGCGGGCCTGAACATGCCCGAACCGCTCGCCATCGCGAGGCAGTTCATCGAATGCTACGCGCCCGAATGGCGCGACACGTTCAACCGCCCGATCCGCAACTGGAAGATGAAATTCCGGCAGGTCTGGGCGAAACGCAAACAGCGCCCGCACCAGCGGACGCCGACGCAAAAGCCCGTCGGCAACTGGACGCTCTGACGCTCCCGGTTCCGTCCCTCTTGTCAATCCCGTCAATCCTGTCCCTCCTGTCAGAAGACACGCCATTCACCCTTGGAGAACCCCATGCAGAACCAAGTCGAAGAAGACGTCGAAATCGCCCTCATCGGCTGCTACATACTCGATTTCGAGACGGCCGCCAACGAGGCGGCCGATTTCTCGATCACGGCGGAGATGTTCGCCTCACCCAAGGCCAAGGCCGTTTTCGAGGCCGCGCACGCGCTGCACGCCGAGAAACGCCCCGTCGACCCGCTCACCGTGCGCGAACGCATGGGCGGCCACACCGACCCGACCGTCACGCTGTTTCTCACCCAGGCGATCGACGTCACGCCCACCGTCGCGCACACCGCCTACTACGCGCAGCTCGTGCGGCAGAAGCACGAGACGCGACGCCTGCGCGGCATCCTCCACGCCGCCGCGCGGCGGTTGGACGACCTGCCCGCCGACATGGTCCAGGCCGACCTCATGCGGCAGCTTGAGAAGAACGACAACGACCCCGCAAAGGACGGCATCACCTTCGCCGAGGCCACCGACCAGGCGGTCGACACGTTCAGGAAAGCCGCCGCCGGCATCGCGGGCCTTAAAACCGGCCTGTCGTTCATCGACACCGCGGGAGGCGTCCAGGAAGGCGAACTCATCATCATATCCGGCAAGGCCGGAAGCTGCAAAACGACCCTCGCCCGCCAGATACTCACCCACGTCTGCAGCGTCGAGAAAGTCCCATCCGCGCTCATCACGCTGGAGATGACCGAATCGCAGATCGCCGCGCAGACGCTCACCGACCAGTCGCAGACCAGCCAGCGGAAATTCATGGCGGGCGTCGCGACCGAACAGGACTGGGCGCGGCTTTTCGCGGCCAAGGCCAAGGCCGAGGGTTGGCCGCTCGCCATCACGGCCCGCGCCCGCACGCCGAACCGCCTTTCGGCCTACGTCCGCAAGGTGGTCCGGCGCGGCGCGAAGCTCATCGTGCTCGACTACCTGCAGGCCATGCAGCCCAACGCCGACATGGTGAAATGCAATTCCGAGGCGCAGACGACCTTCGCGTCGAACACCGTCCGCGACCTCGCGGTCAACCTCGGCGTCCGCTTCATCGTGGTCTGCACCGAAAACCGCGAAGGCGACCTACGCTATTCAGACGCCATCCGCTACGACGCGTGGAAATGGTTCCGGATGATCCAGCCCGAGGAGAACAACGACGACAACCCGGTCTTTCACCTCGAAGTGGCGAAAAACCGCTTCGGCCCCGTGCCCAAAAGCGTCCGCCAGCTCTACCGCGTCGGCAACCGTCTTCTAACGGACACCGAGTGGATCGAACACACCAAAACGAACAAGGGGAGGAAGGAATGACACGGTGAACGTCAGCGGTGAGGGGACGGCAACCCCGTCGCGGGTGAGCCGTGCCCCCACCGCGTGGTTCGACAATCATGGTTGAATTTGAGTTATTGGTAGATATTGATCTGTCAGTTGTTTGGTGTAGGCTCTGGCTGCCATATGCTGCTTCATCTTATTGCAGGCTTCTGCGAAATCCGCATAGAAAGTTTCGGAAACTAAAACTAATTTGTCTAGCGTCGCGTAAACCTGTAGATGTTGAGTGCCATCAGTGAGGCTTTCAGCCTGTGTTGTGAAAGCGACTTTGCCTTGAGGACGCATGATGTGAGCCATACCGCAACGCAGGTGCTTATAGAGGTCGTACTTTGAATTCTTGTCGGCGTAAGGGTGGTATTTTGCATCGAAATGTGCCTTGACTGCCGCTTCAAATCTCTGCCTTGAAAGCCCCTGTTGATCGTAAGGATGGCTATCCATACAGGCACCAAGAAATTCTATTGCACAAGCAACCACGCCGAAGCCGAGGTAGTGTTGGTCCTGTGTGCAAATCATATCCTTGATGTTCCCTAGCAGGACCGTGTCAATGAACCATTGGACATCTTGGTTTGTCGTTTGCGTCATTACTCCTCCTTATGTCGAACGTCAGCGGTGTGGTTCGGCAAGCTTGCGAGCCGTAACCTTCGCATCTTGGTTCGACGACTTCTTGCCGTTCATTTGTCTTGTACACGCAATCAACACTGGCACAAGAACCAATAAGCAGATGGTCAAATACGCAAAATTGCCGTCCCTCTGTTCACTAGATTTCGGTCAGTCCTTGATCCGCCCAAAGCGTGTCGGACTCGGGCCGACCTCTTCTCCGTTCTGCTTCTTGACGACGTAACCAGTATTTTCGACCACAGGCGAATCGGCAAGCAGAATAGTGATGCAAAAAATTTGTCCGCCTTTCCCTTTGATGACCCTGTGGATCGAGGTATTCACGTCCCAAGTCGTAGGTTCGCAGTCGAGAAGCTCGAACATGTCGCCTGCCGCAAAATGCGGAAAAGGCGTGGTCGCCGTATATTCTGCTACCACGCCAATCTCAGGACGCACACATTGGACGATTAGCGAATAGATAATAGGCTTGGGTTTCACGACAGCTGATCGATTGGTTTTCATAATTCTGCCTCACAGTGTTGTTGAGCCTGCCTCAAAACGGGAACTCACCCTATGCAAATCCAAAAAGAATCGTATCGGTTCGGTCGAGGCACGGCAAGCCCGGAGTCGCCACAAATCGCTATTCGTCACGGTATTTTCCCCAAGCCTCAACTTCTCGCTGAGACTGAAGTAGGCTTTGTGCAAACCCGTGTCAAAGACTTCCTGCGCGGCGCGGGGACCCCATCCCGCGCCGTAAAGGTCATCGCCTGCGGCGCTGCCGGACGCCGCCGCCCCGCCGCCATTCCCTCCGGCCGGGGTCGCTTGCGCGGGATACGCGCAGACTCCGGCGGCTCCCGTTACACGCGCTGACGCGCGGACCGCCTGCGGCAGCCATGGCCGACAGGCCCCCCTCAAAAAGCGGAGCGGGTGCGGTCAGTGCGGACTTGGATTTTTCGTATCCGAAAAAGCCCGTCCGCATCGATCCGCACCCCGAAGCGCCCAAGGCCGGCACGATACACCGCCGTTGCCGCCACTCATGCCCCGTCCGGAACCGACGCCGCGCCGTTGCACACGGTCACGCCAACGCTTCGGCTACTCGCGGCGGCGGGATACCGCCTTTGTCATGCCCGTTGCCGAC
>JANYBJ010000107.1 GCA_025360845.1 bacterium
GCGCTTCGAGGCGCTGGTCGGGCTGACCGCGCCAGAAGGGAGCGGCAGCGTGGTCTTCCAGATCGAAACGGGGGATCGGGCGCAGCGCCGCAAAGCCGAACGGCTGCTGGCGCGCGTCAACCTGGACGCGCTGGAGCGCCTCATCGCGTGGCGGCTGACGCGTACGCCGGAGCAGAAAGAGTTCTTGAACGAGGCTCGTGCACAGGTGCAGGCCGGACGCGAGGCGCTTAAAGGAGCAGGCGCTCCGGGCGGGCCTGAGGCGGTGAAGACAGCCGAAGCGCTGGAAGCGGTGAAGCGGAAACTGTTGTTCGAAACCAATCCGGCCATCACCTGTGACGAGCTTCTGTTCATCCGGCAGAAATCGGGAAGCTTTCTTCCCCAGAACTGGGAGAGCAACTCCTCGCTGCCGAAGAACGGGCATGTGAATACGCTGTGCGCGTTGCGGCTGCGCGGTGCGGGCGCTGGAACGGTGCGGGAAATCTTCACGCCGCCAGGCCAGGCGATGATCGCCGACCTTGATCTCAACTGGGACGGGCAGCGCGTGCTCTTTTCCTCAATCGGCGCGTCGAACGCGTGGCATGTCTTTGAGATGAAGCTGGCCGACGGCTCGGTGCGCCAGGTCTCGCGCGACAACGCTCCGGACATCAACCACTACGACGCGTGCTACCTGCCGGACGGGCGCATCATGTTCAGTTGCACGGCGCTGAAGTATGCCGTGCCGTGCGTGAACGGCGGCTCGCCGGTGGCGAATCTGTTCCGCATGAACGCGGACGGGTCAGGCATGGAGATTCTCGCCAGCGATCAGGAGCACAGCTGGTGCCCTACGGTGCTGCCCGACGGACGTGTCATGTACCTGCGCTGGGAGTACGCCGACCTGCCGCACTCCAACTCGCGCATCATGTTCACCTGCAACCCCGACGGAACCAATCAGCGCGCGCTCTACGGCAGCAACTCGTTCTGGCCGAACGGCATCTTCTACGCGCGTCCGATTCCGAATCAGCCGATGCAGTTCGTCGGCGTGGTCACGGGCCATCACGGCCATGCGCGCAAAGGCGAGCTGGTGCTCTTCGACGTCAACCGCGGCACGCAGGAGGCCGACGGCGCGGTGCAGCGCGTTCCGGGTTACGGCAAGAAGGTCGAGCCGGTCATCGCGGACCAGCTCGCCAACGGGTCGTGGCCGCTCTACCTGCATCCGTATCCTCTGGACGAGACCACGTATCTGGTGGCGATGCAGCCGGACGAGAGGTCGCGGATGGGCCTGTATCTGGTGGACCGCTTTGACAATGTCCTGCCGTTGCTTGAAGAGGCCGGTTGCGATCTCGTCGAGCCTGTGCCGCTTTGCGCTTCGCCGGTTCCCCGTATCCAGCCGGACCGGATCGTCAAGGATGACCCGAGCGCCACGATCTACATTGCCGACATCTACGAGGGTCCGGGGCTGAAGGGTATCCCGCGCGGTGAGGTCAAGCGGCTGCGGCTCTACACCTTCACCTACGGGTTCGAAGGCGAGGGCGGCCTTTACGGCGTCATCGGCATGGACGGGCCGTGGGACATGCGCCGCACGCTCGGCACGGTGCCGGTGAACGCGGACGGCTCGGCGCTCTTCAAGGTGCCCGCCAACACGCCGATCGCGCTGCAGCCGCTCGACGCCGAGGGCAAGGCCCTGCAGGTCATGCGGAGCTGGTTCACCGCGCGCAACGGCGAAAACCTCTCGTGTGTCGGCTGCCACGAAAAGGCCTCGTTCACGCCCCAGACCGTCCCCGCCCGCAACCAAGGCAAACCCGAGACCATCACGCCGTGGCGCGGGCCGTCGCGCAATTTCGAGTTCGCCCGCGAGGTCCAGCCCGTGCTCGACGCCTACTGCGTGGGCTGCCACAACGAGGATGACCCGCCCCCCGCCGCACGCTTCGGCGACAAGCGGTGGAAGCCGGATCTGCGCGGCGACAAAACGATCACCGACTGGAAGTCGGCCATGGCCGGACAGGGGACGGGAGGGAAGTTCTCGGTCTCTTATGCCAATCTCCATCGCTATGTGCGTCGCCCCGGCATCGAGAGCGACATCCACCTGTCCGTTCCGATGGAGTGGCATGCGGACACCACCGAACTCATGCTCCTGCTGCAGAAAGGCCACCACAACGTCAAGCTCAGCGACGAGGCGCTGGACCGGCTGGTCACATGGATGGATCTCAACGCTCCGTTTCACGGGCGCTGGCAGACGATTGTCGACCCCGCCTCCGCCTGTGCCAAAGAGGGTTTGCGTGAGAAACGCCGCGCGCTGTATGCAGGCCTGACTGAGAATCATGAGACGATCGACCTGCCTCCGTTGAAATTCGAGCGCGTCACGCCTGCGAAAGAACCGGCTCCGCCCGCTTCCGAAACGGCGTGTGGAGGCTGGCCGTTCGATCCCGCGACCAAGCCTGCGGCTGCGGCCGCCACGCTCGACCTGGGCGGCGGGGTCACGCTGGACCTGGTGGCGTTGCCGGGGGGTGATTTTCTGATGGGCTCGACCGACGGGTATGCCGACGAGCAGCCGGTGGCGAAGGTCGGCGCGACTCCGTTCAAGATCGGGCGCATCGAGATCACGAACCGCCAGTTCCGCCGCTTCCGGCCAACCCACGACAGTGGACGCGAATCGCGGCACGGCTACCAGTTCGGCGTGACGGGGTACGACGTCAACGGCGACGACGCGCCGGCGGTGCGGCTCTCGTGGCGCGATGCGGCGGCGTTCTGCGAATGGCTCGCGAAGACCACGGGAAAGAAAGTGATGCTGCCGACCGAGGCCCAGTGGGAGTGGGCCGCGCGTGCGGGTTCGAACAAGCCCTTCTGGTTCGGCGGGGCGGACGCCGATTTCGCGCCTTACGCCAATCTGGCGGACGCCACACTCGCCGACTTCTCCGGCAATCCGTATGAGCAGGACCGGGTGAAGGCCCGCTACGGCAACGCCGACAACATCTATGACAACTGGATCCCGCAGATCCCGAACGTCAACGACGGCGGCTTCCTGAGCGAGCCGTCCGGCAAGTGGAAGGCCAACCCGTGGGGCCTGTCCGACATGCACGGCAACGTGGCGGAGTGGACGCGCTCGACATACAGCGCCTACCCGTACCGCGACAAGGACGGCCGCAACGCGCTGACGGGCGACGCCAAGCGCGTGGTGCGCGGCGGCTCCTGGTGGGACCGCCCGAAACACGCGACCGCCTCGTTCCGCCGCGCCTACCGCCCGTATCAGCCGGTCTACAACGTCGGCTTCCGCATCGTGGTCGAGGAGTAGGGAGTTGCACATACCGCACATATGTGCAATAATATGATCCATTCAGGAGGTCGTATGAACATTACACTCTCGGCAGATGCTCAAGTGGTTGAGAAGTCACGTCGCTTAGCCCGGCAAAAGGGCACGTCGCTCAACCAACTGATTCGCGATTATCTTGAGCAGCTGGTCGGATCAAAACAGACCGATTCAGCCGCAATGGAGTTCAAGCAACTCGCCTTGGAAAAGGGGGGGCGCTCATCGTCCGGTTTCCGGTTTGACCGCGGGCAAGCCAATGCACGGAAGTGATGGTATGGACTTCTTGGACACCAACATCATTGTCTATGCGAACGACAAGCGCGATAAGCACAAACAGAAACGGTGTGTCGATCTCATCTCGCAGGTTCTGCAAACGCGGCAGGCGACTGTTTCGACGCAGGTCTTTTTCGAGTATGCGAACGTCGCCTTGTCAAAATTAGGCCAAAGCGCGAGCGTGGTGCGCCGCCAGATTGAATTGCTCTCCACCCTTCCCGTCATTCCCCAATCGGCCACGCTGGCTATCCGGGCGATTGAAATCAAGGAAATTTACGGACTCTCCTTTTGGGACGCCTCCATTGTGGCGGCAGCTGAAGCGGGCCATTGCTCACGGATACTTTCCGAAGACATGAATGCGGGGCAGCTTTATTGCGGCATACGGTTGGTTAATCCGTTTGTTTCCGAATGAACGCGGCGAGGTCGTCGGTGAGGGTTTGCCAGCCGACCTCGAGCGGGATCACGTGGCCGATGTCGGTGCGGGCGTGGATCTCTTTGGGGCCGGGGCAGCCGTTCAGCCAGCGCAGGGCCGCAGGCGTGTCGATGACCGAATCGCGTTCGGCGGTGACCGCGAACACGGGGTGCAACAGGCGTGCCGCTTGGCCGCGGTTGGCGCGGATCATCTGAAACAGGCCGCGGTAGACGCAGAAGGGGATGAAGCGGTCGCGCGTGTAAGTGAAAGAGGAGTTGTCGACGGCCACGCCGTCGGCGGAGAAACACGACTCGAAGGTGGGTGAGAGGCAGAGCGCGACGCGGGCCAGCCGGAACCAGACCCAGGGCGGCAAGAGCGGCGAACGTTTGCGCGAAACCGCGATCATGGGGGCGAGCGCCGCCACGCCATCGACCCGGTCGGGCGTGCGCAGAGCGGCGTCAAGCGCGAGCGCTCCGCCCATGGAGTGGCCGACGACCCAGACCGCGGTATGCGCGGTTTTCAAGCGGAAAAGTTCAGCGTCGACGGCCTCCCGCCAGAGGGCGAGCGACTGGCGCTTCGCCTGGCCGGCGGGCACGGCGCTGCCGGGCAGGCGCATGGCGCGGCAGGTGAAGACGTTGGTGGCGGCAAGGCGCGCGGCCATGCGCTTCCAAATGTAAGGCGTGTCGGCAAAGCCGTGGATGAAGAGGAGCGCGACGGGTCCGGCGCCGACAGTGAAAGCGGCGGCGTCCGGCAGCAGGCCGTCTGCGTCGCGCGTAATGCGCCTCTCCCAGAAATAGCGGCGCGTCTCTACCCATGCGGCATGAAGCAGATTCACGCCGAGCCAGGCGGCACATAGGGTAGCAAGTGTGATCATGATTTTTGGTAGGGACGGTTCCCCGAACCGTCCGCCGGGTTCGGAGAGGCGACCTGCGGCTCGTGAGGACACTCGTCCTCCACTTCCTGTCGGGGCAGCTGGAGGGCGAACGTCCCCGTGAGCCGCTGCGGTCAACGGAGCAGGCTGATGGTTTCACGGATGTAGACGGCGTGGAGGATCGAGCCGAGGTCCATGTCGCGCTTGAAGGTCAGGTCCCACTCCGGGGATTTCAGGTGGTCGTTCTGCTGCGTGCGGGTGACGACGAGGCCGATGACCAGCGGCTGGCGGCCATCGGACGCCTCGATCGCGACCGGCGCGCCGCTGTCGCCCGCGAAGGTGGGGGCGCTGAACAGGAAGGAGGGGTACAGGCGCGCCGGGAAGAGGGGATACCCGCTGACGACGCCTTCGCGGAAGAGGGGGAAGCCGGCTCCGTTGGCCTCGGTGCGGCAGGGATAGCCGAAGTAAAAGAGGCGGTGGCCGACCGTCAGGCCGCTTTTTTCGGCGGCGGCCTCATCGGCGAGGGCTTCCTGCGGAAGGGCTTTGAAAAGCGCCTGCGGCGGCAGCGTACACCGGAGCACCGCCACATCCTGGGTGGGGTGGCAGGTCCAGAGCGCGTTGGTGCCTTGACGGATCATGATTTTGTGGTCGCACCGCTCCCATTCGCCCCGCTCGTTCTTGACGCGGCAGACCAGCAGGATGCTGTCGCCCGTGGCTTGAACGAAGGTGTGCCCCGTGGTGACGAGCAGGACGTTCGTCGGTGCCGCGTCTGGCGCGGGATCGCGCACGAGGAAACCGGTCGACGTCGAGTCCGCGTTGAAGACCTTGAAGGTCGCCTGCAGGAGGCTTTCCTCCGCGGTCTCGGCCCGCGACAGGCAGGGCAGGAGAATGGCGGCGAGAAGAAGGATGAAAGAACGTCTAAAGAAAGTCATGGTTTGTCCGATGAGGGGGGTTCAGGCCATATGCGGTTGGCGGACCTCGACGGCAAGGCGAAGGCCAGCGCATTCAAGGAGGTTTGTCAGGCTGGAAAGCTGTGGATTGCCTTTGTTCGAGAGCATACGGTACAGACTCTCCCGATTCAGTTTGGCCTTTTTGGAGAGAGTGGTCATGCCCTTCGCTTCCGCGATGTCACGCAACGCCATGAGGAAAATTTCCTGACTCCCGTCCTCAAGCGCGGCATTGAGATAGGCGGCGGCTTCAGCGGGATCGGCGAGATCCTTGATAAGTTCGTCGCGATAACAAGCGGTTAGTTTATTCATTAAAGGGTTCTTCCCCGTCTCAGTCAGAAATTCGCGGAGTTCGCGCTCTTTCATGGTGATAAGTGTAGCTTATGAGCTACGTTAGTACAAGGGGCTTTGTTGATGTCTGGAAATGAAATTTTGGGAAGTTTGTTGTTTCGTATGTTGTACCGCCTTCAAGAGACTGTTTAGCAGCGCAAGGTTGCCGCCTGAGGGCGATACAACCTACGAATAACGTTCACCGCTGAACGCTCAACGCTCAAGTGTCTTCCTAACAGCCTACAGCCTACAGCCTAAACACCTAACAGCCTCTCGCTAGTGCCGGAAGCTGCGCTGGCCGGTGAAGACCATGGCGACGTTGGCGTCGTTGCAGCAGTCGATCACGTCCCAGTCGCGGATCGCGCCGCCGGGCTGGACGATCGCCGTGATGCCTTCGCGGATGCCGACCTCCGCGCCGTCGCGGAAAGGGAAGAAGGCGTCGGAGACCATGCTGCAGCCGATCAGGCCGCCTTTGCGGGCCTTGACCTCCTCGTCGATCGCAGCCATGCGCTTCGTGCCCTCGTCGCCGAACTTCAGCGTGAGCTCGTTGTAGGCCGTGGCGTACTTCTCCCACGAGAGCCAGTCGGCCAGCTTGCGGTAGGCCTTGTCGCGGGCGATCTCGGCCACGCCCACGCGGTCCTGCTCGCCGGTGCCGATGCCGACGGTCGCGCCGTCTTTGACGTAGAGCACGGAGTTGCTGGTGACGCCCGCCTCGACCAGCCAGCCGAAGATGAGGTCCGCATACTCCTGCGCGGTCGGCAGGCGGCCGGTGCGGTGGACCACGCCGTCTTTGGTCGTGCATTCGGCGGGGATGAGCTGGCTCGTTTTGCGGGCTTCGGGCACGAAGGACCACTGGGCCACGAGGCCGCCGTCGATGAGCGACTTGAAGTCGACCACGCGCTTGGCCACGAACCCGGTGAGCCGGGCCATGTTGTTGATGCGCATGACGCGCAGGTTCTTCTTGGTCGCGAAGAGGTCCCTCACGCCGGGGGCGAACTCGGGGGCCACGACGACTTCGGCGTAGTTCTCGGCCACGAGCTTGGCGGTCTCCAGGTCCACCTCGCGGTTGAGCGCGATGCAGCCGCCGAACGCGGCCAGGCGGTCGGCCTTGTTGGCGCGGAGGTAGGCTTCGGTGAGGGTGGAGTCCTTGGCCACGCCGCAGGGGTTGTTGTGCTTGACGATCACGGCGCAGGGGGTGTCGTCGAGGTAGCGCAGGATGTTGAGCGCGTTGTCGGCGTCGGTGAGGTTGGTCTTGCCGGGGTGCTTGCCGGACTGCAGCAGCTCGGGGTCGGAGGCGAGATAGTGGCCGGGGCCGAGGGCCGTGACGTCACCGAGCACGAGGTTGCCGTGTACCAGCTTGTACAGGGCGGCTTCCTGCCCCGGGTTCTCGCCGTAGCGGAGGCCCTTCTCTTCGCCGTCGATGACCCACGAGACCTTCTCGTAGGCGAGCGTCTGGCGACCGTTGCCGTCGATGAAGGTGATCTCCATCTGCGGGGTGAAGTGGTCGTCCATGATGGTTTTGTAGGCGGCTTTGAGGTCGATGGCCATGGTGATCTCCGATTGGGTTTTGAAAAGGTGTGTAGGGGCGACCGGACGGTCGCCCTTACTGCGCGGGCGGATTATAAGGCACGTAGGGGGCGTTGAGGACGCTGAGGGGAATGCGCTGCCACACGCGGTAGAGCGAATCCTCTTTCCAGGTGTCGCCGGCGGAGGCGAAGTCGCAGAAGTGAATCGGGTGCGGCTTCTGCCCCTCTTCGGTCTCCAGGTTCGTGCCGGTCCGCAGGTCGGCGGTGAAGGTGAGCCAGATGTCGGGGTTCTTGGAGGCCGCGGGTGTGAGCGCGATGGGCTTCGACAGGTCCGGGCTTTCGGCGACCTCGTGGATGTTGCCGTCGTTGAAGCGGGCGTCGCGTGCGAGAACGATCGGCCCGCGCTCGAGGACGAAGTGGCTGTTTTTCACCTGTCCGCGGCCGCGCAGGTCGAGCTTGAGCGTGACCGTGTCGCCGACTTTCCAGGTGCGGGCCAGCGGCAGGTACGCGCCGGGCTTGACGTCGGCGACCGCCTGGCCGTTGATGCTGACGGAGGTGGTGGCGCTCCAGGCCGGAATGCGCAGCTTGAGGGCGAAGGCGGCCTCCTTGGCCGGCGTCACGACGAGCGTGACGGTGTCGCCGGCTGGGTAGTCGGTCTTCTGTTCGACGGTGACCTTGTTGCCGGTGTTGGGAATGGCGATCGAGGCGCGGGATTCGGCGTAGAGGTTGACCAGCACGGCGTCGGCGTCGGCCATCAGAAGCGATTCGAGGAGGGCGACAAACCCGCGCGGGCCGTTCGCGATGCAGCAGTTTGTCCTCATGCGGCACTGGTCCTCGCCGCGGCCGCGCATGCCTTCGAGCGGGCAGTATTTCGAGAAGGTCGCGGCATCGTGCGAAAGGGCGGCGAGGTAGGCGTTGTAGAGGGTCCTTTCAAGCTGGTCGGCGTAGGCCGGGTCGCCGGTGAGGCGCAGGAGCGTTTCGCAGAAACGCAGCCAGGTGGTGGTCACGCAGGTCTCCATCATGTGGTAGGCTGGCTCGGTCTCGCGGGCCGCGCCGTGGTACCAGCACTCGAAGGCCGCGCCGGAGCCGGCCGCGTTGATCTCGGTGGCGATGATGTTCTTGGCGGTGGCGGTCACGGCGTCGAGAATCCTCTTGTCGCCTGTGACCTGGTAGAACTCGGCCAGGCCTTGATAACAGGACATCATCTCGTAGGCCTTCATGCCGTTCTCCCAGGCCCACCAGACTTTGGGGTGGGGGAAGCGGCTGCCGACATCCACGCCCGCGAGGGCTTTGGTGACCAGCTTGGCGCTGTCTTCGGGCTCCTCCATCTGCGAGACGATATACTTGGCGAAATCGAGGTATTTCGCATCGTTGGTGCGATTGTAGAGCCAGAGGATAGGTTCGAGATTCGAACAGCTCGCCATGCCGTGGTAGGCACCGACCTTGTAGAGATCTCGCTTCCCCGGGCCGACCTGCGTCATCAGGTGGTCGGCCACGCGGCAGGCGGCGGCGAGGACGGCCTTGTCGCCGGTGAGGTCGTAGTAATGGATCAGGCCCAGCATGGTGTACTTGCGCCCCCAGACGTCCCACGGGCCGTTGAGCTGGGCTTCGTCGGTGTAGTTGCCGATGTAGCCGTCACCGCGTTGGGTGTCGAGCAGCGTCTTGACGGAGGCGTCGATGTTGGCCTTGAGCGCGGCGTCGGAGGAGTAGCGGTAGAGCGGGACGGCCGCGTGCATCCACTTGCCCCAGAACTCGGTCTGCCAGGTGTCCTTCTCGGTGCGGTTCTTGAAGATCGCGGCCAGGGATTGGCCGTCGGTGGTCTTGACGTTGTGCTCAATGCAGGCGTCGAGCCGCTGGCCGAGGTAGCCGCCGATCTTCACGTCGGAAGGGCTGGCACAGGTACAGGCGGCCCAGATCGGCGCGGCCAGGCTTGCGGTAAAGGCCAGAATCGGCAGGGTCGGCTTCATGATCGACATGGAGACATCCTTTCGCATACGCGCATACAAATTCCAAAACGCAACTGGAGGTAAGAGTCTGAGAAATCGGATCCATGCATCCATCCGAAAGTGAACAGTAAAACCTGTCGGCGGGTGGACTGTATAGAGCGTAGACGCATTCGCCGTCTGCGTCAAGAGGGCAACGCTTCCGAGCAGCAATTCTAAATATGGCTTTGCTTGCCATGGAAGAATGCCCTTACGGGCACACTACAAACGGATTCCCCTAGGCTTTCTTACGTTTGTAGTGGCGCCGTGAGGCGCTTCTTGGCCATATTTAGAATTGCTGGCTTCCGAGGGCTGATTCGCTCACGCTGAAGCGCGCCTTCGCGCCGCTTTACATCATCCTCCGGATCGTATAATCTAACTTTCAAAAGGACCTTTGTTCATGCCGCAAACCAGCGACCGCACCCGTCAGTTCACCGAATCCGTGATCCGCCGCATGACGCGCGTCGCCAATGCGTGCGGTGCCGTCAATCTCTCTCAGGGCTTTCCCGACTTCGACCCGCCGCCGGAGCTGCTGGCGGCGGCCGAGCGCGCGGCGCGCCAGGGGCCGCACCAGTACGCTGTCACCTGGGGCGCGGCGAACTTCCGCCAGGCGTTCGCCCGCAAGCAGTCGCGCTTCATGGGGGTGCCTGTGGACGCGGACGCGAACGTGGTGGTCACCTGCGGCAGCACGGAGGCCATGATGGCGGCGATGATGACGGCCTGCAACCCCGGCGACAAGGTGGTCATTTTCTCGCCGTTCTACGAGAACTACACGGCCGACACCGTGCTCACCGGCGCGGTGCCGGTCTATGTGCCGCTGCGCCCGCCGGCGTTCGCTTTCGACCCCGACGAGCTTCGCCGCGCGTTCGAAGCGCACCGGCCCAAAGCGCTGATCCTGTGCAACCCGTCCAATCCCTCGGGGAAGGTGTTCACGCGCCCGGAGCTGGAGCTGATCGCCGGCCTTGCGCAGGAGTTCGACGCCTTCGTCATTACCGACGAGGTCTACGAGCACATCGTCTACGCGCCGCACGCGCACACCTACATGGCCTCTTTGCCGGGCATGTTCGAGCGCACGATCTCGTGCAGCTCGCTCTCGAAAACCTACTCTATCACCGGGTGGCGCCTGGGCACGGTGGTGGCCGCGCCCGCCGTGGTCGACGTGGTGCGGAAAGTACACGACTTCCTGACGGTCGGCGCGCCCGCGCCGCTGCAGGAGGCGGCGGTGACCGCGCTGGAATTTCCGGACAGCTACTACTGCGGCCTGCTGGCGCACTATACCGCCAAGCGGGACCTGTTCCTCGGTTGGCTCGACCGCGCCGGGCTGAGCTACACCCGGCCGCAGGGGGCCTACTACGTGATGGTTGACGCGGGCGAGTTCGGCGTGGCCGACGACGTGGCTTTCTGCGAGTGGCTGGCCCGCGAGGTCGGCGTGGCTGCCGTGCCCGGCTCCAGTTTCTTCCGCGAGCCGGTCCGGCACCTGATCCGCTTCCACTTCGCCAAGCGCGAAGAGACGCTGAACGCTGCGGGCGAACGCCTGCTGCGCCTGCGCGAACGCGCGGCGGGCTCTGCTTCCCAGGCCGCATGGTGATGTGCTTGACAAAGGATGCCTGC
The DNA here is from genome assembly GCA_025360845.1 of bacterium. Lineage (GTDB taxonomy): Bacteria > Verrucomicrobiota > Kiritimatiellia > RFP12 > UBA1067 > JAHFSX01. The sequence goes on from JANYBJ010000107.1 coordinate 11,236, forward strand.
AACAGGCATAACAGTCACATGAATAAAAGGCGACCTCACAAACCGACCGTAGATTTTACCGCCTGCGCGTGCTCGGGAGTCAATTTGCCTAAGCTGGTCCAGCCTTCGATTCTCGCCGCGCTTTCGAAGGAGCCGCAGCATGGCTACGCGTTGGCGCAGCGGCTTGCGCAAGGGGGCGCGCACTTGAATGCGCCGCCGGATCACTCTGGCATTTACCGCCTGCTGCGCAGCATGGAGAAAAGAGGGTTGGTGACCTCGCGGCTCGCCGAGTCGGAGTCCGGCCCCGCCCGCCGCGAGTACGCGCTGACGGACCGCGGCAGACTGTGCCTGGAGCATTGGACGGTGTCCCTCTCGCGCTACCGCGAGACGATCGACGCCGCTCTGAATCTCTGCCGGGTTTAAAAATTGGTGTTGCCTTTCGCCTACTGGATATGCTTCACTATGTGCTCATGTCCACTAGTTGAAGCAAGCACAGCAAGGAGGCAGGAAAGAATGAGTACAGGGACGGAGGGGAAAAAGCGGGGTCTGCTGCGGGGATGGCTCGCGGCGGGCGTGGCGGGAATCGGCGGGTGGGTTCAAGCGTCGCCTTCGGGCCTGAACAACATTCCGACGGCGGACACTTGTCCGGAACAGACGGCGGTGTTCCAGACGTGGGAGGGTTTCGGCGGGGGCGAGCACGCCGAAAACTGGATCGGCGTGAAGTACGGTCTTTTCAAAAACGCGGAAATCGGTGCGGATTGGCGCACAACGGGCGATCCGCATCTGGAGCCGCAGTTCCAGGCCAAGTACGGGGTCGACATCGGCGAGGCCTTGCCGCGCCTCGCCGTCGGCATCGCCAACGTTTCGGGCGATACAGACCGCAACGGCGATCCGATGCCGTACGGCGTGTTGACCTACAATGTAAGGCAGTGGTTCCGGGCACATGCGGGTTACGGCTTCCAGAACGACAATGAAGGTGCGTTCGGCGGCATCGACCGGATGTTCAAGGTGGCGGGCCTGAACCTGATGCTGTGCGGCGACGTCATCCAAAGCGATGACGGCGATAACGCGCTGCTGGCGCCCGGACTCAAGATCGGCCCGGCGGACGGCGACATGCAGGGGTTCTGGGGAACAGTTCTTCGGCACACCGCGTTCGAGACGTGGACAACGTACACGACGGACGGCGAGGCTGAGACGTATGTGGCTAAGCTGAACTTGATCGTCGGCTTCTGAAAAAGGGGCGAGCGGGATGACGTGGTACGACGCTTCGATGCACCAGATGGCTGAGCGGCTGTTCTCGCTGGACGTAAGTCCGGTCGCGTATCCGCTAGTCTTCTTGGGCGGTCTGCTGACGAACTTTTGTCCGTGCAACATCGCGCTGCTGCCGATCGTGCTCGGCGGCGCGGGCGGGTTCTCGTTCGAGCGGAACCGTTCGCGGGCGGTTCTCTACAGCGCGGTGTTTTCCGCGGGGATCGTGGCGACGCTGTGCCTTCTCGGCGGTCTTGCCGCTGTCGCGGGTTCGGCGCTGCCGCCGCTACGGACGGTCTGCCTCGGTCTGGTTGCGGCGGTCTCGGTGGCGATGGGACTGTACTGTCTAGGCGTCGTGCGTTTCTCGCTGCCGGGGCTGATGGGGCTGGCCGCCGGGAAACGCCGGGGGCTGTGGGGCACGTTCGCGCTGGGGCTGACGGCGGGAGTGGTGTCGTCGCCTTGCACGACGCCGGTGCTGGCGGTGATCCTGACCTACGTGGCCGTGCAGGCGCGTCTGCTTTACGGGATCAGTCTGCTTTTCGCCTACGCGCTGGGGTTCGTGGTGCCGCTGCTTTTAGCGGGCGTGTTCGCAGACCTTGTCATGCGTATGCGCAAGTTGGACGAGCGGACGCGCTACCGCAGGTGGATCGGCAAGGGCAGCGGCGTGTTGCTGATCTCGTTCGGATTGTATTTGGCTGTAAGAATGTTTGTCTAGCGCCCGCCGGCCAGTGG
>JANYBJ010000129.1 GCA_025360845.1 bacterium
CGCAGTGACCGCGGCCGCCGAGACTCCGCGAAAGAAAGGGTGTCCCGCCGGTCCGCAGGCCATGAAACCGCCGTGCGGCCATGCCCTCCTTCCGCTTTGCCTCGCTCACACCTGCCGTACCCCGGCCACCAACCGATTACAACGATTTGTATTCCGCACGCGGGCGCGGTTCTGCTATGCTAACGGTCATGCGAGTTTCTATCCCCAAACCGGTTTTGCGAAGGTCCTTGATGGCATTGCTCATCGGCGTGCTCTGGGCGTGCGCCGCTGTTTCCGCTCAAGCCGTCGGCGAGGTTTACACGCCGCCCCCGTTCGGTTATTACCAGCCGATTCTTGACCGGATGCCTTTCGGCGCGTTGCCGGCCAATTTTAACGCCGCGCCGGTCGACCCCGCCACGCTCAAGAACGAGGCGCAGGTTAAAGCCGAGCAGCAGATCCTCGCCAAGAAAATCAACATGTCGGCCGTCAATATCACGCCCGACGGTCAGACCGCCATCGGGTTTACCGACCTTTCGGCGGCCCCGCCCGTCAACTACTTCCTGCTGGTCGGCGCCGTCGCAGGCGGCTGGACGGTCGTGAGCGCCGATTACGACGAGGAAACCGCCACGATCGAAAAAGAGGGCGTCTCCATCACCCTCAAGCTGGGCAAGGGCCTCGTCGATCCCGCCGCGCCGACGGTGAAGCCCGGCCTCATGGCGCCCGCTTCGCCCGTTGCCGCGATGGCCGGCAAAGAGGTCCCCGGCCCCGCCGCCGCCATCCCCTCACAAATCAAGCGGCTCTCCGGCACGCCCGCTCCCGCCCTGCAGCCGCCCAATCCGGCACCGGCGGCGCCCCCGCAGCCAGCCGTGGCGGCCGACACCCGCTCCTATGCCGAGCGCCAGCGCGAGCGCGCCGCCAAACAGACCGAAGCCCAGGTGGCCGCCGAGACGAAGCAACGCGAGCAATTCGAGAAGCTCGCACGCGAAGCCGCCTCCAACGAGATCAAGCGGCGTGAAGAGGAGGCCGCCCAAGCAGCGGCCCCGGCGGATGAGCCGCAAGCCCAGCAAGGGCAGGCTCAGTAGGATCTCACGCCTATGGATCAGTTCTCCCGCACTGAGCTTCTTCTCGGAAAATCGGCGCTCGCCCGGTTGCGCCAAAGCCGCGTGGCGGTTTTCGGCATCGGCGGCGTCGGCTCGTTCACGGTCGAGGCCCTGGCCCGCGCGGGCGTCGGCCGTTTCCTGCTGGTCGATGACGACCTCGTCTGCCTCACCAACCTCAACCGCCAGCTGATCGCCCTGCACAGCACGCTCGGCCGACCCAAAGTCGAGGTCATGGCCGACCGCGTGCGCGACATCAATCCACAGGCCGAGGTCGAGACGTTCAAAACCTTCTACCTGCCCGAGAACGCCGACTCGTTCGACCTCTCCCGCTGCGACTACATCGTGGACGCCGTCGACACCGTCAGCGCCAAAGTCGAGCTGGTCGTGCGGGCCGCCCAGGCCGGCGTCCCTATCGTCAGCTGCATGGGCGCGGGCAACAAGCTCGACGCGACACGCTTCGAGGTGGCCGACCTCGCTGACACCTCGGTCTGCCCGCTCTGCAAAGTGATGCGCAAGGAGCTGAAGCGGCGCGGGGTCGCCGCGCTCAAGGTCGTCTACTCCAAGGAGCCGCCGACCGAACCCGTCGAAACAGAAGCCCTCAGTTGCCGCACCCATTGCGTCTGCCCCAAAGGCAGCAAAGAGACAGGTGGTTTGACACAACACGGTAATAGGCGGCAAGAGGCGGCAAATCAACGACTTAGGAAAGAAAACGGCCCCGAATCTGGTTTGACACAGATCGGGGCCGATACCTAACGGAGTGCCGCAGGTTTGATACAGGAATCAGGCAGTGTGGGCGAGCGTGCGCACAGGCGCTTCAGAAGGCCGCGACGTTGCGTCGGCGGGCAGACCTGCGGCAAGTCTAGCCTGAGCCTCTGACAGCGCCACAAACGCGGCGTAGCGGGCGGCACGAACGCCTCTGAACTGCCACGGATTGCCAGCGGTCGGCAGCAGCCTGAGCGAGATCCCGTCACGCTCACACAGACGGCGGATGCGCGTGTCTAGGATCTGAAGGCAGCACCACAGTCTTTGAACTGGCGCGTCTGCAAACTCCTCTGGCATCAATCCGGCTTGGCCGTAGATCCCGGCGATGTACTCCGGCCCGACGCCGCTCGCCTGAATGAATTGCAAGTCGGTTGCAAGGCCGCTCAACACCCAGCGGAGCCGCCGCTCCGAGCACGCGGTGAAGTACCCGATGGCCGCGTCGTCGTAAGCCAGCACGGCGAAGCGGAGCATCAGCTCCTCGTACCCGAAAACGTGATCGACCTGCGAGGTTGACGGAGGGTATCCGGCATCGACCATGATCTGCTTGCGCCAAGCGTCGAACGGGACGCCCGGCGACTCGCGGTCATACGCCTTACGCGCCATCTGAAAGAACTTCGGTCTCTGATTTTCAGTGAGCATGTTTCACCTGTTCTGGATGATCAGTTCGGTCACCCGCTGTTTGGCGTCCAGACCCGTCGAGTACGAGGTTTCAGTCTCGCCGATCTTGAACCGTTTAAACGTCTCGCGGATCTGCGGGTGGTTGTTGAGGGTCAGGATGAACCGGCCCTGAATACCTGCCAGCAGATCGGCCAGCTCCTGATACCGATCAGCCGGGAACGGAACCTCATAACCGGCGACCTGCAAATAGGGCGGGTCGATGAAGAACAAAGTTTCCTTCCGGTCGTACCTGCGGATGCAATCCAGCCCGTCGAGGTGCTCAACGTTGACGCGTGATAGCCGCGTGTGAACGTCAAGCAGATCGGACTGGATAGACCCGATGTCCAGCTTCGGCGACGAGGTGGCGCTGTAGCCGTATGTGCGACCCTTGACCTTTCCACCGAACGAAAGCCGCTGGAGGTAGTAGTACCTGGCTGCGCGTTCCAGATCGGTCAGGGTTTCAGGTCGCTCCATCTTGTGCCACTCGAACTTCTGCCGCGAAATGATCGCGTTTCGGTAGAGGTCAACGAACGGAAGATAGTGCTTTTTAATCACCCTCCAAAATGAAACCAACTCGCCATCCGCGTCGTTTATAACTTCGCACTCCGACACGTCGGGATCTTTGCCGAACAAGATCCACGCCGCGCCACAGAACGGCTCGCAATAGCAGACGTGTTTGGTCTTATGAATCATCGGGACGATGGTCTTAACCATCCGGCTCTTTCCACCCATGTAGCTGAGGGGGCTTTTCATGATGCTGTTCCTTGTGAGAGAATGGCCGCGCAACTGATCTGCCACTGGCAGCGATGCGCGGCATCGGTTATGGAGGTGTGCCCTCTGTTTCGTTTGGCGGGGTTGCAGCCCCGCTAAAACATCGCTGCCTCTAATCCTTTGTGTCGTGATCCGCACCGATCATGTGACGGGCGTCCACGAACGCCAGCCCGTAATTGCCTCTGTATTTTTCCGTCTCGCTCAGCCGGATCGCGAACCGGATCTGTTTATTGAGCGTACGAAGGTGGCCTTCTTTCCGCGCCGTCTCACGCGCCAGCAGCCCGACCTCTTTCGCGGCCTTCGGCCACATGGCGGCAATCATTTTATCGGCAGCGGCGTCAAGCCACGCGGCGCTCTCCTCAATCATCTCGCCGATGTCCTGTTTGAACCCGATGCGCGAGGTCATCTGATCGTTGCCTTGTAGCCGCAGCATAACCTCCGGGTTGCCGACAAGGGCGACCGAGACACCCGTGGCGTCGTGAAAATCGAACAGCCACCGGAGCCCCGACATGTTGAGACGCTGCGCGTTGTCGATCAGGATCAGCCGTTCGCTGCCGTTGAGCTTCTCACGAAGGAACTCCGAGCGCCGCTGCTCGCGTGGGTTCCACTTGCGCATGTCTAGGCTTTTGCAGATCCCGGCCATCACGCCGTACGCGCAGCCGTTGCCCTCCTCGCCGCTGAAGCTGATCACCGTCTTGTGCTCCGCCTTGTAGCGCTCGCTGGCCGTGGTCTTTCCGATCCCGGCGGGGCCGGTAATCAGCCCGATGTCGGACGCCTCCCGGATCAGGTTGAAAACGAAGTAGCAGGTCTGCACGGCCTCGGTGTCGAAATAGACCTGCTCCCATGTGCGCTTGCGTTTGGCGACCTCCAACCGATCCTTAACCGACTGCTCAAACAGCGCCACGTCTCCAACCGCCACATCGCTTAGATAGCGGGACACGTAAGACTCGCTCTTGCCGACCTTCGCGCCCAACTGCTTGAGCGTCAAACCCTGATCGTTCTGATACGCCGCCAGCAGATCACGGATCTCCGTGGTTGCCTGTGCTTTATCACCACTCATCGCCTGTTCCCTCCTTGGATGCCGACGCGGCCACGCCCTGCGAAAGGGCGGCGAACACGCGGCCTGTTTTCTTATGTGACTCTTTCTTGACCTGCGGACGGTTCACCCGCTTGCGCGGGGTCTGTAAACCAGCCAGCAGCAAATCGTTATCTTCGCGCCTGACCACCAGCTCGTCGCTGCGCTCGGCGTGGCGCTCGCGCACGCCCTGCGACTGGAGCGCGATCATCTGCGCCTGCGCCGCCTGCATCGTCTTGACCTGATCAATGTTGCGGGGGTCGACCGCCGACCACGCCGGGGCGATACCGAGCACGGCCCGCGTCTTGGCCTCGACGATCACGGCCTTGGTCATGTCGTGGGGAAGCACGTAGAGGCCGTACTCCGATCCCGGAGCGAGGCGGCAGCCGGTGCCGTCCGGTTGCTCTACCAGCCCGACGTAACGCAGCTTCATTGCCGACCCCGTCATGTCGCGATCCTGAAACTCGATCAGCCCATTATTCCCGACGCGTACCTTGCGGTAGCACGCGTCCCCCAAGAAGTCGCAGATGGCCCAATGCGGCA
>JANYBJ010000043.1 GCA_025360845.1 bacterium
CGCATTAGGCTGTTAGGCACACGCGATGAATAGTAGCCAACCTGCAGCCTAACAGTCTAAATCGCTAAATCCCTTGTTCTCTCTCCTGCAGCCACGGCGCGGCGGAACGGTAGGCGGCTTCGCGTTCGAGGCAGCTCGCGACGGCGGCGCGGATGTCGGCGAGGGTGTGTAGTTCGTGCAGGCGTCCACGCACGTGAGAAGACCCCTTAAGCCCGTGCAGGTAGCGGAAGAGGTGACAGCGGAACGTGGTGGCCAGCGCCTCGTCGGCGTCGATCACATGGCGCGGCAGCGCGTAGCGCTCGCGGATGCGGCGAAGCAGCGCGAGTTCAGCGGCCATGTGCGCTTCGAGCGTTTCGCGGATCTCGCTCAAGGCGCGGCGCGTGTCACCGCGTGTGCGGTCATGCGCCGGCGGTTCTTCGCCCGAGGCGAGGCCCGCGAGAATCTCCTCGAAAATCCACGGATTGCCGATGGCTGCGCGGGCGATCATGACGGCGTCCACGCCGGTCTCGCGGAACATGCGCCAGGCGTCGTGGGCCGCGCAGACGCCGCCGTTGCCGATGATCGGGATTCTCGCGCGGCTCTTCACTTCGGCCAGCAGGTCGAGCTGCACGGCACCGCCGTGACCTTGCGAGGTGAAACGCCCGTGCAGCGCGAGAGCGTCCGCGCCGGCGGCTTCGGAGGCGGCGAGGATCTCGAAGATCATGACCTTGTCGGGGTGAGGGCCGAGCCGCGTCTTGATGGTGAGCGGCAGCCTCACGGCGCGGCGCATGGCGGCGAGAATGTCGCGGATGCGCTGCGGGTCTTTGACCAGCGCCGCGCCCGCGCCGTTGGCGGTGATCTTATGCACGGGGCAGCCGGCGTTGAGATCGATCGCGGCGAAGCGCCCAGTCGCCTCGACCTTGGCGGCCGCCTCCGCCAGCGTGGCGGGTTCGGAGCCGTAGAGATGCGCGACGACAGGTCCCTCGTCTTCGAAGGTCTCCAGCACATGCCAGGTCTTGTCCGAATCGTGCAGCAGCCCCACGTCGTTGGTCATCTCGGTGTAGGTCAGCGCCGCGCCGTGCGCAGAGCTGAGGCGGCGCATCGGCGCGTTGGTGAAGCCGGCCATGGGTGCGAGAAACAGCAGCGGGCCCCCGGTGTCCGGAAGGTGGAAAAGTGTATGGAGGGTGTTGGTCAAGGATGAGTTGGGTGTTAGGAGTTGGGTGAGAATATCCAATATTCAACAAGGAACTCCCAATGTTCAAGTGAATTCATTATTCTTTGGGAGTTGGGCATTCCTTGTTCGTTATTGGATATTCTGCAATTCCAGACTCACCCGTGCTTCAGCGGGCGGAAGTGGACGCGGGTGGGGCGGTCGGCGGCGTCGCCCAAGAGCTTGCGGCGCTGCTCGTGGTAGTCGGCGTAGTTGCCCTCGAACCAGGTGACCTTGGAGTCGCCTTCGAAGGCGAGGATGTGGGTGGCGATGCGGTCGAGGAACCAGCGGTCATGGCTGATCACCATGACGCAGCCGCCGAAGTCGGAGAGGCCCTCTTCGAGTGAGCGCAGGGTGGCGATGTCGAGGTCGTTGGAGGGCTCGTCGAGCAGCAGCAGGTTGCCGCCGCTGCGCAGGAGCTTGGCGAGGTGGACGCGGTTGCGCTCGCCGCCAGAGAGCACACCGACGCGCTTCTGCTGCTCCGACCCTTTGAAATTGAAGCGGCTGCAGTAGACGCGGCCGTACATCATCACGTTGCCCGCAAGGGTCACAAATTCCGAGCCGCCGGTGATCTCCTCGTAGACCGTGTGGCTGTCGTCGAGCGAGTCGCGGGACTGGTCCACATACGAAGGCGCCACGGTGGAGCCGACGTTGAATTTGCCGGAGAGCGGCTGGAGCCTGCCGGTGATGAGTTTGAAGAGGGTGGTCTTGCCCGCGCCGTTGCCGCCGATGACGCCGACGATGCCGCCGCGCGGCAGGTCGAAGCACATGTCCTCGAAGAGCAGGTTGTCGCCGAAGCCCATCGAAACCTTGTCGGCCTTGACCACGAGGTCGCCGAGGCGCGGACCGGGCGGGATCTTGATGCACAGCTCGTCCTCGCGCGTGTTGACCTCCTGGGCGGCGAGTTCCTCATAGCGGCGCACGCGGGCCTGGTTCTTGGCGCGGCGGCCCGAGGGGTTGGTGCGCACCCAGGCGAGTTCATTCTCGATAAGCCTGCGGCGCGACTCGGCCTGCTTGACTTCGCGCTGCAGGTTATCCTGCTTCTGTTGGAGCCACGCCTCGTAGTTGCCCTTGTAGGGGAAGGCGCGTCCGTTATCGAGTTCGAGAATCCACTCGGTGACGTTGCTGAGGAAATAGCGGTCATGGGTGACGACGATGAGGGTGCCCTTGAAGCCCTTGAGGTAGGTTTCGAGCCAGGCGACCGACTCGGCGTCGAGGTGGTTGGTGGGCTCGTCGAGCAGCAGCACGTCGGGGTTGGAGATGAGGATGCGGCACATGGCCACGCGGCGGCGCTCGCCGCCGGAGAGCGGGGCGACCGGCGCGTCGGAGGGCGGCAGGCGCAGGGCCTCCATGGCCATTTCGATGTGGTGGTCGAGGCTCCAGAGGTCGTTGTGGTCGATGGTTTCCTGGAGGCGTCCGAGTTCGTCGTTCAGCTTTTCCGACTCCTCGTCGCTGATGTCTTCGCCCAGCTTCTCGCAGATCTCGTCGTAGCGCGCGAGCATGGCTTTTGAGCCGGCGACGCCCTCCTCCACGCACTGCATGACGGTCTTGCTGTTGTCCAGAAGGGGCTCCTGCGAGAGGTAGCCGATGCGGGTGTTCTTGGCGATCTGGCACTCGCCCATGAACTCCTTGTCGAGTCCCGCGAGAATCTTAAGCAGCGAGGACTTGCCGGAGCCGTTGGCGCCGATCACGCCGATGTGCGCGCCGTGGTAAAAGGAGAGGTTCACATCCGCGAGGATGGTTTTCTTCTCGTGCTGCTTGGTGACGTTGATCAGGTTGAACGCGTATTCGCCGGCCATAATTGAAGAAGGTTGTTAGCGGTTTAGGCTGAAGTTGTTTAGGGCTGAAAGAAGACAGACAGCCTGACTGTGTGAACGGCGGGAAAGAATACCAGCGTCGGGCGGTAAAGTCCATAGCGCCGTGAGCGAAGCCCGCCGTTCCAAATTTGGCATTTTCATCACACCTCGCTCGCACGCCTTATTCGTCTTGGGGCGCATGAGTCAGTATCTTCAGAGCCTCTTTGACCAAAGGATGGGGATCCTGCAGCGTGTCAGCGACCTCGATCTTTTCCTCGGTCTTAACCTCCACCTCCCCGTCAGATTCGCCCGTATAGACCTTATGCCATACAAATACGATATTCCAATCCTCTTCAGGAGACGGCAGGGGCGTTGGGGGCGGAGCCTTGCCCACCTCCTTCAAGGCCCAATACCCGCGCGGAGGGCGGGGTATCTTGTTCCGCTTGCAGAGTTTGGCGAAACCCACGTCCGAGAAAGACCGAACTCTTTCGCCAGGTGGATCATGGCCCGCGACCAAACTAAAGCGCGTGCCGCGAGATCTTTCTTCGTGTTCCTGGAGTAACCATGCGTTCCTCCCTCTATGTCTAACAATCAGCATACGACGCCCAACGTCATCATTCAAGCCGGAACCAAAATTGAGGACAAATCGCCTATGGCGGACGAAAAGGGCAAATATTTGAATCGGAAGTGTGTCAAACCGTGTGCCGACGGTTTCCACCTTATCCTTTTACAATCGTTATGACTGCTCACGGTCACCTGGAACGGCGAAGCGGGCAGAAAAGGACTGTTGTAAAAAAGGTCCAAAAAAAGGTGTTTACGGAGGGGCAGGCAAGAGAACGCAACAAACCGGCCCACCCACAATATAACCCCATAAAACGAAAAAGGCCCAATAAAAACGGGTTTTTACTGGGCCTTTAAGATGGTGGCGGGTGAGGGTCACGATCCCCCGACCTGCGGATTATGATTCCGACGCTCTACCAACTGAGCTAACCCGCCGTTTCAAAAAAGTTGGTTCAATGTACAAGAAAAAGGGGGGGGTGTCAACGGCAAGTCACCCACATTTTTCAGCCGGCGCCCCTTACCCTCCTCCGTTCACTCATCACGACCTCAATCGTCCCGTTGAGGCCCAAGCCCGCGCCGCTCCATTGCAAACCGGCAGCCCTATTTTTTTAATCGCATCCATGACGCCAGTTTGACATTCCGCGCCTCAGCCATCTGAATCTCATCCGGCGCGGTGGGTCTGGACGCTTTTTCAAGGGTGTCGATGCGCATCATCAACGCTTGCTGGCTGCCTTGGAACTGTTCGCGCTCCGCATCGCGGTTCTTGCGCTCATCCGCCAGTTCCTGCTCACGCTTGCGGAGCACCTCCGACAACTCCTGCATGCGGCGGCCCATCTTCTCACCTTCTATAGCCTGTCCCTGCAGCTTGGACGCCTCCGCCTCGAACACCCGCAGCTTGCGCTGCATGTCGCGTTCGCGGTCCTCGGCCTGCCGCAGCTCACGCTGATGGGCGATCCGCAAATTGTCAAGCTCGATCCGCAAACGGGCGGCGTTCGGATCGGAAGGCTGCTCGCGTACCGACCGCCGGGTCATTTCACCCGGGCTGTTCCCGAGCTGTTTAAGCAATGTCTGACGGCGCTCCGCGAGCGTCTGCTGCCGTTGCAGACTCCACTCTTTCAACTGCTCGACATGGGTCCGCTCGCTCTCCATGGTCTTCGAGAGCTCTTCCACCTCGGCTTTGATCAACTCGAACACCGCCGCCTGGTCCGCGAAGAAACGCGCCGTCTCTTCCGGCGGTTGCGCGCAGGCCTTCTCCAGCGCGGCAATCTTCTCAAGATACGTGTTGTCCCGCGTGTTGGCGTCAACCAGCAGCTCCGCAAACGCGGCTTCGCTCGCGCAGGCTTTCTCCGCTGCCGCACAGGCGGACTCTTCGGCACGAACGGCACGCCGTTCCCAAGCCTCCACGCGCTCGCGTGCCGCCGCGAGTTCCGCCTCGCGCGTCGCCAGAATCTGCCCGGTCTCCTGGGCACGGCGCTCGTGGAATTCGACGGCTTGCTCCAAAGCGGATAACCGCTTGACCAGCTCCTCGTTCTCGCGGGACAGTGACTCGCGCTCCGCCTCGACGGAGGCACGGGCTTCGGCAAGCGCCTGTCCGGCCAGGGCCAGTTTCGCCTGAAGCACTTCGGTCGCGCGCTTCAACTCGGCGATCTGCTCAGCGGCCTCGCCGCGGACCTGCTCGGCGGCCTCGCGCCGGGCCTGCTCCACGAGCTGCTCTGACTCCATCTTGTCGATCTGCGCAGGTCTGGCCGCAGCCGCCTCGTCCGACAGCAAAATCCGATTGTTGCTCTCCTCCAACTGCTGTTCCAGCTTCTTGATCTGCTGCCGCAAAAGCTCAAGTTTGCGTTCATGCGCCCGCGTGTCTTTTGCGGCGTTTCTCAGAATGGTGTCGCGCTGTGTCTCCGCCTCCTTCACGAGGGAGGACAACACGTCGCGCTCATGCTGCACCGTCTCCAGCGCGTCCGCATGAGACAGCTTGGCCAGCCGCTCGCGCTGACTGGTCACCATCGCCTCCAACTCGCGGATCCGCACGCGAAACACATCGTCAGGCACCGGTTCATGCGCCGGCTTATCACTCCGCTTCGTCTCCCGTTCAGCGGCTGCGTCCTGCTCAACATCGTCGGCGGAAACCAACTGAGCCCCCTCCGGGACCTTGCCGCTTTTGAGCAGCGCCTCCGCCGCCAGCCGGTTCAAGGGTCCGCGCAATTCGCCTTCGCCGTCATCCACAAACCAGCGCATGTCGAGCCATTCGACCGAAATGGCCTGCAGCCATTTCTTGCGGTCGGTCGAGACCTCGTGGCCCGGCAAAATGCGTCCCTGCTCGGCCCAGACGATCAACCCCTGCGTCGAGACCGGGCCAAAGACCGTTTCGCCGCCGATTCGCAGGAACCATTGACGTGTGTCCTCTTTTTCGTTTTGCGTGTCAGACATAACAGGTTTTAAGTTACAGGTTGGGGATCACTTTTTACAAGTTGAAAGTCGAAGTGGTGGTCACTTCTTTTTCTTGAAGAACGAGGCGCCTTGCGCGCCGAGGCGCTCCAGCTCCCGCCGCGCCTGCTGCTCTAAATCGGCCATTGAAAGCCCGGGCTTCGCCTGGTTCGCGGGGTTGGCCACCGGCGGCTTGTCCGCAGCCGCAGGCTTCGGACGCTCGGGCGACAACACCTCAGCCTCAAGCACCGGCCTGTCGAACGGTTTCGGACGCACAGGCGGACGCGTCTCCCTCCCCAGCGGTTCGGCCTCCAGCGTCTCCACGGCGACCGCGGGCCCGGGCAACGCGCCCAACACGCTCTCGGCCTGACGGAACACCGCACGCAATCCTTCGACCTGCTGCCGCGCCTGCGCCAGTGCGGACCGCAGTTCGACCACCTGCCGCGTATCCCCGCTGCGGCTGAGTTTCGCCTCCTCCAGCGACTCCGCAAGCGCCACACACCGAGCCTGCGCCTGCTGGGCCGTTTGACGCTCCGCAGCAAGCGCGGGCCGCAACGTATCGAGCTCGGAGCGCAGCGACTGGACCTGCGTTTCGACCGCATGGCCCTCCTGAACCGCACGCCCCGCCTCGGAGAGAGCCGACTCGAGGTTCCTCACCCGTTCCCTGTGCGTGGCGATCTCGGCCTGCGCCTGATCCGCCGCCACCTTCAGCGCTTGCCGCTCGGCATCGGACGCCCGCTCCTTCGCCGTCCATGCGGCGGCATGCGTCTCGTTCTCGGCTTTCAACTCTGTGAGCCGGCTGGCGGCGGCGGACAGCTCCTGCCGCGCCTGCGCGAGCTGCCGCACCTGCTCGTCCAATTTCGTCGAAAGCCGCTGCTGCGCTGTCCGCGCCTGTTCAGCCTGGGCCGCCATCTGCTGACGCGCTTTCTCGAGTTCGGCTGCCGCGAGCACAGTTCTCTGCTTGGTCTGCTCAAGCTCAGACGCCGCAAGCGCCGTCTGCCGTTTGGCTTCCTCGGCTCGCGCTGCAGCCTTCTCGCTCTCAGCCGTCGCGGATGCCGCCTGCTGCTTGGCCTGCTCGACCTGCGCCGACGCCTTCTGCCGCGCCGCGTTCGCCTGGGCTTCGGACTCGACCGCCCGCTGCCGCATCTTCTCAAGCTCGGCTGCCGCGAGCGCCGCCTGCTTTTTGGACTGCTCGGTTTGCGCCGATGCCTGAAGACGCATCTGTTCAAGTTCCGCGGCGCGGGCCGCGGCCTGTTGCTGGGCATTCTCGACCTGCGCGGTCAGCTGCTTCCGCACCTGTTCGGTTTTCTGATCGTCCGCCGCAGAGGCTGGCCGGGCGCTGAGCGCATAGCGCATGAAAAAGGGAGAACGCGCCGCAATGGAACCGTCCTTGACCAGTTCCTCCATCGCGACCTTGTGGATCGGCCCGTAAAAAGTGCCCGGCGTGACCTCCGCGACCCAATCCATCGCGAGCCCGCCCTGCGAGGTCGCAAAAACCCAGTCGGTGCCGTTCTCTGACACCTCGTTCGTGGGCGCGAGGCGACCGTCGCTCGCCCAAGCCTTGAGCGTCTCGAAGTCGACCGGACCGAACGTCTCGCCCTGTTCGTTGCGGACAAACCAACTCTTCGTTTTTAAACTGCCTTCGAGCTTCCGCGTTGCCGTTGCCACAATCTACCCTTTTGTTCGAACGCACCTGACGACCGAGCCGCACGAACGTCGTTCAGGCGTCATAGAAACCGCCTGCTGCGACCTGCGCGACACGCCAAGGGCACATATACAAGATGTGGCAGATAACGTTACTAAACCATGCCGGAAGAAACAAGAGGTATGTTTGCGCCACACTTTTCGCGAGGGCGTTGAAGGCACATGACTTACGCCCTTTGGCCTGCGAAGAAGCGATCCATCAGCGCGCTGTGCTCGGCATCGGTGTATCCTTCGCTCTCGACGGTCACCCAGCCGTTGTAGCCGATTTCGTCGATCACTTTGCGCACCGATTTCCAATCGATGCTCCCTGCTCCGATCTTGACGAACGTCCCGTCGTTGCCAACGGCGCGGTCGAGCTTGAAATCCTTGATGTGCAGCTTGGCGATGGTGCGTCCCAACGTGCGCAGCCACTCCTCCACCGGCGCGTAGCGGATGTGGTTGCCGAGGTCGAAATAGGCCTTCACCCACACGTCGTCGAACGAACGCACGAACGCCGCCGCGAAGGGCGGCTGGACCCACAGGTTGTTCCAGACGTTCTCGAGGCCGATGACCACGCCCTCGCCGGCCGCCACCGGGATCAGTTCTTCAACCGCCTGCCGCGACAGCTCGGTCGCCCGGTTCTGCGCGGCGATATAGTCCGCGAACGGCGCGTTGTCGCCCTCGACCACCGACTTGACCAGCAAGGTCTTGGGATCGAAGTCGATCTTGAACTTTGACGGCGCCGGCATTTTCCCGTCCACGCGGCACGGCACCAGCAGAATCGCCGACGCGCCGTACGCGGCAGTCAACCGGATCCATTGCTTCGCGTCGTCGATCGATTTGCGGCGCGCCGCCTCATCGGCGTTGTTGAAGTCGGCCCAGCCCCCCATGAAGGAGTGTATCCTCAGCCCGTGCTTCTCCGCCGTGAGACGCCCTTGCCGCGCCTGTTCGACCGTCACGTCCTTCTTGGTCAGCTCAACGCCCGGAAAGCCCGCCTTGGCGATCCGCTCGCACGTGGCGTCGTCCGCCACCGAGGCGATCAGCGCCTTGTGCAACTGCGTCTTGAAGGCGGCACCGCCCTCCGCCGCCCGCGCGGCAAAAGGCAACCCGGACACAACACCCGCCAACGCGGCGGCCTTCATGAAATCCCGTCTGTTCACCTTCATTGAAACCTCCCTCGACACTGCTTCACAAAGGCCGCACGCCTTTATCGACCGGAAAAACCCTAGTTCTCCGGTTTTCCGGGAACCGCCCCTTTGCCCTCTTCCACCGGCGCGACGTCGCCTTTCTCAAAATCTTCCGCGCGGACCGACCAGTTCATGTTATAGAATTGCGATTCCGTGTTCGTCAGCAGATCGGACATGCGCACCATCTGGCCGGAGTAGGCGGCGAGCGTGCCGAGCAGGCCGCTGGCGGTCGCCATGGCCACCTGCTCGCCTTCTTGCAGAAGGTTTCCGCTGAGCAGACCGGAGAGAAAATCGGCATGCTCCATGACATACATGTTGCCGTCGCGTCCCTCGATGGCCTTCTCGTCGAACGGGAAAGCCTCGCTCTTGCCGTCCGGGCGCAGAATCTTGCTTCCCAACACGTCGATCTGTCCGGTCGTGCCGCTGAGCAGCGCGCAGCAGCGGTCGAAGCAGCCGTTGATCTGCCGGGCCACCGCATGGATGTGCAGCCCGTTGCCGTAATCGTAGTCGATTCCGAAACAGTCGTAGGTGTTGCCTGTGGAGCGCTGATAACGGGCGCCGATGCCCATCGCCTTTTCCGGCAGCCGTCCGACAAACCAGTTCGCCAGATCGATCTCGTGTACCGCCTGCTCTGTCAGGTGGTCGGCGGACATCTCGCGGAAATTGTACCAGTTGTTGGCCATGTAAGAGGCGTTGCTGTCTGTCGGGCGGCGGCGGCGCAGATAATTGGCGGTGCTCATGCCGCCGTGGCAGCGGTAGACCACGCCGCCGCGGATCTCGCCGATGATGCCGTTCCGCACCGGCCCGATCTGGCGCAACGCGGCATTGTTGTGGCGGTGGCAGGTGCCCGACAGGATGGAAAGCTTCGCGGCCTTGGCCGCCTCGACGACCTTTAAGAAATGACGCAGGCCCGCAGGATCCGTCGCGATCGGCTTCTCGGCGAAAATGTGTTTGCCCGCCTTGACGCACGCCTCGGCATGCACAGCGCGGAAAATGGGCGGCGTCGCCAGCAGCACGATTTCGGCGTCGGTCTCCATGACCTTCTTGTACGCGAGCGGCCCGCTGAACGCGAACTTCTCATCGCAGCCGTTGGCTTTGCAGGCCGCCGCGGCCTTGTCTTGGAAAAAGTCGGCCGCGGCCACCATCACCGCCTTGTGGCCGAGCCGTGCGGCCGCCTGGGTGATTTCCGCCGCCGCGCCTGAGCCGCGGCCGCCGCATCCGACGAGCGCGAATTTAAAGACCCGCTGCGCCTGCCCAAAACTGATTGAAGGAACCGCCGCCAGTGCCCCCGCACCCGCCAAGAACGTCCGACGCGAAACAACGAACTGACCCATGACACATCCTCCCCTTGCGCATTCAGATGACTGTGAGTGCCAACGACCACGACACTACAATCGCGTAGTGTAGGGATTGACGATCTGGTTGTCAACCTCGCCAACGGAATTGAAACCGTTTTCATTTGCGGACCCAGTACCGCTCGGGTAAAATGGACAAGTAAAACCTCTTTGGAGAATGAGCATGAAGCTGATTATTTGCACGTTGGCGATCTGTCTCTCGATTCTCGCGTCCGTCTTAACCACGCAGGAGCTTGTTCGCGCGGAGAGCAAGAAAATCCGCAGCTCAGTCCCGAGGGCGCTGACAGAACCGCTGGACGGCGCGGGGCGCCCGGATTCACTGGCCCAGAAACTGGACGCCATCAACGCCCAACTCGGCAACCTTAACAGGCGCCTGTTATCGTTGGAAGATAGCGTCGCGCGGCAGCCCTCGGGACTCCCGTCACACTCCGCCTCCGCGACTGGCCAGGCCCTCACAAAGAACGGGGGGAGCCTCACCTCCGCGCTCACGCGGCCCGATGCGGTCCCCGGCCACCTTGCCGGCCTTACCACCTATCTTGACAAGTCCTTCGAGCACCTCGAAAAAACAGTCACCGAAACGGCCGCATCCCAAGAGCTCACGGACTCGCTGGAGGTCATGGCAAAAAAGATCGATGACATCGACAGTTATTTCACCCCGCTCTACACCTTCCTCGGACTCGCCTATGATCCGCCGAACAACGACCTGCTTGCGACTTACCCTTCTGTCGACGTTCGCATCAACGAGCTGTTTCTGCAACTGGATGCGGTGCGGAAAGACATCGCCGACATGCGTGAATGGCTTAAGCCCCGCAACATCGAACCGACCAAACATCCGCGCGAATAAAGCGAGCGGAGGTCTGAATCATTTAAGCGTAACCGGCTTGGCAGCCTTCAGCACTTCGACCAACCGCTCGACGCGCACCGGTTTCGAAAGATAGTCATTCATCCCGCCCGCCAAATAGCGTTCACGGTCTCCCGGCAACGCGTGAGCGGTCAGCGCGATAATCCAGGGCTGGCGTTCGGCCGGCACTTCCTTGCGGATCAGCGTGGTTGCCATTTCACCGTCCATCTCCGGCATCTGCACATCCATGAAAATAATGTCGTACACTTGCTTTTTAACGGTCTCAAGCGCCTGCAGCCCATCGCCGACCACGTCCACCTGATACCCGAGCTTGTTGAGCGTAGAGACCGCCACTTTCTGGTTCACCAGATTGTCTTCCGCTAGCAGGATCCTGAACGGATACTGCTGCCCCATATCACCCGTCACCCGTTTCACCGCTGGCGGAGGGCTCGCAGGGGTGAACGTTTGGGCGGGACGTGCAGTCGTGGCGATGACGAGCGAGGCATGCAACTGTGCGGCCAGCACGGGCTTGGTCAGACAGACATCCACATATCGGCGAGCCGCCTCCTTCACCTGTCCGCCCAAAGGCGACAACAGAATCACCTGCATGCCAGACCTGTTGGGAAGGCTGCGGATCACCTCGGCTAAATCCATCCCGCTCGTGTCCGTCATCTCGGAATCGATAAGCGCGACATCCAGCGGTTGTCGCCCGTGCAATATTCCGACGGCCGCAGTGCCGGAAATCGCTGTTACGGGCACCATCTCCCATCTCAGAATCTGTTCGGAAAGGGTCTCGCGGCTGATCGCGTGATCCTCAACGATCAGCACGCGCTTCCCAGCGAGAACACGCTCGGGCTCAGCGCCAGACCCGGACTGCGGCTTGGCATCACTCTGGACGATGATCGAGAATTTGAAGGTGCTGCCCTTCCCGGCCACGCCCGTGCTCTCGACAGACATGGAGCCGCCCATCAGTTCACAGAGACGTTTGCTGATTGCAAGGCCCAACCCCGTACCTCCGAACTTACGGGTAGCGGTCGTGTCGACCTGACTGAACGATTGGAAGAGCTTCTCCTGGTCTTTCGGCGGGATACCCACACCTGTGTCCTGAACCGCGAAATCGAGTTGGAAGCGCCGGCCGCCCAGTGGTTTTCCTGTCACTGAAACGACCACTTCTCCACGCTCCGTGAATTTGATCGCATTGCCCAGCAGATTGACAAGAATCTGGCTGATACGTCCGGCATCGCCGATCCAATAAGTCTGTAAGGCCTTATCGATCTGGCAAATAATCTCCAGCTTCTTTTTGCCCACATTGGGGGCCACCACACGAATCGCCTCTTCCACGCATTGCTGAAGATCAAAAGAGGATTTTTCAAGAATCAGTTTGTTGGCTTCGATCTTGGAGAAGTCGAGGACGTCGTTCACCACGACCAGCAGGATTTTCGCGCTGGTCTGAATCGTCTGGGCATACTCCCTTTGCTCCTCGTCCAGGTTCGTGTTCATGAGCAATCCGGTCATTCCGATTACACCGTTCAGCGGCGTCCGTATCTCGTGGCTCATATTAGCCAAGAACTGACCTTTCGTCTCGCTGGCCTTATTGGTTTCGTCGTTCATGCGCTCCTGCTCTGCGGCAGCCTGTTGTTGCGTCTCTTGACTGCTTTTCTCCTTCGATATGTCATCCAGGGTGACGATCACACATCGGACTCCGGCAATGTCCACAGGCTTGCCGCAGACGCGCAACCAAATCGTATGCGTTTCTCCTGTACGACCGAGCACTATCGGCATTTCGATACCGCGCACCTCTTTCCCGTCCGCAATCACGGAGGCAACCGCCGTAAATATCGGGCATATGACACACTGGCCGCTATATCCGCAACCGCGCATATCCTGCGTATTGTTCGCACATTCAAACACCTTGCCGAACTTTTGTACGCCGAGGTGCGTCGTGTCGCAGGCGACCAGCGAGGCCGCAGCGGAATTCAGACGCATGACGACCCTGTTTTTATCTAATACGACCGTGCCGGCGGGAGAGGACATGAAATACGCGCCCCATTCATCCCGTTCCGCCTGCAATTTCTTTTCCCGCTGCCGCCGGACACGATAAATCCGCGCCGCCAAGACAATCAGGGCGAGCGACAACAAGGCCAGTCCTGCGACCCCCCATTGATAGTAAAGAATATCACCGCTGTTTATCATAACCTCCACCTCTCTCTACAAGGTGCCTTCAACCGATACCGTCATGTCCTCCACATAGGAGATTGAGTCCACCTGCTCGAGTGTCGTCAGCCCGCGCAACACTTTCTTTAGCCCGTCATACCGCAGGGGGCAAAAACCTGCCCGCTTCGCAGCGGCGCGTATCTCGACCATGGTCGCGCCATGCGAGATCAGCGTGCGGACCTCATCATTAATGACAAACACCTCGTGCACGGCCACACGTCCCTGGTATCCGGCATGATGCGCAACAGCAGCAACTGGCGGACAAGCTCTTCGCGCGAGATCATCGGGGCCTCTTCCTCTCGCTCTTCACCTTGCTCAAGTTATCGCGCATTTCTTTGATTTCTTTCTGCGAAAGCAAGACCGGTTTGGCGCGGAAAACCTTCTCGTCAAGTTTGATTTCCTGAAGCATCTGACGCAAATCGAACCGGTCGCTCACGAAGCCTCCTCCTCCTGTGTGACAGATGCGACAATCTCGCGCAGCATCCGCCGGATCTCATCGACGGGGTTGTTCTTGAGAATGTAGTCGACCGCGCCCATCTGCAAGCAACGGTTCACCGTATCGGTGTCCGCAACCATGGTCAGCATCACGGCTTTCGCGTCTGGAAACTCCTTCAGGATTTCCGACAGCACCTCATCTCCCGTCTTCAATGGAAGATTGATGTCCATCAGGATCAGGTCGGGCCTGTGTTTCCGGTACATCTCGATCGCGTCTTCGCCATTGTTGGCTTCGCCGACCACCTCATAACCTTCAGTCCGGATAATACTCCTTATCAGATAACGGATGTGAATCTCATCGTCCACAAGGACGACTCGTATCGCTCGTGATGCCATGTACTTCCTTTCTGAGTCAAGCCGATTAGACGGTGGCGCGCAGAGGGAACTTCACGCGGAAGGTGGTTCCCGCAGACTGTTGCGAAACAAAACTCATCTCGCCGTTCATGTAACGTTCCGCTATCAAATGAGCCCGGTATGCCCCAACACCTCTGCCGGCACCTCTTGTCGTAAACGAACGCTCGAACACATGTGTCCGCACCACCTCATCAAGCACCGCCATATTGTGTACGCTGAACGCGATCCATCCGTTCGCGACCGCGCAGGTGAGCGTAACGGTCTCGCCCCGCGAAGAGGCCTCGATGGCGTTACGCGCCAGTTCGCCGAGCACCAGCGCCAACAGCTCTTTGTCCGTTTCAAACACCGGCGGCGCCGATTCCGCCTTGACGATAACCTTCAGGTGCCGTGCGGAAGCATCCTCCTGGTAACGCTCCACCACAGCCTGAAGCATCGCCTCCGGGACCACCTCGCTGACGCACGGCTGAAGGTCACCGTTCTCCGCAACCCGTAACGTCCGCAGCCGCTCGATCTCGTCCACCAGCTTGTTGGCGCTGTCATGAATCAGCGGACGCAACTCTTCTCCCTGGCCGCTGTCCGGATCATCGATCAGTTCACAGAGGCCCCGGATGCCCGCCGCGAGATTGGTCACGTCATGAAAGAACGACCGCTCCATGACCCGCAGCCGTTTTGCCGCATAGATATCCTTCAGCCCGCAGATACAGGAGCCCGCCGCGCCTGCCGGAAGCACCTTCACATCGAAATCGAGCGCCTTCCCGTCCCGCTTGAGGATCCGGCACTCCTGTCCGCCTGCACCCTCCCGCACGCAAGCACCGACAGCCTGATACCAACCACATTCACGACAGGCCGCTGTGCCTCCGCACGCTCCGTCACCGTCGACATGGCGGCAATCGGTAAGCGCGCCAAGCGAACGGCCGTAAGCCGCCTCCTGCGTCAAAGCGCCGAAAGCCGCCTGAAACGCCTTGTTGACCCGCAGGATACGGAAGCTCCCATCGATGACAAAAACCCGGTCTGTCACCAAATCGGCCAAGACCGAGGCCGAACACAGCCCGTCACGCGCATCGTCCGGCCCGCATCCGGACTTGTATCCCGCACCCTGTTCAACGTTCATTTCGCATCCTTTTTCCTGTTGCTTCCTCGTTACACCCGCTTCGCGACCTGCTGCGCCGCACGCTCCGCGAGCGGTTGGACCGTTCTGAGCACATCCGCCAGATGCTCGACCCGAATCGGTTTTGGAATGTAATCGTCCATCCCATCCGACAGATACCGCTCACGGTCACCCTTCATCACATTCGCGGTCGTGGCCACAATCCAGGGCTGCCTCTCTGGCGGCAGTTCCCTCCTGATCCGGATCGTCGCCTGCTCTCCGTCCAATCCCGGCATTTGAACATCCATCAGAACCAGATCGTAGCGGCTTTGTTTAACAGCATCCACCACCTCGTTCCCGTCTGCGGTGACATCGGCGCTATAACCGAGTTTTTCCAGGAGTCTCACAACCACCTTCTGGTTGACGACATTGTCTTCGGCTAACAGAATTTTCAACGGATGCAGCCTGGCCATCTCCCCGTCGAGCGGCATCTGAACGTGCGCGTCGTTTCCGGTCGGGGTCGCCGGATGCCCGTCGAAGAGAGCGGCGAGCGCCTCTTGAAGATGGGCGGAAAAAGCGGGTTTGCAGAGACATACGTCAACCCGGGTGCGGTCGCCTTCGGTCACGCGGCCGCCCAGCGGCGAAAGCAGAACCAGCGGCAGTTTTCCTCCTCCGGGACACTTGCGGATCTCGTCGGCAAGTTTCAATCCGTTCATATCCGGCATGGTGTAATCCAGAAGAGCCACCTCGAAAGGCTCCGACTTGCCCAGACAGTCCAGCGCCGCCTTTCCGGAAGCCACTGCGGTGGCCGCCATTCTCCACATTTCGGCCTGGCGCTTGAGCTGTTCCCGGCTCGTCTGGTTATCGTCGACGATCAACAGCCGCTTCCCCGCCAAGCTATCGTGCGGCTTCCCGAAAGCAGCGTTCCTCGCTTCCGTTTCGCGCTGGACCTTGATCGAGAAGCGGAGCACGGCGCCCTGTCCCGGAATCCCCTTGCTCTCCACCGACAGCCCCCCCCCCATCATCTCGCAGAGCCGCTTGCTGATGGCCAACCCGAGCCCGGTCCCACCTCCCCCGCAGCGCGCCGCAGCGGCATCGACCTGACTGAACGACTGGAACAGCTTGGCCTGCTGTGCCGGCGGAATGCCGACACCCGTATCCCGCACAGAAAAATCCAACTGATAGGTGCCGTTGTCCTGCTTCTGCCCGGCACACGCAACAACGATCTCACCCCGTTCGGTGAACTTGATCGAGTTCGTCAGCAGATTGACCAGCACCTGCCGGAGACGTCCGCCGTCACCGATCCACAACGGGGGCAGGGTGTCATCCATCTGGCAGATCAACTCCAGTTTCTTCTTCGTTGCCGCCGGGGTAACCAGCCGCACCGCCTCCTCAACACATTTCTGCAGGTCGAACGACTCGTTTTCCAGGACCATCTTATCGGCTTCGATTTTCGAGAAGTCAAGAATGTCGTTGACCACCACCAGCAAAGCCTCGCCGCTCGCATAGATGGTTTCGACGTACTCCCGCTGCTCGTCGCTCATCGCCGTCCCCGTCAACAATCCGGTCATGCCGATGATGCCGTTCAAGGGCGTTCGGATCTCATGGCTCATGTTCGCAAGAAACTGCCCCTTCGCCGCGTTTGCACACTGGATTTCCGCATTCAGCCGCTCCAGTTCGAGCGTCGCCTCCTCCAACTTTTCCTCGCTCTTTTTGTTCTCGGTAATATCGTCCACCGCGACGATCACATGACGGCGACCCTGAAACTGGAAAGGCCGGGCACCCATCCGCAGCCAAACCGTTTTCACCCCGCCTTCACAGACCAGCACCATCGGAGCCTCGACCCGCCTGACACTCAGCCCGTCACCGATGACCGAGTCGATCACCTTGCGCATCGGACAGAGCCAGCATTCGTCCCCCTCGCCGCAGCCACGCGCGTCGACTGACCGATGGGAACACTGCATCAAGTCACCCGGCCGCTTGTCGATCCAAACTGTAGCAGGCTCACCTTTCGCCATCTGCGCGGCCGCTGAATTCAAACGCACAATGTCCATGCGGTCATTCAACATGACCATGCCTACCGGCGACGCCTCAAAGACTTCATCCAGACGGTCGTGTTCCGCCTGCAAAGAAAGCACCCAACGTCGCCGTTTACGGAAAAACATGCACGTCGCAACCAGGAGGACAACCGACAAAACGGTGACCCCGATGAGCGCCATTTGATAACCTATATGCGTGTTCAACATACTGAGCCGCCCGGTTCGACACGTTATCACGTTATCGCCACCCGTGTGAACTGAACTTGATACGCTAAAAACTATACTCGACCGCTTGTGTTGCGTCAATCCAATGTTTGGCCGCAGCCAATGAAAAGCACGCCTCTAACCGCCCAGCGCTTCGAGGCCCGTGCGGCCCGCGATCGGCTGGACCGACAACAGCACCTCGACCAGACGTTCAATCCTCACAGGCTTGGCTATGTAGTCGTTCATGCCGGCGGCCCTATACCGATCACGGTCGACTTTCATCACGTTCGCCGTCATCGCCACGATCCACGGCTGCCGTGCGGCAGGCAACTCCCTGCGGATCTGGATTGCCGCCTGCTCGCCATCCATCATCGGCATCTGTCCGTCCATCAGAATCAGATCATACGTCTCGCGCCTGACCGCGTCCAGCGCCTCAAGACCGTTCGAGACTGTGTCGGCGCAGTAGCCGAGTTTCGACAGACTGCGGACCGCCACTTTCTGGTTCACGAGATTGTCCTCCGCAACCAGAATCCGCAAGGGGTGCCGCGTGCCGACCTCTGTGGTGAACAGGACGGGGTGTTGCTCGGCCTTCTTCCGCCGCACCGGCTGTTCTGAGAACAAACGGAAGATCGCGTCGAACAACGCCGACAATTTCACGGGCTTGAAGAGCTGTTCGGCGGTCGCCGCGTGTGCGGCATCAACCGCATGAGTGCCGAGAGGGGACAGCAGGATCAACTTCAGTTTCTCCCGACCGGGAAGCGCGTGAATCTCCCGACCGAGAGCCACGCCTTCCCTGTCGCTCAAATGGCGTCGAGGATCGCCAGATCAAACGTCTCCATATGGCCGAACAAATCCACCCTGCCCAACACGTCAAGGGCCTCTCGACCGGTGGACACCGTCACCGGATGCAGGCCCAACGTCTGGCTCTGCTGTGCCAAGATCTCCCTGCAGGTTTTGTTGCTTGCTGCGATCAGAACCCGCTTGCCGGCAACAACAACGTCAGTCGGGACATCCGGAGTCTGCACCTCAGGATTGCACTCGACCAGGATCGAGAACCGGAAGGTCGTGCCATATCCCGGAACACCCAAGCTGTCGACCTCCATGGCCCCGCCCATCAACTCGCAGAGACGTTTGCTGATGACCAACCCCAAACCGGTCCCGCCGTAACGGCGTGTCGTGGACGCATCACACTGGCTGAACGATTGGAACAGCTTGCTCTTGGCCTCGGGAGAGATGCCCAAGCCCGTGTCCCGCACGCAGAAGCAGAGCAACGCCTGTCGGCTGTCACGGGTTTCCCCCGAAACCGAAATCTCGACCTCCCCCTTATCCGTAAATTTGATCGCATTGCTAAGCAGGTTGACAAGAATCTGCCGCAACCGGGTGACATCGCCGAGCAGCGCAGTCGGCAGCCGCTCCTCTATCCGACAGAACAGTTCCAAGTTCTTCTTCGCCGCCAAGGCCGCCACCACATCGATCGCGTCCTCCAGGCAATGACGGAGATTGAAGGGCTGACTCTCCAATTCGAGTTTGTCGGCCTCTATCTTTGAAAAATCTAAAATCTCGTTCACCACGCTCAACAGGCTTTCCCCGCTGACGCGAATCGTCTCGGCGTATTCCTGCTGCTCTTCCGAGAGCGCCGTGCTCGTCAGCAGGCCGCTCATCCCGATGACGCTGTGCAGCGGCGTGCGGATTTCGTGGCTCATATGCGCGAAAAACCTGTCTTTCGCCTGGCTCGCATCCCGGAGCGCCTCGTTCGCCCGCCCCAATTCCGCGGTACGCGTCGCAACCTGACGTTCAAGCACAACCCTGCGGTTGGCGAGGTAGCCGACGATTCCGGCCAAAAAGAGCGTCAACAGTCCTCCGATCCACAAGGTTGCCGTGCCCAGACGCAACGGATGCGCGGCATAATAGGCGGTATAAATGCGTGACGCAACACTTTTTCCCAATCCAGAACGACCAGAATACACCCATTCAACGTGCGGGAATTGACTCCCGAAACATAGACAGGTTCGAACACATACAGTTTGGGTCGGGCATTCTTTTTCGACGGCGTCAGCACGGGGGTCGTTCCGGTAATCAGCCCCGTCCTCAACGCGATCTGCAACGCTTCACTCAAATCTGGGTCAGAGCCGCAGTCTAAGCCGCACAGTGAATTTTCCACCGTCTTAGGCTCGCAGTACAGCACCGGATAGTAAACGTCGCGCTTAGCCACCGGGCACCGTTCGCCCTGCACGTTGTGCTGCCACAGGGAGAAACCGCACAGCCCCGCGCGCCTCATGCGGGCCTCAAACGGATCACGCTCAGCGGCTGGCACCACCGGCACCCACGCCCACATTTCCGCATAGCTGAGCTGGACTGAAGGCGCGCTGTACCTGACGAAATTCTCCATGTTCACGTCGCTCTCGCCGCCCAGAACCAGCGCCAATGTCCCGGCACGCGTCCGCAGACTCGCCAACTGTTCGGAAACCTCGCGGGCCTCTGACCGCGCGAGGATTTGAAAATTCACCAGCCTGGAGTGCCGCTCAAGGCTGCGTGTCATTCGCCAGAAAGTGACGGTGAAGATCAGTCCCAAGACAAGGGTCAGACACACCTCGATGGGGACCAGCATACTGAAGGGTATCCGGCTGTTCCGCCTGACCAGGAGAAGCGCCGCCCCTATGCACAGAACGAGCGGCGCCGCAAACAAAGCCATCGCCCGCCACACCCATGCGTACTGCCGGTTCCAGACACTTGCGTCCACCGACACCACCATCACCATCAGCACCTCGTCGGAACGCGGATCAATCACCGGTGTCCAGGCGCTGACGAGTCTCTTGCCACCCTCCTCGTACGGTCCCGCGATCTGCGGCTGGCAGGTCTTGAAGGCCTCGACCATCCCTGCGGGCGGATTCTTATAGATCCGCCCAGGGGGCACCGGGCGCGAGTCGTCACCGCGCAGGTTCCCGGGTCCGAAAACGATCCCCCCGTTCCGTTTCGCCACACCGTAGACGGCACAGTACCGGGTGATCCGCGCGTACGCCTGCCACTGGGCGGAAAGACGCAGAAATTCTGCTCGTTCGAGGTCCGCCTCCGAAAATGACAACGCCTTGATTCTGGCGATGTTGATCTGCCGCGTGATCGCCGAGGCCGAAGCCGACAGTTCCTCATGCAGCTGGGCGGTTTTGCTCCGGACGCCCCAACACAGACTCTCGTAACCACAGAGCAACCCCAACGTGGAGACCACGATCAGGCCGATTAAGAAACCCTTCGGATACGCATCCCGCGCTTCGTTGTTCATGCCCGGTTCTCCTTTGCCAGCCGAGAAACAAGCAACTTCTCAACGCCACCGGTGAATAGAATTACGGAACACCCAATACGATATATAGTCAGCTTTCATAAATACCAACCATCTATCGTGTAATGATCATATGCGTACCTAGAAAAAATGTCAATACCCATTTGACACAACATCAACCGTTCACGGCAGACGTTTGGCTTCCATTCTCAGCCCAGTGCCTTCAGTTCGCTCGCGTCGAAGGACAGGTTCTGCAGCGCCTCCACGTTTTCGCGGATCTGCTCGGGACGGCTCGCGCCGATCACCGCAGAGGTCACGCGCGGATCGCGCAAGACCCACGCGAGCGCGGTCTGGGCTGGCGTTTGCCCCCGCTCTTGAGCCAACACATGCAATCTCCGCGCATAGGCCACGGCATCGTCGTGCAGATAGCGCTCGATGAACGGGCTGCCTTTGGCCGCACGCGAGCCCTCCGGCACGCCTTCCGCATATTTGTTGGTCAGCACGCCCTGCGCCAGCGGCGAGAAAACAACCGTGCCAAGCCCCGCCTCATCCGCCGCCGGTATCTGCTGCTGTTCGACTTCGTCATGCTCCAGCAGGTTGTAACGCACCTGATGCGCCACGCACGGAACGCGCATCTCGGCCAGCAGAGACACCGCATGCCGAAGCTGCTTCGCCGGATATTTGGAAAGCCCGACATACAGCGTCTTGCCCTGATCCACCAGATCCGCCAGCGCGCACATCGTCTCCTCCAGAGGCGTTTCAGGATCGGGCCGGTGGTGATAGAAAATGTCCACATAATCGAGACGCAAGCGCTGCAGACTCTGGTCGAGGCCTGCCCGCAGGTGTTTGCGGCTGCCCCAATCGCCATAAGGCCCGGGCCACATCGCATGGCCCGCCTTGGTCGCCACCACCAACTCGTCGCGGTGCGCCTTGAACTCGCGTCCGAGCACGGTGCCGAACACCGTTTCCGCCGACCCCGGAGGCGGTCCGTAATTGTCGGCCAAGTCGAAATGCGTGATGCCCAAATCAAAGGCGGACGTGACCCGCTTAAAGCAGTCGTCGTGCGTCTCCTCCGCGCCGAAGCCGTGCCACAAACCCAGCCCGACGGCCGACAGCTTTAAGCCGCTGCGTCCGCATGTCCGGTACAGCATGTTCTCGTACCGCGCCTCGCTCGCCAGATAATTGTGCATTCTTTCTAACTCCTAACCCTTAACTCTTCCCTCACGCTCTGCGTCAGCACCGCGGGCTCGTGCGGCAGTTTCCGCCAATCGAAGCGCGGCAACAGCCCGCGCAGCGTCAGACACTCGCCCCGCTCCGCCCAACCGCACCACCACGCCAAAAGCCCGATGATCCTCTCCGGCGGCAGCCCCGCCTCGCGGAGTGCGCTGATGCGCGTGTCGCCGTGGCGCTTCGCCAGCCGCCGCCCCTCCTCGCTGACCACCAGCGGCACATGTAGGAAGATCGGCGGCTTAAGCCCCAGTGCGCGATACAGCAGCAGTTGGCGGGGCGTCGCGGAAAGCAGGTCGTCGCCCCGCACGACCTCGGTGATGCCCATCGCCGCGTCGTCCGCCACAACGGCCAGCATATAGCCCGCGCCCAGCGGGTCGCGCGCCAATACGAAATCGCCACTCAGAGCCGACACGTCTTGAGCGTACGTCCCGTAAAAACCGTCCTCGAACCGCACCGTCTCCCTTTCGGGCACACGGAAGCGCCACGCGGGCAGACGGCCCGGCGGCAGCGTGCGCCGCGCCGCTTCGTAATCAGCGAAGCGGCCCCTGCACACACCCGGATAATAAAGTCCCTCCTCGGAATGCGGCGCGGACTGGCCCGCCTCGACGTCCCGGCGCGTACAGACGCAGGGATAGACGAGGCTTTGGGCGTTCAGACGCTCCAACGCCTGCGCATACAACGCCGCGCGTTCGGTCTGCGTGTAAGGCGCATACGGCCCACCCGCATCCGGCCCTTCATCCCAGTCGAAGCCCAGCCAACGCAGGTCTTCCAGAGCGGACGCCGCAGCGCCCGGCTTGTTCTTGGGATGATCAAGGTCCTCCATGCGCAGCACCAGCACCCCGCCCCGGCTGCGCACGCTCAGCCAAGCGATCATGAAACTCCGCGCGTTCCCCAGATGCAGCGCGCCGGTCGGACT
>JANYBJ010000135.1 GCA_025360845.1 bacterium
CTCGACTTCCGTCCCCACAGGGTGCCCGAATGAGGATCATAATCGTAGTAAGTGAATGCCTTAATAGCCCCTTTCTTACGTGCATCCATGTCGAACTGTTTCGTCAATCTCAGAAGCTGCTCTGCCCTGCGGTAGTCCCCAACACCGGGTTTCTTCAGCATCTCGTATAGCGCCTTAACATACTTCTCATACTGATCGTAATGAAGCCCGATATAGTCCGGAGAAGTCCCAGCCAGCGCGTGCCCGACACCTTTCGGATACAATGTATCGACGCCATTTTCGCTAACCGAATGCCCGTATAAATCACCAAAGAAATGAAGCGCCATCCCCTTTTCGGGCAATGTCTTCAGAGATCCCCATTTTTTCGCATAGGCCGTTCGTAGAGGATCAGCCGGTATTCCAAGTAAAGAATGGCCGACACCCTCCATAACCTCCGAATCCCTTGACTGTCCGAATTTCTTAAATGTGACCATATAGAGGGCTAGTCGGGAAACACTTCGTTCATGAAAGAACCAATCCCACGCCGCATATTCCTTAACATAGTCCGGAAATTGCGCATAGAAAGCCAACTCCTTCGCATCATCCACTGAGTACCCGGCCGCCAGAGCAACAATCAGAACAGTATAGTAATGACCATTCTCAACCCACAGTCCCAACGGATCAACTGCGTTCACCGGGTCGTTGCCGCAGAAGCACGTCAGGTTCCAGCCGCCGGCCTCGCCGAGGGGGTCTTTGGAAATCCACTTTGTCACGGCAGGATCATAGTACCTGTACCCGTAATAGTAAAGCCACGTCTCGGGATCATAGTACCGCGTCCTGTGCCGGAACGGGCAGGCGTTCGCCGCGACGCCCCTTTCCGCGACCGGTCCGCCATACGGGTCGTAGTCATACTCCGCCGCCAGCGAACCGTCCGCCGCGTCGATGAGCCCGCACACGCTACCGAGCCCGTCGGTCAGCGGCAGGTACAGGCACTCGCCGCGCACGGGCTTCCACTCGCGGATCAGCAGCAGCCCGCCGATGCCCTCGGCACCGCTTTCAAGGGACGCGTTCTGCTGCCCCTCGATATCCGGCCCCCAGACGAAGGAGCGCACCGCCGTGACCGTCCCCGCCCCGTCGCGCTCGCACTCCCCGGCAAGCTTCCAACCCTGCCACACGTACTGGAGGCTGCGCGACGTTGTCCAGACCCCGTTGGTGAAACTCAGGACTGTCTTTGTGGCGCGGCGGCCGTCCGGATAATACGCGAACTTCAGCAGCATGGCCGGCGAGACGCCGTTATTCGTGACCGCCAACAACCGCCCCGCCGCGTCCCACACGTACCGCCGCCGGCTGTCCGACAGGATCATGCCGCGCCCGTTGTAGGTCGGAGTCTCGTAAAAGGAAGGTATGGAGAAGCAGACGGACGCGGTATCGGACGTGCCGCCCAGCGTGGCGATGACCGTCGCCACCCCGGACGTGCAGGCGGTCAGTGTGTTGGGTGGAAAACCGAGGCTCGCTGAATACAGATTGCCCACAGAGCCGACATTATTTGTTACTGACCTGTAGGCAACCTTCATGGCGGCATTGCCCGCAGAAACCCGCCCGATGAAATTCGCCCATCCCGCCCATGTGCGCCGGCCCTGAAGGTCTCCCGCGGCCTCCGATATGACTTGCGCCGCAAGAGGACCAAAACTGGTCGTGTCGCCGCCCGCGGAGTACGCATACCCGAAGGAAAGCCCGGAGAAGGACTGCCACGCGCCGCTCCCGTTGGTCACGAACGAGGTTGCGGAGAGAAGCTGCCCCACGCCGTCGTAGGCGTAATCGGTCTTGACGCCGTCGCCGCCCGAACGGGTCACCGAAGCCACAAGCCCGTTGGTGAACGCGTACTGCCAGCGCCGCAGGAACTGCCCGCCCAGGGCGTAGTCGACGCGGGCCGGCTTCCCGGCCTTGGCGCTCCACGTCACGGCGCGGGTGAGCGTCGTGCCGCCAACCGTGAACGACGCGTTGGTGACAAGCCCGCCGTCGGCGCAGGCGAGCGAGACCGTGAACCCGGAGCCCGTGACCGACGTGACGCGGCCGAGCCCGTCATAAAGCGCGGACGTGCCGAAGGCTCCATTCGCGACACCCTCAAACTGACCCTGAACAGCGCTGGGCTCGCCGTTGGCGCCGCCGTAGACCGTCTGCACGGTCGCACGGCTGACGCCGGGGCAATCGAACCCCGAGGTCTCCGTCCGCACCGGGATGCGGCTGACGCTGTTGGAAACCTGCGGACCGCCCGACTGGGCGTGCGTGCGGAGGCTGCCGTCGCGCATCCACGAGTAGGCGTAAGTCACATTGCCGGACGGGTTCTGGGAATCCGCCCAGAGTTCACCGGTAAGACGGCCGACAGTGTCGTAGCTCTTTGTCACAACAATATTGTCCTGAAGCGTGACGCTTTTTGGAGAGCCGTCGGCGCGGCGCGAGGTGACCGAGAGCGTCTGGACGCCGTCGCGGGTTTTCCCGTCGAATCCGCCGTCATCTCCAAAGGAGAGCCCGAGCGTCGAGGTGAACCCGCCGTACGTGCGCGTCACCGCGCTGTCGCGCCCGAGCGCGTCCAGCGTGCAGGCGTAAGTCGGCCCCGTGTCGCTCTGGACACTGCCCAGTGCCCCGTTTGCCAGCCAGTCGAGGATGGTCACGCCGGACGGCCCTGACACCTGAGTGATCTGATCGGATGCGTTCCGGGTAAAGGCGGTCGTGCCGTGCGCGGTGGAATTGACGCTGCCGACGAGCCCCTTCCCGTCGCGCCCGACGGTGATCGTCTCCTTGTACCCCTTCTCGTTGGTCGTGAACGAGATCAGGCGGCCGAGCCCGTCATAGTCGAACTTCTTCGTGACCTTGCGCGCCAAGGCGGCGGGCCGAGCCGTGGTCTCGCGAAGGAGAAACTTCCTGTAGGTGTAGGTCTCGGTCCCGCCGCCGGGGAGGCTGACGGTCTTGGTATAGGTGCCAATCGATGGCGGCGCGTCGCAGGAGAAAGAGCCGCCGCGGCCTTCCACGGCGAACGTGCCGGAGAGCCCGTCAGGCGAGATTTGGGAGTACCCCTCCTCGAAGGGGGTGGAACTCCCGTCGTCAGGATAGGTGTAGCATGTGGTCTTCAGTCCCTGCGGCGTGAAGGCATAAGCATAACTGTTGCAGAAAGGATCGGATGTCAGGTCCAGCGTCGGACCGCCGGAAAGCGACGCGCCGGACAAGGACGGCAAATTCAAATGATCGGCATCATGGGCAAACACGGCTTTGACGTTGTCGCCGCTTACCGTTGACTTAAGGTTCAACCGCTCATCGTACGCGACGCTGTTGGTGACGCCGTTAGGCTTCTCGGTATAAGCGTACAGGCCGTTGAAGGAGTACCAATCCTTGACCCATTCGCCGCCATTGTCAGGGTTGGTCTCCTTGACCCAAAGCCAGTTGTTGGTCACGCCGCGTTCGCGGCTGAACTTCACGGCAGCGCCGCCGCCGTCCACAGACATCAGGACGCCGTCGCCCCAGTACTTCTCAGTCACGGCTCCCTTGCCCGTCTCGGTCCGCGACAGTTCCAGATAGCCGTCAACATTCTGTCCGCTGATCCATACCTCGTGTCCGTTCTCGTCTTTTGAATATGTGAGAGCCCCGTCGAGCCCGTAGTTGGCGAAGCTTTCCGCCCTGGCGCCGTTGCCGGACCTGGTCACGCGGGTGACTTTTCCCATGACATCGTATTCGTATTCGGACGTGATGCCGGTCTCACCGTCAAATTTCGTCTTCACACGTCCAAACGGGTCGTACAAGATGGTTGTGACAGAACAATCGCGATTGACGATCTTCTGGGGACCGTGCAAGGAATAATCCTCGTAAAAAGCCATGGTCCCGTCCATGAAGTGCTGACAGGTTGGGCGTCCCCGGCCGTCCACATCAGTAGTGGTTTCCTCGATCACAGCACCATCGAAGGTCTCCGTCTTCGCGTAGAGAACGGTGCCCGCGCTGTTTAACCTTAGCGACTTTATCATGCGACCATCGTCAAGCTCAACCCTTGCCATTAGCTGCGTGACCGAGTCAGAATGTAACCACAATGAATCGATGTCCTGGAAAAAATAAGTCATATCCCACCTCGTCCCTGTCAGGGTTTGAGGGGTGTTAGTTGTCACGATATTATATGTCGAATTTTCTAACGGGAAACCCGTATCTGAGTATTGAACGGTAAAACCAATATTCCCGGAACCGCCCCAGTCCGATTGGGGAGAACTGCAAATCTCTCTTCCTTTGTTATACGTTCCTTTGAATACTGATTCCCCGAAAACGATATTTTTTAGCAGTCTCTCTGTAGAACTGAGATGCGCGAACCGGGCTGGATTGTGCCATTGAATTTCATAGTCCGAGTCGTCGTTAGTCATGACGATGCAATCCGAATATGTGAACCGTTCTTTGAACGTGACGCCGTCACCCACAGGCCTTATGAGTTCAGAAAGCCATCCTTCACCTGCGGTGTACGTGAAACTTTTGATGAATGTGCCGAAGGAGGTGTCACTGCTTTCGGTGGCCACGAGATTGCGAACCAATTGCCCTGTCACGGGGTAACGCTGATCCGATTCGGCATAAGTGAATCGACGCTCATAAGGAGCCAGCCCCTCCGTCCTAGCCGTCTGCCTAACCAGCCGCGCAAATCCATCAAAAACCCTCTCGTCACTCCATGATTGAGATACGCCTCTGGAATTCCACGTCTTGCTGATGGTGACCGTACGTCCGTCTTTACGCGTTCCGACTTGTGACCGCTCACATGTGAACCCGGTGTCATATCGGATGCGTCCATCGTTTTCTAAAAGGGAACCGGCTTCCGGGTCGACTTGTTTCTGGAGTCTATCAGGCCTTCCGTCATGATACATGATCTGGACACTCTCCAGCAGTTCCCCCGAACACGCGTAACGATATTCGACTCGGTCAGGCAAACCGTTCGTCCATTTCAGCGAAACATGATAAAGGCCGTTCGTTGCGGCCGTGCAAACAGAATCAACATAATCATAGTTCATCGAGTCAGGCACATCGCCATATGTCATCTGGCATAAGTTGTGATCGTTCAGTATACCTTCTAAGTAATCAGGTCCGAGAAGGTGCACGACCCCCGATGGAAACACCAAATTATAGCCCAAGAGATCATCGTCGTGCTCCAAACTCTCTGAATCGTCGCAGTAGTCTTTATCGCACCACAACACATATCCCAGGTTCTTGTTAACACCAATCGGATAACCTCTGCTGCTGAAACGTGTTCCTTCCCAGGGAAAATCAAAAACGACAACTGTTCCCCTCGGACGTACGACAAGCACCTGTTTGACGTGGCTAGTCGCATTTGTGATGACGCCAACTTCCTCTATCCGCGTGTTAAGACTGTATGCAAACGAATAGCCATCGTTCTCGGCCTGACAACGATCTGAAACAGCCCAATTGTTACGGGGGTTCAAGAACTGATATGGCAGCAGGTTTGTCGGGCTTTGCGTAAGGTATGCGTGAATGACGAAATCGCCTTCCCAAGGCAGGCGTTGCATCAGCGGGACGTAAAGATTCGCAGCCTCATCTTCATGGGTGAACACGAAGCATCCCGTTTCAGAACCGGGAATGTTCGACACAGGAAGCAGCTCCACAATATCGTCCCGGTCGGTATCGGGCGTTTCTCGCGCAGGTGCGGCAGGAAGATCGCTTTCCTGATAATCCTCAAATTCCCACTTAAGAAGCAAACACATAGACCCATATTCCCCATAACTTGCACCGGCAAACCAATCACTATCGAGGCCAGCATATGTCAGCGGGAACTCATCCATAACAACGTCAGCAAAAGGATTCTCAGATGTGTAAAGTTTGCCTCCCATTTCAAAAGGATCAAAATTCTCACAAACTATCATCCGCCGTCTTGCGCCATAGTCTGGCAAGACATACCCAGACACCGTTATCGTTCTACGCATGAAAGCGGACACTTCCGGCTGAACTAGAGGCACTCCTCGACATGACACATAGTTTGTTGCTGTTTTCAGATCGAATTCTTCGCCATATCCTAATGTTATTCCGGCACCCAGAGCACCTCCAGTCCAATTGGTCCAATTACACGCCGACAATGAATAATAGAAACAGGTTACAGCACCCTGAGGATCATCATCATCATTGTCATAGTGATAGTGGAGTTCATCTAAGGCGTCGTCGAATGATGATATGTCTAATTGTCCCCCCTTTGATCCCCACCCCGATTTAGAAATACCATAGCCGTCATTTATGTAATACGATTCGAGGTTAGAGTTTGCCGTCCATTTTAAAAGTTTGATCGCTGAAGTCACTTCGGCCACGAAAGCCCGGTTTGTAACGGCCATCCACGACGTCAAGACATGGTTGGTGCTCCATCCTGTGCGTCCGAAGGCGTTGGAGTGCAGCGTTTCTGGAGTCCAGAAAGGAAAATTATCTTGGCAATATCCGGTTGCGCTGTTCATTGTTTGAAAGAAAGATTCAAAATCACCGTTCCCGGCCAATCTGTGATCAACAAAACTCGGAGCGAGCCTGTCGATCTCTTGTGCAATCAGCAGATAGTCGCGGAAAGGGTAAATCAGCGATGGCTGCCATCCCAAATCTACATTCCCGTCGGAATTCAAATCAAGGCTCGCCACGAAAGCCCTGTCGCGCAGGCTGTTGTAACACCACATGATATGGTTCGTGAGCTTGTTCCACTCGGTGTCGGAGGCAGGCCAATTGTCGTAGATTTTCGGAGTCTGCTGGGCGAAAGCGGCGGAACCCGCCAAACAAACGGCAACTAGACATGCGGAGATTTTTCTGTTCATTCGGAAACCTGTTATCAAGAATTCAGTAGCGGACAGCGGAGGGCGTCAGGATCAGAAGCCCGGTGACTCCCGGACCGTACACCGGTCTGGAGACCGGCGTCGCCCCGGGCGCGCCGGCAACGCCGTTTCGCGGATCGGTTCTCAGCAGAAACTCGTCGAGGTTCGAAAGACCGTCGCCGTCGGCGTCGGACGCGGCGTCCGAAGCGTCATAAGGGTTGAACCCGTGCGTGACCTCCCACGCGTCGGGCAAGCCGTCCTGGTCGAAATCCGCGCTCTGCGGATCGAAACTGAACAGGTACTTGGCCTGGCCGATGTTCGCGATGGCGTAGTCGTTGCTGGACACGGTTCCCGTCCAAGGGTAGTGTCCTGAAGCCTCCATCATGCGGTCAAAGAACGGGCGGGCGATTTCCTTTAACTGTCCGACGTTCACTGCCGCGTAATTGTTCCCGGCGTTCGTGAAGGCAGGGACGAAACCGGCCCCGCCCGGCAGGGTGTCCAGCTCTTCCCAGGCCATGTGTGCCAGATGTTTGAGCTGACCCGCGTTGAGCGCCGCGAAATCGTTCGGCACCGCGCCGTCCCGCACGACACCCCGCGTCCGCC
This sequence comes from bacterium, assembly GCA_025360845.1. Taxonomy (GTDB): domain Bacteria; phylum Verrucomicrobiota; class Kiritimatiellia; order RFP12; family UBA1067; genus JAHFSX01. Next base: position 7,398 of record JANYBJ010000135.1, read on the forward strand.
ACCAGTCCGGACCGTCTTCGGCGCGCAAATCCGCAGCAGCCAAACCGACCGCCCATACGCATAAGGCGAACGCCGCCCCGCGCAGATAACCGTTCAAAAATATCATCGTTGACTCCCTGCTCGGCAACAAGGCTCCGGAACTATTCGAGGGGAAACGCCTCCGGCGCGCCGTTGGTGTAGGCCCCCATGGACAGGTCCCCCTGCGGTTTCAGATTCGACAGCACCAGCCGCAGATAGCCCTTCGAAACGGCGTCCGAGTCCGCCTGAGGCGAGGCCAAACCCGTCAAGCGATGCGTGCCGCCCATATCCAGGTCGCCGGTCAACGTGCCCCCGGCTTTGGTCAGGTCATCTGTTTTATCTGTATCCAGGTTCTGCCAGGCGGCCAGAACCGCATTCGTAACATCCGCGGGGGCCAGTTGCGTCGCCGCATAAAAATGGCCGTTCGAATAAGTGACCGTTCCGCTCGCGTACTGCGAAAGGTCGGCCGGAGCGAAGGCGCCGGCGCTGTTTGTCGCAGCAGACCCCAGCCCGAGAGAGGCCCGTCCCAATGCGGCGTCCAGCCCGCTGGCCGTTCCCGTCCAGTGGCTCTCGCCGCCGGCCAGGCCCGGCCAACGCGAAATGACCGCGGAGACCGCGTTCGAATCGTTATACCCCGCCGCCGCGACCAGCTTGTTGCTTACGGCGTCCCATGTCAGATTGTTCCCCACATAGGCTGCAAGGTTCAGGTTCGTCAGCCCCGCGCCGTTGCCATAGAAACCGAAAGCGGCGATTGTGCCATTGCCGCGGCTGACCAGCCCATCGCCAGCCACGATGGCTTGATCGTTTGTCACCGTACAGGCACCCAGCCCGATCGACGCGTTACCGGTCATGAGTGCTTTTTGTGATGCTCCGAGATTGAACAATTGCATCGAACCTTTGCCGTTGTTCGTCGCAGAAGAGGAACTCGCGAGAAAACCGCGCTGTTCCGCGCCATAGGCATTGGTCCCGATGAACTGCGAGCCGTAATAATTATAACCCTGTTGTGAGGCACCATAGGCATTAACAGAGATATTCGTTAGGTTTAAACCGTAACCGGCCACGATGCGACCGGGGTTCAGGACAAGATCCGAGCTGCTTGTCAGGCTCAGGTAGCGTCCGTTGCCCCAGGCGTTCCACTCGGCTATGGCCGCTTTGTTTGTCCCGACGCTTCCGGCGGCGAGGGCGGTTACTGTCACAGAATTAGCAGCCAACTCGGACGTTCCGACACTTCCCGCAGCGAGTTTGGTGGCGGTCACCGAACCGGTAGCCAGTGCAGACGCACCAACGCTTCCAGCGGCGAGGTTGGCAGCGGTTACAGCTCCCAATGCCAGTGCCGCCGACGTGATCGAACCTGCCGTAAAGTTTGTCCCGGTAAGACCCCTCAGTCGCGAGCCGTCACCGTTAACCGCTAGCAAGTTGGCGGTCGCGGCTGTAACCATGCCGCTTGCGGATGCCACGCTGACGTAATTCGAGGGGTTGGAGGATGGGTAGCGTGCCGATACGGCCTTCCACACATCGCCTGTGGAAAGGTTGTAATAGCCGACTGCGTTTGTGACTGTCGACACAACATTGCTATGCGCCCAACCACCGGTCAAATACCAAACCTCACCACCGGTACCCGTTGCTCTCGCCGACAGCAAATCACCATCGTTCTGCGCGGTAAAATGCACGTTGTTGAGATTTCTCAACCTGTCGATTTCACCCGCCGACAGTCCATAAGTGGCCATCACGGAGGACTCTGTCTGGGGGGCATACCAGGAAAAATAAAAAGTGGACTGATTCGGCGGAAGAGCCGCACTGCTATTATAGAGGAACGGATTGCCGACTATATTGACAAGATTCGAACTGAGAAGCCCGAAAGCCGAATTTTGATAAGAAGCTCTGAACCAAAGCGAAATGTCATATCCTTCGCCCCAGGTCTCAAGTAAGACATCCTGATATCCAGTGAAAGACGTTGCCCCTTTAATGTCCATTCTGTTTGTCACCGCACAAATCCGCCATGCCGTTATATTTGTCCCGCCGTTCGCCTCCCACCAGATATTTGAATCCGCAGAGTCCTGCCACCGCTTGGTCTTGTTTGTAACCGAGTATTGTGCCAGCGCGGCCAGCGCAACGGTGTCAGTCTCGTTTGTCAATGCTCCGAGCTGTGCTGCCGTCACGCCGTGCGGATTGTTGACCGCCGCCTGATGCGTGTTGAGCGAAGCAACGGCTGCGGTCAATCCGGCGATCTTGGACTGGGAGATCAGCGCATTGGTGGCAATGTCGGCATCCACAACAGAGCCGTCGATGATTTTGGCGGAGGTCACAGACCCGTCAGCCAGCTTCGCGGTCGTCACCGAACTGCCCGCCAGCTTGTCCGTTGTGACGGAGTTGGTTGGAATCGACCCTGACATCGTCAGGTTTGTAAGCCCCGAACCGTCACCAAAGAACCTCACGGCTGTGACGGTTCCGTCACCTCGGCTGGTCAGCCCATCGCCAGCCACGATGGCCTGGTTGTTCGTGACCCTACAGGCACCCAATCCGATTGACGCGCTGCCGGTGATGAGTGCCGTCTGCGAGTTCGTGAGGTTAAGCAACTGGATCGAACCTATGCCGTTGTTCGTGGCAAAGGAGGAATATTCTAGATAACCAAGCTGTTCCGCACCATGGGCCTCACCCCCGATGGCTTGAGTGCCGTTGTTGTAACCTATTTGTACTGCGCCAATGGCCGAGTTGCCAATTATTTGCGAACCACTGTTATAGCCACACTGCAATGCGCCAATGGACCACTCTCCGATGCTTTGCACACTATCGTTATAACTCATCTGCGATGCGCTTACGGCCCACTCCCCGATGCTTTGCGTGCCATTGTTATAGCCACGCTGCGATGCGCCATAGGCATTCGTCCCGATAATTTGTATGTAATAGTTGCCGCCGTGTTGAGATGCTCCAATGGCGTAACTTCGAATGGTTTGAATGCCCTGATTTTCACCCTGCTGTGACGCTCCACCGGCATAATATTCGATGGTTTGTTCACCTAAGTTAAAGCCCTCCTGCGAAGCGCCGTAGGCCGATTCCCCGATGGTTTGCAGGCCACCATTATAACCATTCTGCGATGCGCCGATGGACCATTCTCCGATTGTTTGAGTGCTGCCATCGTTATAACTCATTTGCGATGCACCGTAGGCTGTGGGCGAGATATTCGTCAGATTCAAACCGTAGCCGGCCACGATGCGACCGGGGTTCAGGACGAGATCCGAGCTGCCGGTCAGACTCAGGTAACGTCCGTTGCCCCAGGCGTTCCACTCCGCAATGGCCACCTTGTTTGTACCGATACTTCCGGCGGCGATGGTGGCGGCGGTCACAGAGTTGGTCGCAAGCGCGGCTGTGCCGACGCTTCCGGCGGAGAGCTTGGCTGCAGTCACCGAATTGCTCGCCAAGGCAGACGACCCGATCGACCCGGCCACATAGTTTGACACGATCAGTCCCGTCAGCCCCGACCCGTTACCCTGGATCGGACCGCCCAAAAGGCGGAAACCGTTCGAAGCGAAAGCTGTGAACTGGTTTGAGGAGGTGCCACTGATCGCGGTGCCGTCCGACCAGACGAAGGTGTTATCGTTGGAGGTGGCGGCGTTGGCCCCTATCAACACTCGTTTTCCAAAAACGGTCAGAGGGCCGTTCAGGACCGTCGCATTGGTGACGGACAGGCTCCGGCTGGTGAGGTTCGAGGTCACATTCAGGTCACCCTCGACGAGTAGGTCTCCGGCATAACCGCTGAGCGTTGCCAGCGAGAGTGAGAGACTCAAAAGGCTGTTCATATTTTTCATCTTTCCGATCCTTCCATTAATCCCGAGTCAGTTATCCGATCCGATTTAAAAACGCACATGTCCGACAGGGCGCAAAACAAGGCTCTTGCCGCCTACCGTCAGAGTCCTGTCCGCAAATGCAGAAGCACCGCGTAATTCGATGGTGTCCCCTGAAACTGCGGCATTGATCGCCTGCTGGACGGTCGCTTTGGGGCCTACTCCGTTGGTTTGAACAAACCGCGAATACCCGTCATGCGAAACACTCCCGCTGTCGGAATCCGCATAGAGCGTCAGGTTGACTCCCAGCAAGGTACGGGTGACAGAGCCTTGAACAGACTTCGGAAGGTTCGCCCCATCCGTATTGGCAACCGCGTCGCTTCCAGTGGACGGGCTTAGGCCGGACCGATCTTCCGCGCCACCTCCGGCCAGCCCTGTTGACGGGACGTCCGCGAGGAAACTTTTACTGGGTGCAGGCACATTTACTTGCCTGATTCCCGTGCCCCCCGCCGTGGATCCGGGCGGCAGCAACAGAGCGGTCATGACGATTCTCGACGGGGCATACCCGTCTGCCGGGGGGAGCCGCATAATCTCCTCGCCTCTGCCGTTCACGATAACCGTCTCGTGGGAGAAGGCGTCCTCGAAAAGAATCACCGGCCAGCCCTCTTTACCATCGATTTCGGGAACCAGCCCTTCGGCGAAAACCTCTGCGTCCGGGTCACCGCCGGGAACGAACACGAAGCTTCCCGCATCGTAAACGGTGGACGCTCCGCCGACATGGACCGCGATCAGTTGTGCCCACAACAGTTCGCTGCGCAGATCCTCGGGTCCTGAGACCACGCTGCTCTCACCACTGCCCGAATATTGGCCGACCGCCCAGAGGATACAAACCAACACCACACTCAATGCCAAAGCGATACGTAATGACAGGAATCCGTTCTTTTTCATTCGACTTCCTCTCTATGCAGCAATCCATACTGTTTCGACGATACCGACCGCGAATTTGTGCGACCTTAACCACAAATAATTACACATGTCAACCCTGTTTGAATTGATATTTAAACTTTTTATATTAAATATGGTTTATCGATTCTACAATCACGATAGCCATTATGTTCAAATATTTTATTGTTAAACCTCGTAACTATCAGTGTGTAAGTCGTTTGTGTGATTATAAGTTGTCATTTATTATGCTCAATAATAGTCTATTATGCTGTTAATCATTTTAATTGATTACTAGTTTATCCTATAATATGTTTTCCTATGTGTTATTACGAGTAATCTTGATATTGATCGATATGTGTCATGGCGTCACAACGAGCACATGAGTCCAATGCTGGTCTTCCTTAGTCACTATCAACTCGGACACGCACCTGTTTTCCGGCTCGAATCGTGAGGCTCCATCCGATATACTAAGGGCATGAATTCGACACGCTCACCCTTCCTAACTCTGGCGCTGATCGCGATGATCGTATTCCTGATTTTTCAACTCCGCGACAACAAACGGCGTTGGCAAACCCAAACAGAGTTGATCACCGCGCTTACCAACCAAGTCGTAGCGGCCGCCCACGCGCTGCCGCACGGTGTTGAAAAGCCCGCCGCCGAATCCGAAGCCACCGAGGTCTACAAGCGCGTCTCGCCTTCCGTCGTCGCGGTCGCCAACAACGCGCTCGTGAGGAGCGGGCTTTTCGGCGTCCAGCTCTACGAGGTGCCGCAAGGCGCGGGCTCGGGGTTCGTGTGGGACAAGAAGGGCCACATCGTCAGCAACTATCATGTGGTGCATCAGGCCAACACGCTGAGCGTCACGTTCCCGGACGGCACCCGGTACGACGCCAAGCTCGTGGGCATCGCGCCCGATTATGATCTCGCCGTGCTCAAAATCGACGCCCCGCCGGAAAAACTCACTCCCGTCACCGCCTCCCCTTCGCGCGACCTGCAAGTCGGCCAGTCCGTCTACGCCATCGGCAACCCCTTCGGCCTCGACACGACCCTCTCCTCCGGGATCGTCAGCGCGCTGGGCCGCACGATCACCTCGATGACGGAGCGCAGGATCAACGACGTCATCCAGACCGACACCGCCATCAACCCCGGCAACTCGGGGGGGCCGTTGCTGACCTCCAGCGGAAAGCTCATCGGTGTCAACACCGCCATCCTCAGCCCCAGCGGCGCGTCCGCCGGCATCGGCTTTGCGGTGCCTTCCGACACCGTCTCGCGCGTGGTGCCGCAACTCATCGAAAAGGGCCACGTCACGCGTGTGGGGCTCGGCGTCCAACTCCTGCCCGACCACGTCACCGCCCGCGCCGCCGTCAACGGGGTCGCGATCTATGCCGTTTCCGAGCACTCGACCGCAGCGGCAGCCGGTCTCGAAGGCCTCGGCGTCGACCGCTTGGGCGACCTTGTTTTCGGCGATGTCATCACCGCCGTGGACAAAATTCCCGTGCGCACCATCGAGGATCTCCAAGCCATCCTCGATCCCCGCAAGCCCGGAGAGCGCGTGGCTCTCAGCGTCACGCGCGCGGGCAAGACCCGCGAGATCGTTCTGCCTCTGGTCGAGGAGCGGTGAAGAGAAGATCGGGCAGGATGGATTCCGGCGGTTCATTATGTTATTCTCTTATCGATTCAAGGACGTTAAGCCGTTCACCCTCCCTCAACCTTGAACATTACAAGCCCTACACACTATGCATGACCCGAACCAACCTGTTATCCGGCCCGCGGTCCTCAAAGACGCGGAACAGATTTTCAACCTCATCCGCGATCATAAGGACGATCTGATCTCGCGTCCCATGGGCGACATCATTCAGAACATCGACCGCTTCGTCGTGTGCGAAGCCGAAGGGCGTGTCGTGGGCTGCGCGGCTTGGCAGATCCTGCCCGAGATCGGCGAGCCCGAGCGCGCCTCGGTTGAGATCCAGTCGGTCGCGGTCCTTCCGGATTACCGCCGCCACCACATCGGCACGAGGATCGTCACGACCATCCTCGAAAACATCAAGCGCTTTAGGCCAGCGCAGGCGATCATCCTCACATTCGCCCCGGAGTTTTTCGGCTCGCTTGGATTCAAGATGATCCCCAAGACCCAGGTGATGCACAAGCTCTATATGGGCTGCATCAACTGCACCAAGCACGCCAACCCCTTCACGTGCCCCGAGATCGCGATGGCCCTCGACCTGCGCGAGCCGTGAAGCCCCGCCATGTCCGCCACGCTCCACCGCCGACTGCTCGCCTGGTACGACGCCCACAGGCGCGAGATGCCGTGGCGCGGCCATCCCGACCCTTATGCGGTCTGGGTCAGCGAGATCATGCTGCAGCAGACGCAGGTTGAGACCGTACGCGGCTATTTCGCGCGCTTCATCGACGCCTTCCCCACCGTCGCCGCACTGGCCGCAGCACCGCAGCAGGCCGTGCTCAAAGCCTGGGAAGGACTCGGCTACTACTCCCGCGCCCGTAACCTGCAGAAGTCCGCACAGACCGTCATCGCCCAAGGCGGCAGCCTGCCACGTTCATCCGAGGCGTGGGCCACGCTTTCCGGCGTGGGACCCTACACCGCCGCCGCCATCGCCAGCATCTGCTTCGGCGAGCCCACGCCCGTGGTGGACGGCAACGTCATCCGCGTCTTCGCCCGCTACTTCGGCTGGGCTGACGATTTCCGCAAGCCGCCCGCGCGCGCCAAACTGGCGGACTGGCTCCAGCCGCACATCGAGGCGTCGAAACGTCCCGGCGATTTCAACCAGGCGATGATGGACCTCGGCGCGACGCTCTGCACGCCGCGCACGCCGAGTTGCGGCACCTGTCCGTTGCGGGGCAACTGCCTCGCCCGCAGCGAAGGGCGGCAGGACGAATTTCCTGCGAAGCCCGTCAAGAAAACCGCGCCGACGCGCCAAGCCTTGGCGGTGCTGGTCCGCGACGAGAGCGGCCGCGCGCTCTTCACGCAGCGCACGGAGGAGGGTCTGCTGAGCGGCCTGTGGGAACTGCCGAACAGCGCTGTTACGCGCAAACCGACGCGACGCGACGCCTTGCGCACGCTGCGCGAGCAGACCGGACTCGCGGCCGCCCGCGCCGAGCCGCTCGGCACGGTCACGCACGTCTTCTCCCACTTCAGGCTGCTGCTGCATGTCTTCGCTGTCGCGGCGTTCTCCGGCGCTCCAGACCCCACACGCCGCCCGCCCGCCTGCTTTGCTTTCCCAGACGACCTGCCCCTCGCCACCGCCACCCGCCGCGCCCTCGCGCTTCCGCGCTCACGCGCTCCACGGTCGCACCGGAATAGGGGTTCGACCGCGCACTGGCAGCAAGCGCCGCGTCGCGATCAGGCCCCATAGGGGCGCATGGCAGTTCTGTTGGTGGATACCCTTTTTGATCGTAATCCTAATCCTAATCGTAATCCTAATCGTAATCCTAATCCGCTAACGCGGGCGGAGCCCGCAACCCTCACCCCGACCCTCTCCCAGAGGGCGAGGGAGGGGGCAACAACGTTCTTTTTACCACTGTTACGAAGCCGTAAGGCGCTAACCGCCGGTTGCCGGCCTCATATTCGGCCGGTTCCTCATGAATACGCTCAGCGGACGTGCTGCGTATCAAGCCCGCCAGCATCGAGACAATACGCACCAGCATCTCTTTCCCCTGCTCCGCCCGGGCAAGCCGCTT
>JANYBJ010000187.1 GCA_025360845.1 bacterium
AAGCTCGCCCGCGAGGGCGAGTCTGGCAAGTTGAAATTGGCGTACTATACCCGCTACCTCACGATCGGCATCTGCGTGTTCCAGGGGTTCGCTTTGGCGACCGCGCTGCAGAACCCGGCCGCGCTCGGTTTGGGCGGGGTACAGATCGTGACGCACCCCGGCTTGGGGTTCAACATCATGACCACGATCTGTATGACGGCGGCTTCGCTGCTCGTCATGTGGCTCGCAGATGCCGATCGTGAGGTAGCGGGTATAGTACGCCAATTTCAACTTGCCAGACTCGCCCTCGCGGGCGAGCTTTTCAAGCTGCGGGATGACCGCCGTCAGCAGCTGGATGATAATCGAGGCGCTGATGTAAGGCCAGATGCTCAGGAAGCCGATCGCGCACTGGTTGAGCGCGCCGCCGCTGAACACGTTGAACCAATCCATGAGGCCGCCGCCCAGACCGCCAGAAGTCTCCCGGATACGGGCGAGTTCAGCCTGCAGCGTCTGCCAGTCAACTCCGGGCGTCGGAATCATGGAGATCAGTCGGCTAGCGAAAATCAAGCCGACCGTCAACAGGATGCGTTTCCGGAGTTCAGGGATTTTAAAGGTGTTTGCAAAGGTTGCAAGCATGGGCATGGTGACAGACCTCACACGACTTCAACGCTACCGCCTGCGGCCTCAATCTTGGCCTTGGCTGTTGCGCTGACGCCGTTGACTTTGACGGTCAGCTTCTTGGTCAGCTCGCCGCTGCCGAGAATCTTGACACCGTCATATTTGTTGGCGAAAAGACCACTGCTGTGGAGGAGGTCGAGCGTGACTTCCGTACCGTTCTCGAAGCGCTCCAAGTCGCACACGTTGACCGCATAATAGGCGACCCGCGTATAGTTCTTGAACCCGCGTTTCGGCAGACGGCGGATAAGCGGCATCTGGCCGCCCTCGAAGCCCAGCTTGCCCTTGTGGCCTTTACGGGCGTTCTGACCTTTGTGACCGCGGGTCGATGTTTTACCATGACCCGAGGCGCGTCCGCGACCCACGCGCTTGCGGGGTTTCCGCGCGCCCTCGGTATTCTTGAGTGTAGACAAATCCATAGTTAGCTCCTATCGGAGAAAAAGCTTTCTTGAAACCGGCGCGTGCCTACGCACGCGCGGCGGCGATCTCCTCCACCGTACGCAACTGGTTCAGCGCGTCGACGGTGGCCTTGACCACGTTCAAACGGTTTTTGCTGCCCAACGATTTGCCGATGGCGTCGCGGACACCCGCAGCCTCGAGCACGGGGCGCATACCGCCGCCGACGATCAGTCCGGTGCCGTCCGGAGCGGGCTTCAACAGCACGCGCCCGCCGTCACAGACACCGATCACCTCGTGCGGGATGGTCTTGCCCACGAGCTTGACGCGCATCATTTCCTTCTTGGCCGCATCACCGCCCTTGCGGATGGCGTCGCTAACCTCGTTAGCCTTGCCGAAGCCGAAGCCCACGCGGCCATCGCGGTCACCCACGACGACCACGGCGCTGAAGCTGAAACGGCGTCCGCCTTTCACGACCTTGGCGCAACGGTTGACGAACACGACGCGCTCGTCAAACTCGCTCTGCGCCTCATTACGGGAGAATCTTGCATCTGCGCTCACTTCGCCTCCTCCGCCACATCGGCGTCACGGTCCGAGATCTTCAGGCCAGCGGACGTTGCGGCATCAACGATCTGCTTCACGCGTCCGTGGAATTTAAATCCGCCACGGTCGACGACCACGATCGAAATGCCTTTTTCCTTTGCCACGGTGGCGGCTTGTTCGCCGACCAGCTTGGCGGTTTCCAGATTGCAGCGCTTCGTCTCCTTCAGGGTGGAGGTGGAAGCCAGCGTGTGCATGGCACTGTCGTCGATGAACTGCACATACATGTGCTTGTTCGAAACGCAGATGGCCATACGCGGACGCTCAGCCGTCCCCTTGACGCGCTGACGCAGGCGCATATGGCGGCGAGTGCGTTGTTCTTTGCGGTTAAAACTCATGTTTCATCAGCTCCGTTCAGGCGTTACGCAACAGTCTTACCCTGCTTGCGGCGGACTACTTCGCCCACGTACTTGATACCCTTGCCTTTGTAGGGTTCGACCGGATAATAGCTGCGGATGCGGGCCGCGGCCTGACCAACGAGCTCCTTGCTGATCCCCTCGACCGTCAGGTTGACACCGGCCGGATCGACCGTGACCTTGATCCCATCGGGAATCGGATACTCTTTGGGCGAGGCGAACCCCAGCGACAGGCTCAGCTTTTTGCCCTGCAGCACAGCCTTGAAGCCCGTGCCCTCGATGTTCAACGCCTTCTTATAGCCGGTCATCACACCTTCGATCATGTTCTTGACCAGCGTGCGGCTCAGGCCGTGGCAACTCTTCTGCATGCGCGTATCATCCGCACGGGTGACGACCACCTTGCCGTCCTCTACCGTCGCGGTGATCCCGCTCTGGAAGGTCCGGCTCAGCTCGCCCAACTTGCCCTTGACGTCCACCTGATTACCTTTTGCGGTAACCGTGACGCCAGCGGGAATCGCGACCGGTTGTTTACCAATTCTCGACATCGTTGAAGCCCTCTTACCAGATTGTGCAAATCAGTTCACCGCCGAGCTTACGCTTGCGGGCTTCCTTGCCGCTGACCACTCCGCCCGAGGTGCTCAGAACCGCGGTACCTAAACCGCTCAGCACATTGGGGATGTCCTGCACGCCGCAGAACTTGCGGAGGCCCGGCTTGCTCTCGCGGCGCATGCCGCGGATCGCCGGTTCGGCGGCGTCGTTATACTTCAGTTCGATGCTCAACACGCGGGGAACGGTGTTAGTCATCGTGAAGTCCGTGATGTAGCCTTCGGCCTTCATCACGCGTGCGATCTCACCCTTGATACGGGAGCCCGGAAGCTCAATCGAGGGCAGACCGGCCTTCAGCCCGTTGCGGATACGCAACAGCATGTCAGAAATCGGATCCGACGTCATTGTAATCTCCTCACCAGCTTGCCTTGGTCACACCCGGGATCATGCCGGACACAGCCAGCTCGCGGAAACAGATACGGCAGAGCTGGAACTTACGGATATAAGCACGCGGACGCCCGCAACGGGAGCACCGGTAGTACTTGCGCGAAGAAAACTTCGGCGTACGCTTGGCTTTTTCCATCAGACAGGTTTTGGCCATTGTGGAAACTCTCCTTACTTGCCGGCGAACGGCATGCCCATGATCGTGAGCAACTCGCGGGCTTGCTTGTTGTCCTTTGCCGACGTGACAAACGTGATGTCCATGCCGACGTCCGCGGCAGGATTGCCGGAGTCGACCATCTCGGGGAAAATCGTGTGCTCTTTCAAGCCCAGCGTGTAATTGCCCCGCCCGTCGAACCCGCGGCTGGCAACGCCGCGAAAGTCGCGGATACGCGGCAGCGCGCTGTTCACCAGACGCTCATAGAACTCGAACATGCGCACGCCGCGCAGGGTCACCTTCGCGCCGATCACCATACCTTCGCGCAACTTGAAGTTCGAGATGCTCTTGCGGGCCTTACACAGCACCGGCTTCTGGCCGGACAGCTTGATCAGGTCCTCGATGATCCCCTTCTGCACGTCCTTCTCGACAATGCCGAAGCCCATGTTGATCACCACCTTCTGGAGGCGCGGGATCAACATCTTATTCTTGACGCCGAGCTTCTCTTGAAGCTGCGCCGCCAGTTCCTTCTTAAACTTCTCTTTGAGATTGGCCATCTCCGCCCCCTATCAGTCCAGGATCTTTCCCGAAGCCTTGGATTTGCGCACCATCTTATCGCCCTCGCGGACTTTGCTGATGCGGACGCCCTTTTTCTTATCCGGATCATAGGGCATCACGTTCGACAGATCCATCGGCGACTCGCGATCCACAAACCCGCCGTTGGGGGAGGTCTGTGAGCGGCGAACGGCCTTCTTCACCATGTTCAGGCCCTGAACCACCACCTGGCCCTTGTCGGCCATCACGCGGAGGACTTTGCCTGTTTGCCCGGCGGACTCGCCAGCGATGGCGATCACCGTGTCATTCTTCTTGATTCTCGCAACACTCATGCTACTTCCTAACTCGTAACCGTTTTGACGCTCACGGGCCTTGCGGCCGCGCGCCCATCATCGGCGTTACGGTCTCTCACTGGGTTAGACGACTTCCGGAGCCAGCGAAATGATCTTCATGTAGTTCCTGTCACGCAACTCGCGGGCGACAGGCCCGAAGATGCGTGAGCCGACCGGGTTCATCTTGTTGTCCACGATCACGCACGCATTCTGGTCAAAGCGGACATACGAGCCGTCCTCGCGGCGGATGGGATGCCCCGTACGCACGATGATCGCCGTACAGACCTGACCCTTCTTGACCGCACCCGTGGGGGCCGCTTCCTTGATGGCCACGCGGATCACGTCGCCCAGATAGGCGTACCGCTTGCGCTGCCCCAAGATACGGAAGCACATCGCGATTTTCGCGCCCGTGTTATCCGCAACCACCAATTCAGTCTGTTCCTGAACCATGTTACTTCACCTCCGGCTGCACAATGCGCCACCGCTTGGTCGCGCTCAGCGGACGGGTTTCCACAATGGTGACGTTGTCGCCGACCTTCGCGGTATTCGCCTCGTCATGGGCGTGATATTTCTTGAACTTGCGCACGACCTTGCCGTACTTGGGATGCGCCTCGCGACGCTCGCCCTGCACGACCACCGACTTCGCGCCGCTCTTGCTCACCACAGTGCCCTTGCGGACTTTGCGGCTGCCGCGATCCTCTGTTGTCTCGGCCATTTACTTAGCCTCCCGTTGAGCTTGCACCGTCTTCATACGAGCGATCTCGTGACGCATCGTACGCATACGGACCGGCTTCTCAAGCCCGGTGCCCGACCTATGCTTGATCCGCATGTCACTCAACTCCTGCGACATTTCGCGGACCTTCTGGTCGAGCTCCACCGCTCCAAGTTCTCTCAAGTCTCTTGCTTTCATGGTTGCGTTAGACTCCCGTTACGTTGCGTGTGATGAACTGCGTCCGGATACCAAGCTTCGTATCCGCCAACCGCAGACACTCACGGGCCACCGAGTCCGGCACGCCGCCAACCTCGAACAGCATCTTGCCCGGCAGAACCACGGCGACCCACAGCTCCGGGTTGCCTTTTCCGCCACCCATGCGCACTTCGATGGGCTTGCGGGTGACCGGCTTGTCAGGGAAGATGCGGATCCACAGTTTGCCTTTGCGCTTCATCTCGCGGTTGATAACCACACGGCAGGCTTCAATCTGCGTGTTGGTCAGGAAGCCGCGCTCAAGCGCCTTCAGTCCAAACTCACCGTACGCGAGTTGGGAACCCGAGGTAGCGAACCCCGAACGGTTACCCTTAAATTGCTTGCGGTGCTTAACCCGCTTAGGCATTAGGGGCATCTTTTCTCCTCCTCTGACCGCCGGTGCGGACCGGCTGGAAATCGTCCTTCTTGCAGATCCAGACCTTGACGCCGATCAACCCTGCGGTGGTGTGCGATTCGGCAAACCCGTAGTCGATGTTCGCGCGCAGCGTGTGCAGAGGGACCTTGCCCTGCTTGCTCCACTCCACGCGGGAAATCTCCGCACCGTTGATACGGCCGCTGCAGCGGATCTTGATGCCGTCCACACCCATGTCCATCGCGACCTTTTCGGCCCGTTTCATCGCGCGCTTGAGGGCCACGCGGCGCTCGACCTGCTGCGCGATGCTCTCCGCCACAAGCTGGGCATTCGCATCGGGATCGCGCACCTCATGAATCTCGAGGTAGATCTCTTTGCCGGTCGTTTTCGCCAGATCCTGACGGATCTTGTCAACGTCCTGTCCCTTGCGACCGATCACCACGCCCGGACGGGCGGTGAACAGGTTGATTCGCACGCGGTTGGCGTAACGCTCGATCAGGATCTTCGTGATCGCTGCGCTCTCGAGACGTTTCTTCACCAGCTCGCGAATCATCATGTCTTCTGAAAGCAGTTCGCCGAACTGCTTCTTATTGGCAAACCAACGGCTGCGCCACTGCTTGTCAAGCGCGAGCCGGAAACCAATCGGATTTACTTTCTGTCCCAAAGTCGTGCTCCTTTAAAAGCCGCCGGCCTCACTGACCGTCAGCCAGGACAACCTTACAATGACTCAGCCTCTTGGCAATCGGGCTCGCGCTACCACGGGCGCGGGGCCAGAACCGGCGCATACGCGCAGCCTCGTCAAACACGCACAAGGTGACCTTGAGCGTGTCCACATCGAGGTTCGCGTTGTTCCGCGCGTTGGCGACAGCGGACTTGAGCGTCTTGCTCAGGACCAGCGCAGCCTTACGCGGACTAAATTCAACAACCTTCAGGGCGGCGGCCACGGGCAGCCCCTGGCACTTGCGGGCCAGCGGGCGACCTTTCTGGGCCGACATCCTGACGTTACGGGTAATGGCAGTCACTTCCATTGTTCTCAAACTCCGTTATTTCGCGACCGCTTTGTCCGTATGGACACCGTGTTGCTTGAACGTCCGCGTCGGAGCGAACTCGCCCAAGCGGTGGCCCACCATGTTCTCGGTGATGAAGATCGGAACATGCTGTCTGCCATTGTGGATGGCAAACGTGTGTCCAACGAAATCCGGTAGAATCATGGAACGGCGCGACCAAGTCTTGATCGGCTGTTTTCTGCCGGACGCATTCATTTTCTCGACTTTATCGAGCAGGCTCTTCTCAACGTAAGGGCCCTTCTTAATCGAACGTGCCATGCGTTACTTTCTCCGCTTCAGAATAACCCTGCTGCTCGTCTTCCGGCGGTTGCGCGTCTTTCCGCCCTTCGACAGCTTGCCCCAAGGTGAACGAGGATGACTACCGCCAGACGTGCGGCCTTCACCACCACCCATCGGATGGTCAACCGGGTTCATCGCCACGCCGCGCACCGTCGGGCGGATGCCCATCCAGCGCTTGCGTCCGGCTTTGCCCAGCTTGATGCTGCTCCAGTCCGCGTTGCCGACCTGACCGATCGTCGCCAAACAGGCGGCGTTGATCAGGCGGACTTCGCCAGACGGCAGTCGCAGCGTCACGAACTCGCCTTCGCGTGCCATCACCTGGCAACTGTTGCCCGCCGAACGGGCCAACTTGCCCCCCTGACCGGGCACCAGCTCGATGTTGTGAACGTACAGCCCCAGCGGAATCTGCGCCAACGGCAACGCGTTGCCGACACTCGGCTCGGCTTCTGGTCCAGCCATCACCGCGTCGTCAACCTTCAACCCGGCAGGCGCGAGGATGTAACGCTTTTCGCCGTCCACGTACTTCAACAGCGCGAGGTTGGCGGAGCGGTTCGGATCGTAAGCGATCGCCTCGACACGCGCGGGAATGCCTACCTTATCACGACGGAAGTCGATGATGCGGTAACGGCGCTTCACACCGCCACCGCGATGACGCGTCGTGATGCGGCCCTGATTATTGCGCCCTGCGGTGCTTTTGCGCGCCTCGGTAAGCCTGCGAAGAGGCTTAACCTCGGTAATTTCATCGAAGGTCGGTGCAACGCGGTGTCGCAGCCCTTCGCTTCTCGGTTTGAATGTCTTAAGCCCCATGGCCTCTTATCCTCTCCGGCGGCGTTAAATGGTCTCGATGCGCTCGCCCGCCTTCACCGTCACGATCGCGCGCTTCCAACCGGAATCGCGGACCACACGGCGATTGCGCAACGTACGCAACGCGCCCTTGTAATTCTGGGTGTTAACCCCCAGCACATGCACGCCGAACTGACTCTCGACGGCCTGCTTGATCTCGATCTTGTTCGCTTTGGGAGCGACCTCGAGAATGTACTGGTTCTCGCACGCAAGCTTCGTGCCCTTCTCCGTGATCTGCACCTTGCGGATGATTCCGGTGTGCTTCATGCGCCCACCTCCGTCTTCTTCGTCATGCGCGCCGCCAACGCCGCGAAACCCGCCTTGGTGGCGATCAGCGTGCGGTACAAAAGAAGAGAATATACATCAACCTCCGCCGCGCTGACAACCTCAACCTTCGGCAGATTGCGGGCCGCAAGCAGCACGGACTCCTCGTACTGATCCAGAACGATCAGCGCCGAACGGTCCACGCCGAGCTTCTTGAGCGTCGCCGTCATCAGCTTGGTCTTCGGTTCAGCGAAACTGAACTTCTCGATCACCAGAACCTGACCCGACACTATCTTGTCGCTCATCGCCCTCGTGAACGCCAACTGCGACACCTTGCGGTTGACCTTCACCGAGAAATCGCGCGGATGCGGTCCAAAGGCCACGCCGCCGCCACGCCAAACAGGACTCTGACGCAGACCCGCACGGGCCCGGCCGGTTCCCTTCTGACGCCACGGCTTCTTGTTGCTGCCAGCGACCTCGCCTTTACGCAGCGTGTCGGCCGTGCCGGCGCGGGCGGCGTTTTGAATCGCCACAACCACGTCCTTCACAGCCTGCTCGCCCTTGTCAAGCACCAAGAGG
Source organism: bacterium (assembly GCA_025360845.1). GTDB lineage: Bacteria > Verrucomicrobiota > Kiritimatiellia > RFP12 > UBA1067 > JAHFSX01. The sequence continues at coordinate 8,407 of JANYBJ010000187.1, forward strand.
TCGTCCGCAATGGCCAGTTCGCCCGAGGCATCACCGGCCGGATTAAAAACCTTGATCGTACTCATCGGATCTCCAACCCCTACTTCTTCAGGGCTTTCCTGATAATGACGACGGCACCCTTCGGACCCGGCACAGCGCCGGCCACCAGAATCAGGTTTTCTTCGCCGCGAACCTGCACCACGGCCAAGTTCCGCGCCTTGCGGTTCACCGAGCCCATGTGACCAGGCATCCGCTTGCCTTTTTCGACCCATCCCGGAAGATCACGCGCACCGATTGAACCGATGCGGCGCTTCGAGTGGCCACCGTGCGTCATCGGACCACCGCCGATGCGGTAGCGGCGGAACACGCCCGCAAACCCGCGGCCTTTGGTGATGCCCGAAACGTCGACGTATTTCACGCCGTCAAACATGCTGACCGTGATCGCATCGCCCGCCTTGACCTCTTCGCCCTCATCCAGCGCGAACTCTTTGGTCACCTTACAGGGCTTCAGTCCGGCCTTTTCGAAGTGCTTCACCTGCGCCTTGGGAAGGCGCGAAGGTTTCTGCTCATCGTAGCCGAGCTGAACGGCGCTGTACCCGTCCGTGTCAGGCGTTTTCACCTGAACCACCGGGCAAGGACCCGCTTCAATCACCGTCACTGCAATCCGACGACCCTGGTCATCATAGACCTGCGTCATCCCAACTTTTCTGCCAATTAAGCCTTCCATGGTGTTCACCGTCCTTAGATTCGAATTGTGATGTCCACGCCAGCAGGCAGATTCAACTTTTTGAGCTCGTCGACGGTTTTCGCCGTCGGGCCCACGATATCCAACAACCGTTTGTGCGTGCGCATCTCGAACTGGTCCATGGACTTCTTGTCCACGTGAGGGCTGCGGTTGACCGTGAAACGCTCAATCCTCGTTGGAAGAGGAATGGGTCCCACGACCTGTGCCCCGGTACCGCGGGCCGTGTCGATGATGTCGCTCACAGCCTGATCCAGCACCCTGTGATCGTACGCTTGCAAACGAATGCGTATGCGCTGACTTTGCATTCTAACGTTACCTGTTCAGTAGTTGTTCTCTCACCGTTCGTGGCACGACCGCAAATTCGCCAGGTTCCATCGTATAGCTGGCGCGGCCGCGCGAAAGCGACCGGATTGCGGTTGAGTACCCGAAAAGTTCTGCCAACGGCACCTGCGCGCGCACGATCTGCATGTCTCCACGCGTCGTCATGTCGCGCACCGAACCGCGGCGGCCGTTAATGTCCCCCATGATGTCGCCGACATAATCGGCAGGCGTCACGATGTCGAGGGACATGATCGGCTCCAGCAGTTCCGGCTTGGCGGCCAAAGCCGCCTCGCGGAACCCCATCACGGCCGCGGTCCTGAAAGCCACGTCTGTCGCCGTTTCCTCATCCGTGATCACGGCCTCCGTGACCTTCGCCAGCACGTCCGTCATCGGGTATCGTGCCAAGACGCCGGTCAGGATGCCGTCCGTCAATCCTTGCTCCACGCAGTCGGCCAGTTTCTCGTCCGGGAGCTTCCGCCGCACCGTGGAGGCAATCTCCACCGCGTGGCCGCTGCCCCGCTTCTGAGGAACCACCTCGACCGTCAATTGCGCGTAATGACGCTTTCCGCCCAGCTCGCGGTCAAAGAGATAAACACTCTTGCCCGGCGCTGTGACGGTCTCGTAGTACGACACCATCGGACGGCCTGTGTTGGCCTCACATTTGAACTCTCGGCGCAAACGGTCCACCAGGATCTCCAGGTGAAGCTCGCCCATGCCGCTCAAAATCGTCTGTCCCGTCTCCGCGTCGACGCGCACCTGGCACGTCGGATCCTCTGCCGAAAGCAGACCCATGGACTCGGTCAGCTTCTCCTTGTCCGCCCGGGACTTCGGCTCGATCGCCATGAACATCACCGGCTCGGGGACCGTGATGCGCTCCAAATAAACCGGCTGGTGCTCGGCGCACAGCGTGTCGCCCGTGGTCGCGTCCTTCAGACCCACGATCGCGCCGATCTCGCCCACACCCAACTCGTCCACATCGGTCTGCTCGTCCGCGAAGAGCCGCACAATCTTCATCACGCGCTCACGCTTCTTGGCGCGCGGGTTGAAGACGTTCTGCCCCTTCTTCAACGTCCCCGAATAAATGCGCACGAAGAACAGGCGTCCCACATACGCATCGGTAGCGATCTTGAAAACCAGCGCCGTCAGCGGCGCCGACGCGCTCTGCTCGCGCACCACCTTGGCCTCGCTCTTCAGGTCCGTGGCCTCAACCGGCGGACGGTCCAGCGGCGAGGGCAGGTACCACATCACCGCATCCAGCAACTGCTGCACGCCCTTGTTGCGCAACGAAGACCCGCACAACACCGGGACCAGCTTGCCCGTGATCACCGACCGGCGGATGGCCCCGCGAAGCGCCTCGGCCGACAGCTCCGGCTGCGCAAAGTAGGCCTCCATGATCGTCTCGTCCGCCTCGGCCACCTTCTCGCACAGCTCGGCGCGAGCCGCCGCGGCTGCATCCGTCATTTCGGCTGGAATCTCAAATTCTGTGACCTCTCGGCCCTCGGTGCTCTCGTCGTACGAGAGGGCCTTCATCTCCAGGAGGTCGATCACCCCGCTGAACGTCTCCGCCTGCCCGATCGGCAGTTGCACACACACGGGGTTCGCGCGCAGCTTGGTGCGGATCTCTGAAACACAGGAGGCGAAGTCTGCGCCCATCCGGTCCATCTTGTTGATGAACGCGATGCGCGGCACGTTGTAACGGTCAGCCTGGCGCCAAACCGTCTCCGACTGCGGCTGCACCCCACCGACGGCACAAAAAACGCCCACAGCGCCGTCTAATACGCGCAATGAGCGTTCCACTTCAATCGTAAAGTCCACGTGTCCGGGCGTGTCGATCAGGTTGATCCGCACGTCCCGCCAGGAACAGGTGATCGCGGCGCTGGTGATCGTAATCCCACGCTCGCGTTCCTGTATCATCCAGTCGGTGACAGTGTTGCCTTCGTCCACATTTCCAAGACGGTGCGTGCGCCCTGCGTAGAAAAGGATCCGCTCGGTCGTCGTGGTTTTGCCCGCGTCGATGTGGGCCACGATTCCGATGTTCCGGACATTGCAAAGCGACACGTCACCGCCGTCCGGCTGTTGGCCGGCCGCAGCGATAGTCCGTTTGTCTGCCTTGCTTTCCAAGACGCTCACCATTCACCCTTGACTTGTCAAAGAACAGCGGATGTTCCCGGCAACTTGCCGGCTTATCCTGATACCGCTGCGGAAGGGGACTCCGCAACCTCTCTGAAACTGTACGGGCGACCCGCAGGTCGCCCTGCATCACCAAGCGTAGTGCGCAAAGGCCTTGTTCGCCTGCGCCATCTTGTGCGTGTCGTCGCGCTTCTTGATCACGTTGCCCTGATTGTTGAAGGCTTCGATCAGCTCCATGGCCACCGCCTTGGGCATCGGCGTGCCGCGGCGCGCGCTGGCATACATCGACATCCAGCGGAGCGCGAGCGACAACTGGCGGGCCGGACGGATCTCCACGGGAACCGGGTAGGTCGTGCCGCCGACGCGACGGGACTTCACTTCCACTTTCGGCTTCATGTTCGCGATCGCGATATCCATCACTTCGATCGGATCCTTGCCGGTCTTCTCTTTCAGCTCTTCGATCGCACCGTAAACGATGCGCTCGGCCGTGGTCTTCTTGCCGCTCTTCATGAGAGCGCGGACAACGCGGGACACCAGCTCGCTGTTGAATTTCGGATCAGCGGTCTGAACCCGCTTTACTGCTCTACGCCGTCTTGCCATGATAATCCTCTAATAACGATTCGTTGTACGGGCGACTGGTCACCCCTACTTATTTCTCAACCTTCTTGGGACGCTTCACGCCGTACTTCGAACGGCTGCGGTTACGGCCGGCCACGCCCAAGCTGTCGAGACAGCCGCGGACGATGTGGTAGCGGACGCCGGGAAGATCCTTGACGCGGCCGCCACGCACCAGCACCACGCTGTGCTCCTGCAGGTTGTGACCCTCGCCGGGGATGTACGCCGTCACCTCGTAGCCCGTGGTCAGACGGACACGGGCGACCTTGCGCAACGCCGAGTTCGGCTTCTTGGGCGTCTGCGTCTTCACAACGAGACAGACCCCGCGACGCTGAGGACAGGCCTTGAGCGCGGGCGACTTGCTCTTCTTGCGCAGCGGGGTACGTCCCTTGCGCACTAACTGGTTGATCGTCGGCATCGAATTCGTATCCTTCCCAATTGGAAATAAATGGATAGACAAATTACCACAGACCGTCTCACGCGTGCAAGTGTGTTTTTCCGAAATATTTAATCGGCACCAGATAAAGGTGGTCGTAGCAAGGACAACTAGACAAAAATGACCGGACGCATCCGAAGACGCGTCCGGCCCATTTAACAGCAAACACCGAATGCCGTTTACTTGTCGCTCAGCGCCGCCACGCCGGGCAGCTCTTTGCCTTCGAGGAACTCGAGGGAGGCGCCGCCGCCGGTGGAGATGTGTGTCATCTTATCGGCCAGGCCGCTTTTGTTGACCGCGCTCACGCTGTCGCCGCCGCCGATGATCGAGACCGCGCCGCTCTCGGCCACGGCCGCGCACACGCCGGTGGTGCCGCCCGCGAACTTCGGCATTTCGAAGCAGCCCATGGGCCCGTTCCACACGACGGTCTTCGCGTCCTTGATGGCCGCCGCGTAAAGCGCCGTCGTCTTGGGCCCGATATCCAGAGCCATCCAGCCCGCCGGAATGTCGTTGCCGACAACCTGCGTGTTGGCGTCGTTGGAGAAGGCGTCGGCCGCAACGTTGTCCACCGGCAGCAGGAGCTGCTTGCCGTTGGCCTTGGCCTTGGCGATCATCGTGTTGGCGTACTCGAGCTGGTCGAATTCGCACAGCGACTTGCCCACGTCATGGCCCATCGCTTTGAGGAAGGTGTAGGCCATGCCGCCGCCGATGATCAGCGTGTCGACCTTGTCGAGGAGGTTGTTCACCACCGCGAGCTTGTCCGAGACCTTGGCGCCGCCGAGGATCGCGACGAACGGGCGGGTCGGCTTCTCAACCGCTGTGCCCAGATACTCGATCTCGCGCTCCATCAGAAAGCCGGCCACGTTATCCTTCACGTACTTGCAGATCACGGCCGTGGAGGCATGGGCGCGGTGCGCTGAGCCGAAGGCGTCGTTGCAATAGATGTCGCCGTACGAGGCGAGCTTCTGCGCCAGCACCTTCTGCTTGTCCTTGAGGGCGGCCTTCTTGGCCTTGTACTCCTCGTCGGTCATCTCGTCAGTCTTCTTGACGCTCGCCTCTTCCTCTTTGTAGAAGCGGGTGTTCTCGAGCATCACGATGCCGCCCGGCTGGAGCGACGCGACTTCGGCGTCCGCGTTCGCGCAGTCCGCCGCGAAGGTCACGGGCTTGCCCATGAGCTTGGCGAGGTACTCGGCCACCGGCTTCAGCGAGAAATCGGCCTCATAGCCCTTGCCCTTCGGACGTCCGAGGTGGCTCATCAGCACCAAGCTGCCACCCTTCTCGAGAACGTACTTGATCGACGGCAGGGCACCTGTCACGCGGGTGTCGTCCGTGATCACGCCATTCTTGATCGGCACATTGAAATCCACGCGCATCACGACGCGCTTGCCCTTCAGGTCCACATCACGCAGAGTCTTCTTGTTCATGTCCGGCTTATCCTCTTAAGGGGTTGAAAAATGGGTGTTACTTTAGCATATCCGGTTCGGGAATGTAAAACCGGACTTTTCCTCTCGCCGCTATTATTCGTCCGGTTCCCAATCCTCATGATCGCGCCAAAGCGCCGCAACCGCCGGGCTGTCGGGCACAGACACTTAGGGGACAGACGTTCTGCGTGTCGAAGTCGCGGTCGGCCTCGGGATCGCAATTGCTGATTTTCTGCTTTTCTGATATTCATCAATTTCGTATTATTGACATCATGAATAAGATATTACAGGCCGCATAACGGTACGACACGCCCCTTTTGTCATCTTGTCCCATCATCGGCGAACAAAGCGGTGGAGGTGGCGGTATCCCGTCGCCTCCACCGCTTTGTTCGCCGTATATTTACCGATTGCTCAATGAACATGGCTCAACTTGGAGGAGACAATCTGCACCAAGGAGCGCAACGCCGAGTTGACCGATTCCTCGGTGGGAAAATAGGCAGCAACATCCGGCGAAAGGAGCACAAGATTCGTGCCCTCTCGGAATTGTTTCGCGTACTTGCCTCGCACGCCACCCTTGAGTTTTGAGAGGTCGTATTCTGGACGCAAATCGTCATCCGTTTCTCTACTGATCGTTTTCTTCATAGTGCCGTTGCTCCCGTTTTGTCGTGCATCGTGCGCTGATGATTCGAATGTTATCCCCGCGGTCTGTGTGCGCAACCATCAGCACCCGCCCCGCCTGAGATAGTCCCACGGTCACAAACCGCAGTTCTGACACCGAGTGGTCAGGGTCGTGGAACGTAATCGAAAGGGGATCGGCAAGGACTGATGCGCCCTCGTGAAAGGATACGCCGTGCTTCCGCAGGTTGTTTTCGGCCTTCCGTTGATCCCATTCGAAGTTCATGGGTACATGATACCTCGTTGTTCTCGGATCAGCAATCCTCTCTTGTACGGATAGGACGTATAAGCTGCATTTTCCGGCGGGAGCGGGATACGTCAAGGGCGTAGAAAGGGGCCTATGTCAAGTAGCGCGGGTCCGGCGGCGATTTTTTGACAGGGCCGACGCATCTAAATTTTTGTCTGCACGACTTTCTTGCCCGCAATAACGCCCGTCTCTCCCAGAAAGCATGTTTCAGGGGCCCGAGAAGGCAAGGACCGCGCGAAGTTGACTTGTCTGATTACGATTACGAGTAGGA
>JANYBJ010000201.1 GCA_025360845.1 bacterium
CCAACGGGCGGCACCGCCCCCCGCTCTTCTCTATCAGCACAACCGCGGCCAGCACCAGCAGGGTGTCTTCCACGAGGTAGATTATTGCGAAAATGAATATGTGGTGCGGGAGGGATTTTACGGTTGCAATGGGTCCCAGCAGAACCGACCAGGCTACCGCGAAGCACGAACCGAAAATGAGGGCTGCATCCGCCGACCGCAATGCGGGTGCATTGCCCCTCAATACTCCTGCGAATCGCAAGAGGGTAATGATGAAGACGAGGTATGCGAGCGCAAACGCCGTTCCCACGAACGCCAGCACCGGCGGCGGCGAAACGGGACCACTGTGAACAAGAGCGCCGATGGCGCAGGCGACGGCATAGGTCCCCGCTCCTAACCCCATCAGACCCCATTGGGCAACGCTTGTGCGGGCTCGCGCCCGGAAGCACGCGGCGGCGCCAAGCAGCGCCATCGCGACGGGAGCGGCCAATGCCAGCGCATACCGCTCGTCCGCGCGGCTTAACTTCAGCGAAACCGCCGTGTAAAGAACGAGCCCGATAACGACTAAGGCCATCGGCATGGGTCTGGTAGTGTTCGGGACGCGAGGACTTTGCGTTCGATACGCGCCAACAAGGGTTGTTGGGGTCATCGGCAGAGACCGGTCCAGAGTGTCAGTACCACGCATAGTTTCTACCGCAGACGCCAGGCATTCTGCAATCCTTTTTGGCTGGACAAGTATTGGCCGGCACTACTATCACCAAACCACGAGGTGCCACCGCTTGGCTACTTAGGCACGGTCAATAAATAAACGTTCCGGCAAGTTTGGAGTTGTTAAGCACGAAGCATAAGGAACATCCGACCGGTCAGGGGCTTGAAACGAGACGTTTGTGCATAGGCGGCTCCTCAATGTTTCCCCATGCATCTGGGAGAACAATGCCTTGAGTAGAACGGGTATCTCGCGCGTTGCCGAACGCCCACCGTTACTTTATGAACTTCGCCCGGCCCCAGTCCGTGCGGTCGCCCGAGTTGCGAGCACCTCCACTCCACATCAACTGCCGCTGTCTGCCAGAGCCAGAGCCGTCGTCAATCGCGAGGTCGAAGCGGATCACCTGGGCCTCCTTCGGCGTGAATCCCAAGGCTTCGAATGGGATCGCAGCCTCGATCACGTATCCTTTCCCGTCGACTTTCGGCGTCACCGACACCTTGCAGGGAACCTGCTTCGGAGCGTGTACGGCGTAGGACCGCACTCCATCGGCTGGCTGCCCCGCGCTGAGCAGGATCTGGCGATCGCTGAAGAGCAACGGACCGCCGCGGTCCAACTCCTCGGCGCCGACGAACAACTCCACGCCGTCGCCGTTCCAGATGCCGTCCTTCTGCTGGTCGTTTCGCATGGGCGTGGGGTCCGTCACCTGCACCATCACGTACAGGTTCGCATCGTCCCAGCAGAGCCGAAATGTGCCGTCGAAGCCGCTGCCGTCCGCGCCGATGACAACCCGGCTCGATGGCACGGTCTCCGGCGGATTGCCCGGCCAGCCTTCGCGCTTCCCGTCCAGCGCGATGCTGCCCAAGGACCGCGGGATGGTCGCCACCTTGGTTCCGGTTCCCTTCGCCTGAACGCGCGCGTCGGCCCAGGCGAACGGCGGACGCTTTCCGAGAAGCACTTCGTAGATGCCATAGTTCGCGGCGGACGCCTCGGCCAAAAAATCCTTGTAAGGCCTGTCGACAACGTTGAACAGCCCGGTGTTCGCTTTCTCACCGTTGAACCGCTCAAAGAACCGGCCGGTGCGCGCCTGGTCGATCAGAGTAAACCACTCGATGCCGGTCACGAACCCCGTTGACGCTGCCTGCTCGATGTAGTTGCGATAAGCCAACCCACGCTCACGCTGCGTCTTCACCTCGGAGCCGCCCGGGAGTCCGCTCTCGGCGGGGCTCGCCCAGTAGAACTCGCTCAGCATGAAAGGCCGCCCGCCGCTCCAGTCGTAGAGCCGCTTCAGGTAGCCCTTGTCCACGCCATATGTGTAATAGTTCAGGCTTAGCATTTCGCAATACTTGCCCGCGATCCGGCAAAGCTGCTCGTTGTTGGCCGTGCCCGGTTGCCAGCGGTTCCCTATCAGCATGTGGTTCTTGTCGTACTTGCGGAATGTGTCGCGGACGAGCTTGTAATACGCCTCTATGAACTGGCCCGTGAACGCGTCGACGTCGGCTGCCGCGGCGCGGGTCGTCACGGGCAGGCCGGAGTCCCGGGCGGCGTCGAAACTGGCCGCGTTCGTGCCCCAAGCCACGTTGAGGGCCGCTATCGTCTTGTACTGCGCCTGGAGCATGGCCACGAGGCGCTGCTTGGCAGGCTGCCCACCCTTCAGTCCGGGGATGACTCGCGGGATGTCCTCGAACGCCTGCTCGTTATCCAGGAAATAGCCGATCAGGAGTGGGTCGTTCGCTCGTGCGGCCACCTCTTGCGCGAAGAGCTTGTCCATCTTCGCGGCGGCGGCCGGGTCGAACGGGTCGAACAGTCCCCGCAGGCCCTCAATCTGTCCTCCGAGCGACCACGCGCCCAGTGGCAGCATCGGCGCCCAGGGGAATTTCAAATCACGGCGAGCCTGATCGTCCCCGGTGAACGCGCCCGCGGAGTTAAACCCGAGCTTGCGCACCCGGTCCACCATGCGCGCCTGGAGCCCATGCGGGTCGTACTTGCCATACTTGCGGATCAGGTTTGCGATGTAGAACGAGAAGGTATCGCGGCTCCAGTACGGCTCCGGATGGAACGCCGCCTTGTAGGCACTCTCAAACGGAGGAAGCCACTCATAGACCTGTTCCCGCCCCTTCGTGTATGTATAGTCGTCGCCCGGGGCGAAGCCGCAGATGCCTATGTGGAAGCAGGCATTGCCATCGGGGTCCACCAGCCACCACCTCTCCCCCTTCTTTTGGACGTGGAAGTACCCGGTGCGCTGAAGACCGAGGCTTTCCCCGCTACCCGGAAGACCGCCGTAGGTATCGCGGGCCGGCGGACGGAGCGCGCCGTAGTATGCGTCGTCGCGGGCAACGTCGCCCGCCAGGTCGTTATCGGTCTTCACCTTTCCGGGGAAG
>JANYBJ010000207.1 GCA_025360845.1 bacterium
GGGCTTCATCTGGGTGTGCGCCCCGTACATCAGCCCGGACCACGCGCGCAATCAGCCCAACTGGTGGGGCGACGTCGCGGCGACGGTCGGCTACTGCACGGGCGTGGTGGCCGAGGTCTGCGCGACCTACGGCGGCGACAAGTCGGCCGTGTTCCTGGCCGGCTTTTCGCGCGGGGCCATCGCCTGCAACTACATCGGCCTGCACGACGACGCGATCGCGTCGCTCTGGCGCGGCTTCATCTGCCACAGCCACTACGACGGCGTGTTTTCGTGGCCATATGCCGAAAGCGGACGTGACGCGGCCGCCGTGCGCCTCGCGAGGCTGAAAGGGCGGCCGCAGTTCATCAGCCACGAAGGTTCGACCGCCGAGACGCAGGCCTATTTGAAGGACGCCTGTCCGGACGGCCGTTTCACGTTCGTGCCGCTCCCCTACCGCAACCACACCGACGCCTGGGCGCTGCGCGACATTCCCGAACGCGCCGCCCTGCGCGCCTGGCTGGCGGAGGTGCTGGAACGCTGACCGCGGCTCGTGAGGACACTCGCCCTCCAGGTGCGCTAAAAGACGTCGCGAGCGCGCCATGGAGGGCGAACGTCCCCGTGAGCCGCCGCAATGCGCTCACACCTTGCCCTTGAAGATCCGGTGGATGAAGACCGTGTAGCCGATCACGACCGGCATGCCGAGGAGCGCGATGACCAGCATCACGCTGAGGGTGCGGAAGGAAGACGAGGCGTTGAAGACCGTGAGCGAGAGCGCCGGGTCGTTGCTCGCGATGACCAGGTTGGGGAACAGGACCGCGACCACGGCGAGCATCACCAGCGCGATGCCCGCGCTAGAAGCCAGGAACGCCTTGAGGTCCTCGCCCTTGCGGTTGAAGGCGCGGATCAGCGCGAGCGCGACCACGGCCAGCGTGGCAAGCACCAGCGGCAAAACCACGCCGCTGCGCAGGTAGCAGCAGGCGGTCCAGCCGGCGGCCACGAAGAAGAGCAGCGCATAGACCCGCCAAGCCTGGGCCGCCCACAGCCGCGCCTTGCGCTGGGTCTCGCCACCTGTCTTGACGGCCAGGTAAAGCGCGCCGTGCAAGGCGAACATCGAGAGGCCGACCAGCCCGACGACCAGCGAATAGGGGTTGAGCAACGCGAAGAACCCGCCTGTGTAGTCGCCGGTCGCATTGAGCTGCAGCCCCCGCAGGAGATTGCCCACGGCCACCGCGTAGAGCAGGGAGGGCAGGATGCTGCCGAGCGAGAAGGCCACATCCCACGCGGCCACCCAGCGGGGGTCCTCCACCTTGTTGCGGTACTCGATCGACACCGCGCGGAAGATGAGGCCCAGCAAGACCAGCATGAGCGCCAAGTAGAAGCCGCTGAAGACCGTGGCGTAGACCGCCGGGAACGCGGCGAACAAGGCGCCGCCGCCCGTGAGCAGCCACACCTCGTTGCCGTCCCAGAAGGGCTCGATCGCACGGATGAAGGCGCTCCGCTCGCCGCCCTTTTTCGCAAAGAGATGCCAGCAGCCGACCCCGAGATCAAACCCGTCGAGGATCGCATAACCGATGATCAGGATGCCGATCAGGAGCAACCAGACGACTTGCAGCGTGATCATGAGCGTGCCTCCTTTTCAAGGGGTTGGGGGCCTTTGTTGAATTGCCGCCCGAGCAGGTAGAGCCACACTCCGAAGAGCAGCGAGTAGATGAGGGAGAACAAGAGGATCGACGCCAGGATCTGCCCGGCGGGGACTGCGGCCGAGACCGCGTCCTTCGTGCGCATCAGGTTGTAGACCACCCACGGCTGCCGGCCGATCTCCGCCGCCATCCACCCCAATTCGTTGGCGAGGAAGGGAAGGGGGAGCGTCAGGGCAGCGGCCGCCAGGAAGAGCCGGTTCTGCGCGACTTTGCCGCGCCACCACAGGAACAGGCCGGCCAGCGACAACGTAAAGAACCAGCCGCCGAGGTAAACCATCGAATGGAAACTGAAGAAGGTCAGGAGCAGCGGCGGGCGGTCCTCCTTGGGAAAGGCTTTAAGGCCTTGGACCTTGGTTTCCTTGGATTGGCCCACCATGATGCTGAGCGCATTCGGAACCCCGATGGCCCAATCGGTCTTTTCCGTCTGTACGTTGGGAACCCCGAAAAGCAGCATCGGCGCGCCGGTCCGTGTCTCCCAGAGCCCTTCGAACGCGGCCAGTTTGACCGGCTGCGTCTCCGCGACCTGCACCGCGTGCAGGTGGCCCAGGCCCATGACCAGATTCACCGCCAAGAAGAACGGAATCAGCGCGCTCTTGAGCGAACGCTCGGCAAAGGCCATGTGCTTTTTCTTCAGCAGCATGAGCGCGGACACGCCGACCACGAAGAACGTGCCCACCACGAGCGCCCCGCCGATGACGTGGACATAGCGGGGCAGTGTCGAGGGATTGAAGACCGCCTCCCAAAAACTGGTCAGCTCGGCCCGCCCGTTCACCAGGTGATACCCCGCGGGCGTCTGCTGCCACGAATTGGCGACCACGATCCAGAAGGCCGAGAGCGTCGCCCCCAAGGCCACCAGCAAACTCGAAAGCCAATAGACCTTGCGGGAAACGCGACCCTCGCCGTAGATCAGGATCGCGAGAAAGCTGGACTCAAGGAAGAAGGCGAACACGCCTTCGGCGGCCAGCGGCGCGCCGAAGATGTCGCCCACGAAACGCGAGTAGGCCGCCCAGTTGGTGCCGAACTGGAACTCCATGGTGATGCCCGTGGCGACGCCCACCGCAAAGGTGAGCGCGAACATGCGCGTCCAGAAGCGGGAAAGCTGCTGACAGACGGGGTCCCCGGTTTTCAGGAAGCGCGTCTGATAGAAGAACAGCATCCAACCCAGCCCGATCGTGAGCGGAGGAAAGAGGTAATGAAAACCCACCGTCAGGGCAAATTGTAACCGAGCCAGCCAAACAGCATCCATACGTACACCTCCAACGTTAAAGGCGCAATCTCACCCTTTTTTGTAAACTTTACCACCATGTATACCCGCACGCCAGCGGAAAACGAACGATAATTGAGCCTCCCTCCCCCCAGGTGCAAAAACAATTTGCAAATTTAAAAACCAGTTGCGTGTGTATACGGGAATGGTGTATCGTTGCAACACGATTGAATTGATTGAACGATTTTGTTAACAAGGATAACGCATGTAGAAGAGACTGGACCTAAAACCGATTTCTGCGCTTTCGCGCATAACGCTTCGAACGAAAACCGTCAAATTTTCAACCGAGAAGCGGGATGCACGGGGACGCGCCCCTCTGGGCGCGGCCCCTCTCCCGTGTTTCTTGGTGGGTGCTTGACGGTACCT
>JANYBJ010000279.1 GCA_025360845.1 bacterium
CAGAGAATCGCCCATTTTCGCGTGGAGGGCGAGCGTCCTCGCGAGCCGTATCGCATGGCCAAGCCGGCCGCGCATCCGCTGAAACCGTTCAGGCGATAAGCACGAACGCCCAACTTACTGAGCCGCGTAGGGGCAGCGGACGAGGCGGCTGCCGCAGGGGCGCAGTGCGGGCGGCGTCTGGGCGCAGTCGGGCCGGGCGACGGGGCAGCGGTCGTGAAAGCGGCAGCCGGCCGGGAAAGCGCCTGCGGAGGGGACCTGGCCGGGGATGGCCTTGAGGCGCTTGCCGCGCGTGGCGGCGGAGGGCATGGCTTCGAGCAGGGCGATCGAGTAGGGGTGAAGCGGCTTGCTGAAGAACGCTGCGGCCTCGGCCTGTTCGACGATCTGTCCGGCGTACATGACCGCGATGTGGGTGGCCATCTGCGAGACCACGCCCATGTCGTGCGTGATGAGCAGCATTCCCGAGTTCTTGCGGTGGAGCTTGCGCATGAGGCAGAGCACCTGCGCCTGGAGGGTGACGTCCAGCGCGGTGGTGGGCTCGTCGGCGATGATGAGGTCCGGTTCCAGAAGGAGCCCCATGGCGATCATGACGCGCTGCTGCATGCCGCCGGAGAGCTCATGCGGGTAGGCCTTGGCGCGTTGCGCCGGATCGGGGATGCCGACGCGGCCGAGCCACTCCAGCGCGGTGGCGCGTGCGGCGGCGGAAGAGACGGGGCGGTGAAGGCGGATCACCTCTTCGAGCTGCGGCCCGATGCGGTGCAGCGGCGAGAGCGAGGACATGGCGTCCTGAAAGATGACGCCGATCTTCTGTCCGCGGATCTTGCGCAGGTCGGTCAGGGGCATGTCGAGCAGGTTCTGCCCGTCGAAGTACACACGGCCCTGCGTGACGCGTGCGGGCGGCGAGGGCAGCAGGCGCGGGATGCTCATGGCCGTGGCCGATTTGCCGCAGCCCGACTCGCCGACGAGGCCGAGCACCTGGCCGCGGTCGAGGCTGAACGAGACGCCCTCCACGGCGCGGGTGACTTGCCCCTCGGCTTCGAACTGGATATGGAGATCTGTGATAGAAAGTAGCATAGGTCAAAATTTGTCGGCAGCTTCAAACGGATTAAGATTACGAGCACGATTAGGATTAGGAGGGTGCGACGCCATTCGTAATCGTAATCTTACTCGTAATCCTTCAGGCGACGTTAGTTCTCATGATTGGCATCTACTCCATTTTCGTTTGTTGGCGGGGGTCGAAGGCGTCGCGCAGGCCTTCGCCGATCAGCACGGTCAGGAGCATCACCGAGAAGAGCGCGAGGGAGGGGAAGAGGATCAGCCACCAGGCCCAGCGGAACATCTGCGCCTGCTGGAGGAGTTCGCCCCAGCTCGGGGTGAGGGGCGGCAGACCGAAGCCGAGGAAGTCCAGCGCGGCGAGCGCCCCGATGGCGCCGATGAGGTTGAAGGGGAAGAGGGTGATCAGCGGGGTGAGGGCGTTGGGCAGGATGTGGCTGAAAATGATGCGGGCGGAGGACAGCCCTTGGCAGCGGGCGGCCTCGACGAAGGTTCGGTCGCGCAAGCGCAGGAATTCGGCCCGGACATAGTAGGAGATGCCGATCCAGTTGAAGAGGCTGTAGCAGATGAGCAGCAGCAGAAAGCTGCGCCCGAGCACCGAGCCGATCAGGATCATGACGTAGAGGAAGGGCAGCGCGCTCCAGATCTCCGTGATGCGCTGGCCGGTGATGTCCACCCAGCCGCCGAAAAAGCCCTGCACCGCGCCGATCACAAGGCCGAAGGCCATCGCCCACACCACGAGCAGCAGGCCGAAGGCCATGGAGATGCGCATGCCGTAGAGCACTCGGGAGAGCACGTCGCGCCCGGCGGCGTCGATGCCCATCCAGTGACCTTTGACGGGCGGATAGGGCCAGGCGATCTCGTTGAGGGCGCAGGCGACCGAGGCGTGGCGGTCCTTCCAGACGATGGAGGCTGAGGGCGCGGAGCCCGCGAAGCCTTCGGCCGCAAGCTTCAAGATGTGCGGCCGGTATGCGGCCGGGATCTTTTGCCAGGCGCGCCCCGTGACCGGATAGACGCCTCCCTCTGTGTTGCGGCGGAAGCCGAGCTGGAGCGGCAGGTCGGGCGGCGTGCTTTGCCGGAACATCAGCCGCACCGAGGCGGGCGGCGTGGGCCGCGACTGCGTTTCGGGCAGGCTGACGCGTGCGGTCAATGCGGCTTGCGTAACGTGCGCGAGGGTGAAACTTTGCGCGGGCGAGGCGCGGCCCGCGAAGCGGTCGGCGAGCGCGGCCTGCAGTTTCTCCGGCAGTTTCCAGTGCGTGTCGAGGCGGACGCCTTCGAGCTGTGCCGCGCCCGGAAAGAAGGGTCCGCAGCTCACGGGCAGGATCACCGACTGATCGGGCAGCAGGTTGAGACGGCCCACATACGTTTCGGGGACAACCGAGACTTTGACCGTGCGGTATGCGCTCAAGGAGGCCGCGTCGGCCACATCGCCGGGGCTGAAGGGGACGGGGGCCCAGAGCACGCGGTTGCGCGGGTCGGCGGTGAAGGCGGGAGACGCGGTGAACGCGTGGTAGTTCACGCGGGTGGCGTCCGCGCCGGGACCGAGCAGGGTTTGCTGCGTGAGGTTCTGGACGAAGGGGAAATAGTGCTTGCCGTTGACGCGCAGGTAGAGCGGGCGGCTGTTGCAGAGGAGTTCGGAGATGAGGCTGACGGCGAAGAGCGCGGTCAGGACCACGAGCGAGACACGTGCGCGGCGGATGCGCAGAAAGTTCTGCAAACGTTTCTGCGTCAGCGGCGAGAGTCGTATGGAAGGGACGAGTCTCATGATTTTCCAAAGTGCATGCGCGGATCGATGAGCAGGTAGCAGAAGTCGGAGATGAGGTTGCCGATGAGTTCCATGACCGCGGTGAGCGCGAGCAGCGCCATGAAGACGGCGTAGTCGCGGCCGGTGAGAGCGTCCCAGCTCAGGCGGCCCATGCCGGGGATCTCGAAGATGCTCTCGATGATGATGGAGCCCGCGAAGAACATGCCGAGGATCGAGCCGAAGCCGGTGGCGATGGGGATGAGCGCGTTGCGGAAGGCGTGGCCCCAAATGGCGCGCTTGCGTGTGGCGCCCTTGGCGAGCACGGTGCGCACGTAGTCGCTGGCGATCTGGTCGAGCAGGGAGTTCTTCATGATGAGCGTGAGCACCGCGAAGTTGCCCGCCACGTAGCAGGCGACCGGCAGGACCATGTGCCAGGCCCGGTCGGAGAGGCGTTCGCCCCAAGAGACGGAACCCGCGAAATCGGATTCGAAGCCGCCGAGCGGGAAGACGTCGCCGAGACCCTCGACCGTGCCGCAGAAGAGCATCTTGAGCACCATGCCGAGCGCGAAGGCGGGGATGGCGTAACCGGCGAAAACCAAGATGCTGGAAACGGCGTCGAAGGTCATGCGGTGGCGCAGGGCCTTGGCGATGCCGAGGGGGATGCAGATGAGGTAGCTCAGCAGGAAGCTGGTGATGCCGAACCAGAGCGAGACGGGGATGCGCGAGGAGATGAGCTGCCACGCGGTGCGGTTGGGGTAGTCGTATGAGGAGATCCGCATACCCATGCGCTTGTTGACGAGCCAGTCGAAGTACTGCACGAGGACGGGACGGTCAAAGCCGAACTGCTTGTTCAGCTCCTGGCGGTACTCTTCGGTGACTTGGGCGACGCCTGCGGTGCCGCGGCTATCCGCGCCCCCGATGTTCCGCATCTTCATGAGCTGGATGTCGACCGGGCCGCCGGGCAGCAACCGCGTGAGCGAGAAGCACACGATCGTGATGCCCAGAAGAGTGGGGATGACGAGCAGCAGGCGTCGGATGAGGTATGAGAGGCGGTCCATGGGTACGGGCGAATGATTATTCGCCCGTACAAGGGCGGTCATTCAAGAATAGGAGTGTAATAGAAAAGCGGGGGACGGACAATGAGGGAGTTACAGTCAGAAAACAGGGATGCCAGATGAGCCGAACAAATCGTACACATCGTTGTCAGTCAACCGGCGCCTTGAGCCGCCTCTGCTCCCCCTTGAACGTTTACCCGAATTGCGGAGATCCTCCAACTGCGCCTCTATGTCCCGGATCTTGAACTTCACCGTGGCGATATCCTCTTTAAGAAGGACTTCGGTCTTGAGGAGGACCTTTTTCCGCTCTTTCTCCGTAAGGATGGAGAACTTCCAGGCAGGGTCGTCCATGGCCGGACGCATCTGGCGCTTCAGGTCCCGCAAGGATTTCTTGAAGAGTTCGGTGATCGACAGAAGCCTCGAGATGGGCGTAGCCACAGAGGTCAGGTCTGTCACCAGTCCGCCCTTTGAATGCAGGATCTCCATCCGAGCGAGGTCGCCTGTGCGGTAGGCGTCCTGGACCTCGTGCCAGAGGTGCATCCGTTCCGGCGTCATGTGGCCGCCCTGATCCGGATGCAACGTACGCACCAGTTCCCGATACAGATCCTTGAGGCGACTATTTTTGGGCGCTTCCTGCTTTGGATTTCTGGATTTCGGGGGCATGCCCATCAGATGGCGCAACAGGTCGTCAAAATCATCTTCCGAAGCATCGTCCGTATCCCATGTGTCATCCGCGTCCTCGTTCAGTTCATCTTCGAAATCCGCCTCCGAGTCGGGTTGAACCTCCGCGTCCGCATCGGGGTCAGAGCTGTCAGGAAAGTCGGGTTCGTCTTTGTGCGCCTCGACTCTGGCCAAACACAAGGAGGGGTCGTCACCTGAAAACAGGATTTCATCCATGACCTCGGCGAGCAGGTCGGAAAGCTCCTCGTATCTGGGCATCAGGACACGCATCTCTTCACGCAGGGGGCCCGCGAAGAGCGCAAGCTCGCGGGTAAATACAGGCACATCCTGCGTCCGGTAACGATCCCACTCCGCCGTCGCGGAGGTGAATTTCTTGCGGGCCTGCTCGCAGGCCTTGGCCACCTTTTTGCGCAGGCCCGAGGAGTCGAGCAACACCAGCGCCGTTGTCTTCGGAAGCGGCGTACGGCGCGGTTTCTGCGAAAGGTCGTAGGGCACGAATCTGGACATTTTTCGTTTCTTAGAACTCATAATAAGCTATTGACGGATTGAGGTGCTGGAGGAAAAGGTGCCGCCTTTGCTGCGCCGCAGAACGGGAATCAGTGCGGCGCAGATGAGGACGATGCCGGCTGCCAAACAGGTGGGGTTGACGGACTCGCGGAAAACCAGCAGCGAGACCGCGACGCCCAAGGGGATTTTGAGGTTGTTCATGACCGCGAGAACGCCGGTTGACACGCGGCGCGCGCCGCTGTTCCAAAGGAAGTAGCTCAGGCCTGAGACCAGCACGCCGAGATAGAGCAGCGCGCGGATCTGGGAGGAGGTCAGGTGCGGGGAGTGCGCGAGGGCGTTGTACAGGCCGAGCGGGGCGAGTGCGGTCAGTCCGCCGAGGTAGAGCCAGAAGAAGACGTGAAGGTCGGCGTGCGGCTGCTCGACCCGGCCTAGCACGTTACGGTAGGCGAGTTGGCCCAGCGCGAAGCAGAGGTTCGAGACCTCGACCAGCAGGAAGCCGATCAGCGGGGCCTCCGACGAGACCCCTTTCCAGAGGATCACGCCCGCGCCGCCGACCGCGAGCAGGGCGGCGAGGAGGTTGGCGCCGTGGAACGTACGGCTGAACAGGTCGTTGAGCACCGCCACATAGAGCGGCGTCATGACTGTGAAAAGCGCGACCTCGTGCGATTTGAGATAGCGGAAGCTGCTCATGTAGGCGAGTGACATGAGGCCGAACTGCACCATGCCGATGCCGAAGAGCGCCGCGCCGGTCTTGAGCGGCACGCGGCGCGCGAAGGGCAGAAAGACGAGCGCGGCCACAGCCAGCCTCAGAGCCGCGAGCCACGCGGGCGGCAGACCGGCCAACTGGTTGCCGATCAGCCCGAAAGAAAAGCTCCAGATGACCGAGGCTATGAGCAGATAAAGCATGGCATCCTTTGTACCAAAAAAACGGGGCTGTTGCGAGGACGCGCAAAGACATTGGAAAATATCGCACTTGCGTCACACGCGCAAGGTGGTATTATATAACGCACTTTTCCGCCCGACTGTGTGGTCGTCAAGCCGCCATGGCTTTGTGGAAGTGTTTTTTAACGAGGAGTAATTGAATATGGCCAAGATCGATTTTGGCGGTGTTGTAGAAACCGTCGTGACACGTAAAGAGTATCCCTTGAAGAGAGCGCAGAAAGTCCTCAAGAACGAGGTTATCGCCATCATTGGCTATGGCGTTCAGGGTCCTGCTCAGTCGCTGAACATGCGTGACAACGGCATCAACGTCATCATCGGCCAAGACAAGCGTTTCGCCAATGACTGGAAGCGTGCCGTGAAGGACGGCTTTAAGCCGGGCGTCTCGCTGTTCGATATCGAAGAGGCGTGCGATAAGGCCACGATCGTGATGATGCTGGTCAACGACGCCGCGATCAAGCAGGTGTGGCCGCGCGTGGCTCCGTTCATGACCGCCGGCAAGGCGCTCTATTTCTCCCACGGGTTCGGGTTTGTCTACAACAAGCTGACGGGCGTGAAGCCGAGTGAGGACGTGGACGTGATTTTGGTCGCCCCGAAGGGCTCGGGCACCTCCGTGCGCCGCAACTTCCTGGCGGGCGTGGGCATCAACTCCAGCTTCGCCGTGGCGCAGGACGCGACCGGCAAGGCGCTCGACCGCACGAAGGCGATCGGCATCGGCGTGGGCTCGGGCTATCTCTTCCCGACGACCTTCGAGCATGAAGTGACCTCCGACCTCGTGGGCGAGCGCGGAGTGCTGATGGGCGCGCTGGCCGGCATCATGGAGGCCCAGTACGAGGTGCTCCGCACGAACGGCCACAGCCCGTCCGAAGCGTTCAACGAGACGGTCGAGGAACTCACGCAGAGCCTCATCCGCCTGGTCGACGAGAACGGCATGGACTGGATGTACTCGAACTGCTCGGCCACGGCGCAGCGCGGCGCGCTCGACTGGAAGCCGAAGTTCAAGAAGGCGACGCTGCCGGTTTTCAAAGACCTCTACAAGGCGGTCAAGACCCAGGCCGAAGCCAAGCACGTCATCAAGGTCTGCGGCACGGACGATTACAAGCAGAAGCTCGACGCGGAGCTCAAGGTGATGCGCGACTCCGAGATGTGGACCGCCGGCGCGGCCGTGCGCGCGCTGCGTCCGCACGAAAAGGCCAAGGCCGGCGCCGAGAAGGCCACTGGCGTCAAGGGCCGCGGCGCGAACTGAGTGAGCGCATAGCCTGTCGTGTGACAAGAAGCCCGCCGGTTCCGGCGGGCTTCTTTTGTGCATGGGGACTTGTAACATGATTGGTGACCATGTTTTCCGGCGGTTCGCACAGATCGCATCTCCCACTTTGATGTGTGATGGAAGAATTTCCCTGGTTCATCGCGAGTTTCCCAAAAAGCAGAGTTCCCGTTCGGCTCGGGATGGGCTTGTGTGTTGACGACGCCTAGCCAATTCGTGGTCGTCCCATAAGTATTATTGTACGCGACTGGCAGCTCGGCCAGCCAGTTGGTCTCAACGGAGAACCGTGTGTACCAGTCATCAAACAGCGTTTTTGTGCTGTGGTTGTTGACCACCAGGATGAACTGGTCCCACACGATGCCTGGATTGCTCGCTTGGAGCAGCTTGACCCTGTAGATTGTTGGTTCGAGGTCGGGCGGTTCGGTTCCCAAATCCAGCGTGGACAACGTCTGCCGCACGCCGTTGACTTCCCAGACTGCTAGGCTGCTTAGATCGAGGCCACAGCTTTCGCAGAAATCAGCGAGATCAATCGGCTGGCCGCTCCAGACAACGCCCAGGCAGTGGTTAATGTATTTGTCGGACTCGGGACTCTCTGCCGGATGGTTCAGGTTGCGGGTGTTGACGAGCCAGTGGTCGAAGCCGACCACCCAGCGAGGCCCGCCGTCGCACACGCACCCGATGCCTGTGCAGAACGAGTTGTCGGAGTATCCCGGAACGTGCGAGGGCGGATGCTGCTCCGCGCCGCGGACTCCGCCGATCGCCTCGCACTGCCTGAAGGAGAAGATGACCTTGCCGTAAATGAACGGGTACGTCGCGTTCGCGACGGTCTGCGTGACCGTACACTCGACGCACGGTAACGGGTCCAGAAGATGCCGCGGGCGGCTTCCTTTGAAATTATGGGCGTGCCGCCGTCGACGCTGTTCATCGCCATGCTGACGGCGTCG
>JANYBJ010000280.1 GCA_025360845.1 bacterium
ATAGACGGTCAACTTCTCATGGTCAAACAGCCGCATTCATGATGACAGCGTAATAGAACGTGCGCGCCTAAATCAAGATTATGATTACGAGCAAGATTACGATTGCGATGCGCCGACCTCAACAGAACTGCCATGCGCCCCCGACTCACAGCCGGTGAACAGCATCATTGACATTCTCCGGCTCATCTGTTATTGTGACTGAAGTATGCTTGTTAGGGAGCTGTCGCGAGATTCAGGTAACAGCCAAACGCCGAAAAAAGGAAATGACATGAACAAGCTCATGCTGTCGATGATCGCCGTAATGCTGGTCTGCGCCGGAGCACAGGCCACGGTCTCCAACGAGGTTCTCTACCGCCTGGGCGAGGACGGCGCAGGCGCGAACAACATTCCCTTGGATTCGTCGGGCCATGGTAGAAATTTTGCGGGCAACGCCGGAGGAGCCGCTGAGATCAAGAACGGCCTCGGGGCTGTGGCGGGCAGCACGAACTACTATTTTCTCGCCGGAAACTTCTACTACGGATGCACGGTCGCGTGGCCCATACCGGTCGATAACCTGGGCGTCGAGGTGTTCGTGCGTGTGCCGGCGGGCTCCGGGTGGGAGAACCGGCCCCAAATGATTCAGATTTTCGGCACCGGGAACTACCTCTCGGGGATGAACATTATCTGGGACGGCACCGTCAAAGGGTTTGCCGGCTTTGTCAGCGGCACGCAGGTGGGTGCCTCCTTCACCGGCTTCGTGCCCGGCGAGTGGGTCGCGCTGGCGCTGGTGCGCGACAACGGCACAACCACCTTCTACGCCAACCGCGTCCCGCAAGGCGGCGCCAGCGGCGTGGCGCCGCCCAGCGGCGAAACCGGCAACGCCATGCACTTCTGCGTGAATGCCGGGGGCAATCCCGCGTTCTCCGGCGAAGTCGATGAGGCGCGCATCTTCTCCTTCGCCCAAGGCCAGTTCGCCGCGGGGACCGACCTGCAGACCCCGCAGCCGATCATGCTGGTGAACCTCGCGGTCTACCACCTGGGCGAAGACGGGACCGCTGCCGCCAACGCGCCCAAAGACTCGAGCGGCAACGGGTATGACTACCAGGGTCTTAACGGCAATCAGGCGACCGTCGTCACGGGCGACGGCGCCACCAACAGCAACTCCCAGTACTGCCAGTTTTTCGGGAGCCCCGGGGGGTACTACACGACGGGCTTGACCGCGCCCGCCGACGGGGTGGGGGTTGAACTCTTCGTGCGCCTTCCGGAAGGGTCCGGCTTCGAAAAGGACACCCGCATGCTTTACTTCTTCGGAACAGGGGGGAACGACCTGCCAGGGCGCGGCAACGGCCTGAACATCGTCTGGGACGGCGTCAACAAGGGTTTTGCCGGCTACCTCAACACGGTCCAGGTGGGCAACACCTTCACCAACTTCCTGCCCGGCCAGTGGGTGGCGCTCGCGCTGGTGCGCCATCGCGGCACGACCGCCTTCTACGCCAACCGCGTCCAGCAAGGCGGCACGCTGGGGACGGGTTTCGTTCCAGAGAACGGAGGCATGCACTTCTTCACCAATCAGGGCGGGGGCACGTGCGCGCAAGGCGAAGTGGACGAGGCCCGCATCTTCACCCTGACGTCTGGCGCGTTCGATCCGGCGACACTGCTTTCGGCGCCCGCGGCGCCCGTGCCGAGCGACGTCGTGAACCTCGCGCTCTACCGCATGGGCGAGGACGGGGTGGCCGGCCCCGGCAACCAGCCCAAGGATTCGTCACCCTCCGCAAAGGATTTCAAGTACGTCGACCCTTGGACCGCAGCCGCCACCGTCGTGGCTCACCGCGGCGCCGTCGACAACAGCAGCCACTACTATCGCCTGGCACAAAACGGCAGTGCGGTCGGATACTACGAAACGGGGCTGCCGAACGCGCCCGCCGACGGGGTGGGCGTGGAGGTGTTCTTGCGCATTCCGTCCGGCTCCGGTCTTGAGAATCAGACGGCCACGAGCCAGATCTTCGGTACCGGCGTCCTGGGCGTGAGCAAGGGGATGAACATCGTCTGGGACGGCGTCGATAAGGGTTTTGCCGCCTACGTCAACGACATGAAGGTGGGCAACACCTTCACCAACGTCGTGCCCGGCCAGTGGGCGGCGTTCGCGCTGGTGCGCCACCGCACCTTCACGAGCTTCTATGCCAACGGCGTCAGGCAGGGCGACGGCCTTGGGACCGGAGGGGTGCCGGATCAGAGCGCAACCATGCACTTCGGCGTAGAGGCCGGCGCGGTCGCCCATTTTAGCTGCGAGGCCGACGAGGCCCGCGTCTTCTCCTTCAGCCCCGGCGGGTTCAAGCCGGCCTCCGACCTCACCCTGCCGGTGCCGCCGCCGCGGGGCTCATTGATTTTGCTCTTTTAGGACAAGAGCGACGCGTGGCGACCCAAGGCGCTACCGGACGGTTTCGTCGTGTCAGAAGTGCTCACTCAAACAGGTCCGCCCGAGAGTGCTCGGTGATCGCGATTGCGGCGGGGTGTTTCAGTCGACGCTCTGCGGTGATTGCATAGTACTGATGTGGGCACGCCTCGGCGCTGCCAAACAACTTAAGTCCATAATGCCGCAATGTCTCACGGGCAATCACGGATGGCGCGACGACAAAACCGAGCCCTTCCGCAGCCATGACCACATAAACGCCGGGGCCTCAAACTCGGCCACAACGACAGGCCTGATGCCAAGCGAATGGAACCATTCATCCAGCGCCAGCCGCACGGCGGAGCCGCGAAAAAACACCGAGATTCGTTTATGAGCATAAGCTGCGTTGAAGACGCCGCTTGCGGATCATCCCTAAATTGCCTATGCTTTCAACTCTGAACCCAACAAGAAAGTGAAAGGAATGGTTATGAGCGAATTCAAAAATGTGACCGTCGTCAAGAAAGCCAACGTCTACTCGGACGGCAAAGTGACCAGCCGCACCGTGCTCTTCGCGGACGGGTCGAAGAAGACCCTCGGCATCATGCTGCCCGGCGAGTACACCTTCGGCACCGACACCAAGGAGCTCATGGAGATCCTGGCCGGCGAACTCGAGGTGCTGCTGCCCGGCGAGACGGCGTGGAAGACCGTGCGCGGCGGCGAGTCGTTCGAAGTCCCCGCCCACGCCAAGTTCAGCCTGAACGTCGCGAGTCTCGCCGACTACTGCTGCTCTTACGGCTGAGCGGGCGGCGGCGCGGGCAGTTCGTAACAGGCGGCCGTTCCGGCGTTGCGGACGTAGAGCTTCCCGCGGGCGATGACCGGATGGTTCCAGGTTTTTCCGCCGAGCGCCTGAAACGAGGCGGCTTCACTGAACCTTTCGGGACGGGCAGGGACGTACACCGCCCTGCCTTTTTCGGTGAGCACGAGAAGCATGTCCGAGCGCGGCACGAGCAGGAGCTGCCCGCCGTACCGCGGCCCCTCCCAGCGCCTCTCTCCGGTCTTCATGTCGAGGCAGACAAGCCGCTCGCCATCGAATCCGTAGCAGAAGCCTTTGTGGTACACCCCGTCGTTGAAGTAGGGCCTGAACGCCTTGCTGAACCACACTTCGGCGACCTCCCAAGCCGTCCCCTTCCGGGAAACCTGAAAGAGGCGCGAGCCGACATTGGCCGTGGCGCAGAGCAGCACGCGATTGCCGCCGAAGACCAGCGGCTGTATGCAGCGGTGGAAATTCTCGACCTTCCAGTCGTGTTTCCAGAGCGGCGCACCGGACTCGGCGTCGAACGCCTGCAGCCCCCCGCTGCTGACCATGAGGATTTGAGGGACGCCTTCGAGAACGGCATAGTGGGGAGAGCTGTAGCCGGCCTCGCCGTGACCGGCGGCCCAGGCGAGCTCGCCGCTCTCGCGGCGGAAGGCGAGGAGGCTCTTGCCCGCGGAGGAGCTGGACGTCTGTATAACGAGGTCGCCGACCACGAGGGGGGAGCTGCAGAAACCGTAGTGCGGCGTGCGGCCGCCGGTCTCTTGGGTCAGGTCGCGTTTCCACAGGGTGCGCCCGGTCGAGGCGTCAAGGCACTGAAGGATACCGGTGCAGCCTTGGGTGTAGAGTCTGCCGCGGTCGTACGCGGGAGTCGCGCGGGGCCCCAGCCCCATGCTGTCCTCGAACCGCGCGTCCACCTGATTGACCCAGACCCGCTTGCCGGTGGCGGCGTGATAGCAGGTGACGAGTTCCTTGCCGGCGTGCTGCTCCTGCGTGAACAGATAGTCGCCGACCGCCGCAAACGATGACCAGGCGGGGCCGACGGGATGCTGCCACAACTCACGGGGCGGTTGGCCGGGGCTGAGGGTCGCCGCCGGATCGGAAACACACCCGTCGCGGGCCGGGCCGCGGAAAGCGGGCCAGTCGCCGTCTGCAAGTTGCGAGGGCAATACGGCGGCTTCGCCGGTCTCCTCCAGCGGGCTCGCTGCCGAACGCTCGCCCGCGGTCGCTGTCCAGCGCCACACCACGACCGGCGCCAGGTCGCCGCCGATCGAGTCGACGCGGCATGCGCAGAAAACGCCGGCGCAGAGGAGCAGCGCCAGCGCCAGCAGCCAGCGGCGCGACGGCCAGGCAACCCGGCACGTGAGCACAAGCGTCAACGCGAGCGTCAGGGTGCAGGCCGGCAGGACAAGCGTCAGAAGCAGCGCGCCCAAGGCCAGCGTCGGCTGCGAGCCCACCGCCGACGCCAGGGCGACGATAAAAAGGCCGGTTCCAGCCAGGCGGTCGCGCCAAGGCGTACGGCTGGCCGCCAGCCACCAGACCAGCAGGAGCAGGGCAGACGCCAGCGGAATCAGGCCCAGCACCATGCCGATCTGAATGTTGGTGGAGACGACCGCCCCGAAACCCCGCGAGGCCAAAAGCTGTGCGAGGGCAATCAGCACGGCAGGCCAGACGCGCGGCGAAACTGAGGGCGGCGGTACCTGGCTGCCGCGGGAACCGGGTTGAGCGTGCATGGTTTACCACTCGTCTGTGCGGAACGGCGAGGCGGGCAGACCCTCTTTGTTGTACAGGTTGCAGCCGTCGGGGTTCATCGTAAACGCATAGCGGACGGCGACGGGCTTGGCGACAGCCGGCGAGGAGGCCACGACCGTGTCGGCGTCGATCACGGCATCGGCCCACACCCATTTCTTGTCCTCACCCGCGATGGCGAACCTCTTCAGCTTGCCCTGCGGATCGGCAACCGTAGGCTCATAGCCGATCTTCTTCCCAACCATCAGCCCGGACCCGATGCTGTCGAACGTGATGCGGATCTTATCGCCCTCGACCTTGCACGCCTTGTAAAGGGGACCGCTGTAGACGAGGCCCGCCTTGCCGTAATCCTTGGCCAGGGACCAGAGGGCCAGCCGCTCGCCGACGTCTTTCTTGTTCTTCGGGTGGATGTCGCCGGGGTTGCCGATGTCGGCCAGCTCGATGGCGACCGCCATGCCGGTATTGGGGATCGTGAGCGTTTTCGTCTGGGACATGCGCACCTTCGCCCAGCCGTCGCCGCCTTCGGGGTTGTCGTTCGGGTTTGTGAAATTCGCCAACTGGACGAAATAGAAGGGGAAATCGCCCTGGTTCCACGCTTTGCGCCAGCCGCCGATCAACGCGCGCTTCTTCTGGAAATAGCTGTCGCCCTCTCCCCCGTTGGACTCGCCCTGATACCAGAGCGCGCCTTTGATGCCGAACGAGATGAGCGGATGAATCATCCCGTAATACAAGGCGTGCCAGTTGCCGGGATGCCCGCCGCTGTAAATGGGATTCCCCGGCAGCTCCGGAGCGGCCGGCAGCTCGGCGTTCTCCGCGAGCGCCTTCTTCGCCGTGGCGACATAGGCGTCCATCAGGGGCAGCGCCGCCGACAGCTTGTCCAGATAGTCCTTCTTCTGCTTCGCGAATTGAGCCCTTTCCGCTTCAAGCTCCGGGATTGACGCCAGCCCGTCCGGCGAGACCCAAGGCTCGACCAACGTTCCGCCCCAGGCCGTTTTGATCAGGCCGATCGGAACGCCGGTCTCCTGAAGAATCTTGCGCCCGAAATAAAAGCCCACGGCCGTGAAGCCGGGCGCGGACTGCGGGGTGCAGACCGCCCAATTGTTCTGCGCATCGGTCCGGGGATAGATCGCCGGGGTGTTGGGCACCTGGAACTGCCTCATCAGCGGGAGGTTCGCCTGGTTCACATCCTCGGGCCTGTTGCAGCCTCCAAGGGTAAATTCCATGTTGGACTGGCCGCTGCACACCCAGATGTCGCCGACCAGGACATCGTTGACGACCCGCTTGTTCTTCCCGGAAACGGTCATGGCCAATGCGTTGGTGGACGCCTTCAACGCATCCAGCCTGACCAGCCACTTGCCGTCCTTATCGGCCGTTGCCGACTTCTCCTGCCCCGCGAAGGCCACGGTCACTTTTTCGCCCGGCTCCGCCTGGCCGAAGACGGCCGCAGGAAGGTCGCGCTGAAGGACCATGTGATCCGTGAAAATCCCAGGCAGGGTCACGTCCGCCATCGCGGACACCGTTGCGAACACGAGCACGGCCAGTGCCGACTGTTTCTTCATATGAGGCTCCCTCTTGTTAAGTTTGGACATCACCTACCCCGGCGGAACCGGAATTAAAAACATAGGTTACCATTCGGACGCCAACGACGCCAAGGTTTTGCGGAAGTGTCATCGCCAGATTCCATCATACACCCAAATACGTGTTGACGCCGGCGGCGCCTCCCGATTACTCTAAAAACCAAGAATAACAACTGTTTCCGGCGGGTTCAGCGTGAAAGGAAGAATCATGAACGTGCGGTGTGTCGCGGGTGCCGTGATGGTGATGGCCGGGTTGTCCGGAAGTGCAAGGGCCGAGGTCTTGGAGGTTTCGACCCTCTACACGGCGGCGATCAATCCGCTCAACGGCGTCCATCCTCTGTGGACGCCCGTGCAGCACGCTCGGGGCCGCACGTTTGTTGTCGTGCCGGATCTGAAGCTTCGGCCGATGGTCACGCAAATCGCCCGCGACGGCGCGGTCACCGCGGTTCCGCTGGACCCCAATCCCGATTACACGGCCTCTCCGGACGGGCACAACCGCTTCACGATGGGCATCGACAGGACGGGTTATATCCACATCATCGGCGACATGCACGGCTACGCGCCTTGGGCCGGCACGTACGTCAAGCGCTATCAGTATCAGAACATGCTCTACTGGCGCTCCAACAAGCCGCTGGATGTCACGGGCGGCTTCACGTACGCCGGCGGGCTGGCTTCCGCCACGGCCTTTCCCGGTGTGGAGTGGGGAGGCGACAGCCGCTTTTTCTACGACCGCAACGGGGAACTCTATTTCTCCTCGCGCGTCCGGGCTTTTCAGGGGGCGCCGCTCAAATACTCCGAGCCGTTCATCGCCTACGGGGTTTACCGGTACAGCACCACCAACGGCCTCTGGACCGCGCTGGGCGGCTCCGCGGCAGCCGCCGCGCCGGGAGCGACTAACTACAACACCGTGCTGTATTGGGAGTACACCAGCGCCTTCGAGGCTTATCAGACCCAGCCCCGGTTCGACGGCAGCAACCGGCTCCATTTCTCGATCGCAGGCAACACGGCCGGAACCGAGGGCCAGGGCCTCGTGTATGCGGTGTCCGATGACTGCGGCGCCACTTGGAAAAAGGCGAACGGCAAGGTCATTCCCGGACTTCCGCTGCGGGGAAAAGACGGGGAGGCCAACCAGGCCGACCTGGTGATCCGGTCCAAGAGCGTGGCCCAGCAATCTTCGGTCCAGATCGACAAGGGCGGTACGATCAATGTGGCGGGGTGGACGTGGAGCGGAACCAACTGGGTGCCGATCGCGGGCGGCTGCGGCCTTCTCGGACCCGACACGATGTTGACCGCCGAGAGAGGCTCGGCACTGGGCAGGTCAACGGCGATGGGCCAGCCCATGATCGAATACGACACGGGGTTCGGCCAGGTTTTTTCCCTCTGCGAACTGGCGTTGCAGAATGAGAACGCGATCTACGGGATCGGCCTTCCCAAGGGCTGTAATTTCGTCAATGCGACCAACATGGCGGTCTTCAGGGCGACCTTCAAACCCGGAGAGAACGCGGCTGCCGGAGCCAACCGGCTTCCGCTCGCGCCGACGCTTTTCAAGCCCGTCGCGGACAACGCGCAGGTCTGGCTGAGTTGGACGGCCTCGGCCTATGCGACCGGGTACAACGTCAAGCGCTCGAAGTCCCGCAGCGGCCCTTATACCGCCGTCGCCAAAGGGGTGACCTGCACAGGCGAGCATCTCGATGCGGGACTGGTCAACGGCACCATCTACTATTACGTCGTTTCGGCCATGGGTTCGCTCGGCGAGAGTCCCGACTCGGCGCCCGTGAGCGTGAAGCCGACACTCCCTGCACCTCTTGCGCCGGTTGTTCTGACGGCGGTCGGACGCAACGGGCGCGTCGTGTTGAACTGGCTTCCCTTATGGCCGGAGGCGACCAGCTACACCGTCAAGCGCGCCACTGTTCGTGGCGGTCCGTACACCACGGTCGCGAAGGGCGTGACCGGCCTCGGCTACACGGACACGGGGCTGGTCAACGACATCCCCTACTCCTTCGTGGTGAGCGCCGTTAACAAGGTCAGCGGGGAAAGCCCCGACTCGAATCAGGTCATCGGCACGCCCTTCCGCTGGATTCCGATCCTGCAGTATGAGAGTGTCGGCTACGATCCCGCAGTCCAGGGCGTGGCTTCCGCCAGCGGTGAGAATCCGCCTCACGAGACTGCGGCCAAGGCTTTCGACGGCGTGTTAAACAGCAAGTGGCTGGTGTTGGCGAACACCGGTTGGCTGCAGTACCGGTTCACCAACGGCGTCGCTTGGGCGGTGACGCGTTACCGGATGATCAGCGGCCAGGACGGGCCGGAGCGGGACCCGACGGACTGGCAGTTCCAGGGTTCGGTGAACGGAACGGGGTGGGCCACGCTGGACACGCGGACCAATCAGGTTTTCTCCGGCAGGAACATGGCTCAAGCCTATACGTTCAGCAACAGCACGGCCTACCCTTACTACCGGCTGAACATCACGCGGAACATCGGCAACGGCATCACTCAGTTGGCTGAACTGGAACTGTGGGCGGACGACAAAGTGCTCCGCCCAGGCAGGGACTGACGTCCGGCGGCCGGCATCCTTAATAATCGAGCACAACACTTGACACCCTGAAAAAATAAGGTATCTTAATCCCCCTTCGCATGGAAAAGGCATGGTATAGATTTTTACGGTTTCTGACGTTGGTGACCGTCGCCGTTTGGTTCCTAACGGTTGCGCACGCCTTAATCGGCCACAGCGACACCGCGTCGTGTGACCACTCCGCCTCGGAGACGGCTTGTTCCTGCGTCTGCCATACCGCATTCGAGCCTGCCGACGAGGCGCCCGTATTGATCGAGCAGCCGATCACGGTGTTCATCCCCTCGCCGGACGAAAAGATCTGCGGACTGCTTCTTCCTGACGACATCTTCCGACCGCCGCTCACGAACGGCTAGCCTGCTGTCCAGGGGCCTCCAGCTCCTGCTTAACCGTGCGCGTTTTGAACTCTTCTGTCGGAAGGTCGTTTTCACATGTCGTTGTCTATTTCCCGCCGGGCACCCGCGTGCCTGTTGCCTGTCGTACTGATCCAGTCCATCACCCTCCACGCGGCCGAGCCCGCGACGCCACGCACCGTGACGCTTGACGAGTGCCTGCGGCGCGTCACGGAGCGGAGTCTGGAACTCAAAGCCGGCACGTATAAAACCGAGGCCGCCGTCAATCGCGCGAAACAGGCCTCCCGGCCCGTCAACCCGCGTCTGACAACGGAAGTCGAGAACGTGGCCGGCTCCGGCGCCGTCGAAGGCGTCGACGCGGCCGAGACTACGGTGGCGGTCTCGCAGGAGATCGAACTGGGCGATAAGCGCCGGCACCGGACGGCCGTTGCCGAGGCCGAGACCGCCTTGAGCCGCGCGGAACAAGAGGCCCGGCTGCGTGTGCTGTTGTTTGAAACGCGCCGTGCCGCGCTGGCCGTACTTTCAGCACAGGAAAAGGTCCTCCTCGCTGAGGAAACCTTGGCGCTGGTCCGCGAAACCGAAGAGGTCGCCCTTGCCCGCGAACAGGCGGGCAAGGCCACGGTTCTGGAGACCGAACGCGCCCGGGCCGAGACGGCGAAAGCGGAGATCGAACGGGAGGCACGCAAGGCCGAACAGCGTGACACGCTCCGCGATCTGGCCGTGTGCTGGGGCGAGACCGAGCCGTCGTTTGATGCGGTGGACGGCTCGCTCGAAGCGCCACCGGCGGCACTGCCGCCGCTGGACGCGCTGTTGGTGCAAGCCGCACAGAACCCGGACCTGCTTGCCGCAGACGCCCAGGCCCGGACCTGCGAGGCGCGGATCAACACCGAGCGTTCGGCGCGGATCCCGAACCTGGAGCTCAGCGCCGGAATGCGGCGCTTCGAAGAAACCGGCGATTTCGGCTTTGTCGCGGGCGTGGGCGTTGAACTGCCGCTTTTCACGCGCACGATGGACGGCGTTCACGCCGCCGAAGCCGATGCGGAGGCCGCGCGGCTTGAAGCTGTCGCGACCCGCCTGAAGTATGAGAGCCGCATCCGCCAGCTCTATGCACGCATGGAGACGATGACCGCGCGAAACGTTCGCCTGAAAGAAGCGGTCGTGCCGGTTTCCGAACGCGCCCTGACCCTTGTGAGGCAGGCGCATAAACAGGGCAAAGTCGGGTACCTCGATGTGCTCGAAGCGCGCCGGACGCTGATGGAGACGCGGCTCCGCCTGATCGAGATCGTGACTGATTATAACGGTTTGCGCATTGAACTCGACCGTCTCACCAACACCTCCTCATCCTCTTTCTAACACCTCCAAACAGAAAATTTTATGAAGCACAACACAGCCCTTTTCCTTTTTGTGACAACGCTCACCGTCACCCCCCTGTTCGCGTCAGATGAAGGTCGTGCCGCGCCCAAAGCCTATACGCTGGACGAACTCTTCACGGTCCAGTGCGAATGCAAGGTGCCGCAGTATACGTGCAATGAATGCCGCTACGAACTCGGCCTCGTGAAGCTCGACGCCGCACTCGTCCGCTCGCCGACGAACACCAGCGGAATCGTCTCCTTCGAGCCCGTGGAAAAACGGATCGCGCAGTCGTTGCTGACCATGAACGGCGAGATCGGTTTGAACGCCAACGCCCTGACCCATGTCTCTCCGCGCATTCCCGGCATCGTCACAACCGTGCGTGCCGAGCAAGGCTCGCACGTCGAAAAAGGCGATGTCTTGTTCGAGATCGAAAGCGCCGAACTCGGGCGCGCGATCGGCGGGTTCCGCAAGAACAAGGCGCTGGCCGCGCTCGCGCTGAACAATCTGAACCGGGAGAAGGCTCTGGCCGAACAGAAGATCAGCCCGGAATCTGACCGTGTCGATGCGCAAATGAAGTACGACGAGTACCGCATCGAGCTGGAGGCCGCCGAGAACGCGCTGGCGGTCATGGGGCTGGACAGCGCCTCGATCACCTCGCTTACCTCCGACGACCAGGTCGGGAAAATCGGCAAGCTGCCCGTCAGGGCGCCTCAAGCCGGCACCGTGATTGAAAAGCGCGTCACGCCGGGCGAGGCGGCAGAGACGGGCAAGGAACTCCTGCTGATCGCCGACCTCTCGAACGTCTGGGCCTGGATGAGCCTTTACGAACAGGACCTCGATCGGCTCGCTGTCGAGGCGAAGAAAGCCGCCCCGCGCGTACAGATTGTGACCGGCGCCTATCCTGACAAGACCTTCGAAGGCGTGATCGACCTGATCGGGTCCACCATGGATGAGAACAGCCGCACGGTCAAAGTCCGCGCCGTGCTGAAGAACCCCGACGCCCTGTTGCGGCCCGGCATGTTCTGCTCGGCGCGCGCGGTGTTCGACACACAGGAAAAAGTGGTCGCGGTGCCTAAAACCGCGCTGCTGGCCGACGAGGGAAAGCACTTTGTCTTCCGGCTGATCCGCGACGGGTTCGCCCTTCGCACGGATGTGGAAGTCGGACGGGAGTTTGCAGACAGCGTGGAAATCACACGCGGTTTGTCCGAGGGCGAAAAGATTGTGACGGAAGGCGCGTTCATCCTCAAGTCCGACGTCCTGCGGGCCAAAATGGGAGCCGGCTGCGCAGATTAAGATGATGAGTACGATTACGATTATGAATTTAGGAACTCGCTTATGCTGAATCATTTTATCAAGTTCATTCTGACGCAGCGGCTCCTGGTCATCATGGCCGCCGCAGCGGTGTCCGTGGCAGGCGTGGTCGCCTGGCGGCTGCTGCCCATCGACGCCTTCCCGGACGTCACCAACGTGCAGGTCATGGTTCTGGCCGAAGCTCCGGGGCTCGCCTCGGTCGATGTCGAACAGCGGGTCACGTTCCCCATCGAGAAATCGCTGCAGGGGCTGCCAAAGGTCCGCCAAGTGCGCTCCATGTCCAAGGCCGGGTTCTCGCAGGTCATCGTCGTCTTCGAGGACGACGTCGACACCTATTTCGCTCGACAACTGGTTTTCGAGCGGCTCCAGTCCGCCAAGGAACAACTCCCGCAAGGGGTTGAGCCGGAAATGGGACCGATCAGCACGGGCCTCGGCGAGATCTACCAGTATACGCTGGAGAGCGCCAGCCGCTCGCCCATGGAGCTGCGCACCATCCAGGACTGGCTGGTCTCGCCGCAACTGCGCTCGATCACCGGGGTGAACGAGGTCAACAGCTTCGGCGGATTTGTCAAACAATACCATGTGCTGGTCGACCCCGCGCGACTGCTGAAGTACAAGCTGACGTTGCCGGACGTGCTTGCGGGGATCGAGAGGAACAACGCCAACTCCGGCGGCAGCTTCCTCACGCGGGGCTGGGAACAGTCGTATGTCCGCGGCGTCGGCCTGTTTCAGTCCATTTCCGACATTGAAGATGTCGTGCTCCATGCGAAGGACGGCACGCCCGTCTATCTGAAAAACGTGGCGGACGTGAAAATCGGCCCGCAGACCCGGCAGGGCGCGGTCTCCAAGGACGGCAAGGGCGAGACCGTCGCGGGCATGGTGATCATGCTGCGCGGGGCCAACTCCAAGCTCGTCGTGGACAGCGTCAAGAAGGCGATCCCGGCCATCCAGGCCAGCCTGCCCAAGGACGTCACCCTCAAACCGTTCTACGACCGCACCTCGCTGATCCAGGCCTGCATCAAGACCGTCAGCGACGCGCTGATGCAGGGCAGCGTCTTCGTGATCCTCGTGCTGTTCATTTTCCTCGGCAATTTCCGCGGCGCGATCATCGTGGCGCTGGCCCTGCCCTTCACGGCCTTCATCACCTTCCTCCTGATGGGCTGGCAGGGCGTGACTGCGAACCTCATGAGCCTGGGCGGGCTCGCGCTTGCCTTGGGCATGGTGGTCGACGCGTCCATCGTGGTCACGGAGAACATCGCGCGTTTCCTGACCGAGCGGGCGGGCAGCAAGGCGCTGAAGAACACGATCGTGTTCGAGGCCATCACGGAGGTCGCGCGCCCGATCCTCTTCTCCATCCTGATCATCATCATCGTGCTCATGCCGCTCTTCACCCTGGAGCAGATGGAAGGCAAGATGTTCAA
>JANYBJ010000028.1 GCA_025360845.1 bacterium
AGCCGCAAATCGGGTCAAATAGAAACGCCCTGCACTTCCTGCGGTTTGCTGTTGACAAAAACAGAATATTGGCTAACATATACTCTATCTTTTTAGAAGAGTTGGGTTCTGCGACCTGTGGATCCAATATGCGTGTTCACAGAAAGGTATGGTGTAGGCATGTCGTGGCATAAAGGTTTTCTGGTGTTTTCCGCGATGACCATTCTGGTCGCTGCAATGAGTGAGGCCAGGCTTCCGGCGGCGGGTGTAAATGATCCGGTTGTGCTGGGCGAGTGGCATACCAGCTATGCCAAGACCAAACAGCTTGCCGATGATACAGGGATACCGATGCTTGTCGTCTGGGGCGATTCGGGGTGTCATTTTTGCGACAACCTCGACCTTCAGATGGGGTGCAACAACTTCATCAATTACCGGCAGAATCGTAAGCTGGTCATGCTCTATGTGAAAGACGATGGTGATAATAACGCAACAAAGGTTCACACGTGGGCTAAGAACTCCAGCGGACTTTTCCCCTACGTGCTCATTTACTGGAAAGGGCATTGGTTATCTTCAAACTCAGATGAGAGCGAAGTCAGGCGGTTCACAGCGCGGTTTTCTCCTGTTGTGCCGGCATCTGCTGAAAACGGACAGGCTTTCATTAACAAAGTCGAGAGTTACATCAGCACGTATGTGACGCCGCCGAACACGCCGCCCGCGGTTGACGCGTTCGACACTGCCGATGACAGCGAGGCCGGGGCGACGCGTCTGGCCATGTCGAAGGTGGCGAAGACCTCGACGCCCCATTACCTCAACCAGAGCGACACGGCCGACTGGTACCGCTTCACCAACCTGGTGGCGGACACCGAGTACCGGGTGTGGGCCTCGGACTTCACGCAGAGCGGGGCATCAAATCTGACCGCCACGTTCTATCTCGGAACCTCAGCGACGACGCTGACCAACATGCCCCTGGCCTCGCTGACGACGGCCTTTGCTTTCAACGCGACGGATACGGACAACCTTCTGCTGAAGATCAGCCGCAGTGCGAACACCAACGCGACGGTCAGCTACACACTCAACTATCGCGAATGGGTGCCGTGTACGTTGAGCCTCGCCACGAATGCGGTTTCTGTGAGTGGATCAGCCGCAGAGTTGCTGGTGGTCGCGCGCCGCTCGGGCGATGCGGCAGCTACTTCGGCGACGCTGTCCTTCAGTAACGGGACGGCTACGGCCGGTGCCGATTATGTGGCGACGCCGGTGACGCTGACCTGGACAGCGGGCGGTTCCGATGTGCGGACAGGACGCGTCGCGCTCGTCACTGATAAGGTCTGGGAAGGTAATGAAACTTTCTTCATTCACATGACGCCCAATCCGGCCACGGCTTCCGGCGGGCTCTATCTCGATCAGAGCGTGACGATCATTGAAAATACGGCGCCCACACCCGGCAAGATCGGGTATACTTCTTACGGACCTGCCGGCAATAAGACGGCGCTCCTCAGCTCAACCAAGATCTCGGTTCATGAAGGCGATCCTCTCGTTCTCTGGCTCGCGCGCACCCTCGGCACCAGCCTGCCGGCTTCGGCAGTCTTCACGTGGTCGGACGGTTCGCCCGCGCCCGCGCCGTTGAGCTGGGCCAGCCTGGAAAGCGGAGAAAAAGAAAAGGATGTGATCATTCCTGAGCAGCCTGGCTATCAGCCGGCACGGACATTGTACCTCGACTTCACGGCAACGGGAGCCGCGGCGACATTAGGCAAGACGCGCGCAACCCTGACGGTGTCCGATGCGGCCTATGTGTCCTCGCTTGTCGCGTATACCTCGCTGCATCCTGCGATTCCGTTCAAAACCACGGCTGACGCCTGGTTCCTCACGCAAGGCGACGCGTTGCGTTGTGCGCCGCCTGCGGCTGCGGGCACCTCGGTCATGACGGCCGCTCTCACGGGCCCCGGCGTGTTGGTCTTCAAGGGTGCGAAATCCGATTCGGGAGTCTTTACGCTCAAGGTCGGCAGCCGGTCGGCGCAGAACGTTGCGACGGACGGCAGCGACACGGTCGTTGTGCTTCCCGCAGGCGTGCAGACCGTCACGTGGAGTTTCGCACGCGACGGCGGCAGCACCGACCAGTCGTTCGCCTCCATCACCGGTCCGAGCTATGTCAAGCTGCCGGCCGTGACGCCGATCGCGCCGGTCGCGGGCTCGGTCGTGAGAACTGGGCCACTTGCGCTGCGTTGGTCCGATGCGTTCGCGGATGTCAAAGGCATCAGCGGTGTCGTCTGGTCGAACCGCGTGTATACAGGAGCCAGCAGCAGCACGGTGACGACGCTGGTCGGCAGCGGCCCGGACACGTCGGTGACCTTGCCGGCGAGTGTCGGGACGCTCTTCTGGCGCGTGGATCTGACGTTGGGAGACGGAACGAATCTGATCGTTGTGAAGGGCACGGTGAACAGCACAACGGTTGTTCCGCTCGCAGCTCCGGCTTTTGATGTGACCGAAGGCGATGTGCAGGACCAGACCTGGTTCGACAGCCTGACCGACGCGACGCTGAAGGTGAAGATGGTGGCCGGCGTACACGTGATGATCGGTCCGCTGCCGGTGGATGTCGGCGCGGGTACGGTGAGCGCGAAAGTCAAGACCGGCACGTTGCCGACCGGGCTGTCGCTGGCGGTGGAGGGCGGTGCGGTCTGGGTCAAGGGCGTGCCGACAAAGGCCGGCACGGGCACCGTGCTGATCCAGGTTTCGAGCAAGGTCGGCGCGGTCACGACGGCCGGCACGACACTGGCGCTCGTCTACACGATCGAGGCGCTGCCAGCGGGCGCTTACGGAACCTTTAACGGTGATGCCCTGTACGGGGACAGCACGACGACAAACAACGGAATTGCCTCTATGACGGTGGTTAACACAGGCAGGACTTCGGGCAAGTTCCAGTTCGCGGGCAAGAGCTACGCCTTCTCCGCCGATGGCTTCGACTATGTAGACGGAACCACGTACTGGATCACCAATACCGTTGCGACCATCGCCGGCACGACGACTCGCGTGGCGCTTGTCATCGGTGTGGGTACGGCGTTTCCCGGTCTGGTCTCGGTGGGTCCCTTTGTGGACGGGCAACTGCCGCAGATTGCAGGCGACATGAACCTCAACGCTTGGGCGGCCAGTCCGTTGGACGCACCCCGTCAGGCGGTCATCGCCGCGTGTCAGGGCTATTATACGGCCGTGTTGCCGGATGCCGATCCGCTTGACGCTGACGAGTTCGGCAGCGGATATCTGACGCTGACAGTCGCGGCCAACGGTTCAGTCAAAGCCACCGGCAAGTTGGCGGACGGCACTGCCGCCTCGATGAGCGGCACGCTGCTGCTGGATGCCGACGGCAAGCCGTACACCGTGCTGTTCCAGGCGCCGACTGGGTATCTGGGCGGTTACATCTTCGTCCGGATCGACTTCGATGCGTCGGCTGACCCGGTGGCGCTGTCTGGCGCTGCGGTGTGGCGCAGCAAGAGTCTGCAGGCGACCGGCGTGTACGGGGCCGGCTTTGACCGGTTGACCGGCGTGCAGGGCGGGTTATACGACAAGACGCTGACGCTGGACGAGCTTTACGCGCCGACCACCACGTTCGAGGTGATGATCTCCAAGTGGGAGAGTTGGCCGGCTGCGGAGCTTCCCAGCTTGGGACTGAACGCGCTCGGAACGGGCTTTACGGTGGTTTCCGCCGGCGGACCGGATGATAGTCCGGTGTCGCTGACGCTGACGGCCAACAAGGCCACCGGGCTGTTTAGCGGCAGCTTCCACGACTATGACGGACTGACGTATGCGACGCGCACCTTCTTTGGGGCGCTGACGCCCACGCTGATCGGGGATACGCTTGCGGGACGCGGGTTCTACCTTGAGCCGCTCCAACACACGGCTCCCGTTTACAATTACAACGTTTCGCACAGCCTCGACATTTTGGGTTGTGACGGCTGTGCCGAATAGTTGCCGTAGCCATTAGTTTTGACGCGCATCCCGAAAGTTCGGGGTGCGCGTCTTTGTTTACTGCGTTCCGCAGCGGGGCGAGTGTCAGAACAGGGTGGTGTATGTTCACACCGCGTCGCCACACTTGATCTCACGCTTCGTCGGTTACTGCCTGTGGAGTAACGATTAAGCCCGCCGCCTACGGAGCGGGAACAAACGACGGGGTAACGTTATGAGCGATTAAGATTATGATCAAGATTACGATTACGAATGGTCTCGATTCCGCTTAATCTTAATCCGCTTTAAGTTATGGAAGAGACTTCCGATGCCGCCTATTGCGTTACGAAGCGGACTGTGACCGGTTCGTGTGCGGGATACTGAAAGCGCAGTTCAGGATCGGTTTGGGTCATCAATTGCGTGACTGCCGCAGGTGAAAGGGTGAGCGTCACAAACAGGCTCGATTTTTTGCGTGCGCCGAAAGGCGAATTCGTGCTTTTCATCATAGTCTGCCTGGCGGCGGTGTTGGTTGAGACGGCGACCGAGAGGCCTTCCAACGGGGGAGACCAAGTCAAGTTATTCGATGAGAAGTCAGGGGTTTCTGCCGTCAGCCGGAGCCGGACCTGCACGGATTGATCCCCTGCGGGGACGAGGAGGATGGTCGAAGGCGCGGCCGTAAGTTTTGCGCCCACCCGCGCTTGTATGACGTACTTGATGGGAGCCGAGGGGTCCGGCCCCACGATGGGCAAACGAAGGACCGCCGTGTGGAAGCCATTCGAGTTGGGTTTGAGGATCAGGGCTAGCTCATACGAAGAAAGCGTCTCGAAGGTGTTTGTCGTAAGGGTTGCCGTCACGCTCATATTCCCGTCGGTGGAAAGGGCCGGGGCGCCAAGGGAGATGCGAGGCTTGACAGCGGTCAGCGTGTAACGGTTCGTGAGCGTCACCCCGGGGCGATCGGAGAGGAAAACGATCGGGGATTCAGGTCCGCCGGTGAACAGGGGGATGGCCTCACCTGTGAGGCTTAGCAGATTCAAGTCCTTTTTCTGCAGCCCCGTCTTCACCCAAAGGCCGCGATGAAAGTGCCCGCTGATCTCCGTGGGGTCGAGCGTCACGCTCACAACGGCCTCTTCGTTCGGCGCGAGCTCCATTTTATCACTGGTGCCGGTAATGCAATGACAGGTTGGAACCAACGCGATTATTTTGACCTGATTGGTACACACGTTGCGCAGGCGGAACGGTACGGTTTTCGACTCCTCACAGGTGATGCCGCCCATCTCGACGGTGTTTGTGCCGACGACAACCAGATAGGGGCAGGGGGGCAACGGCTCGGTCTGCCCGAAAACGCTCGACAGGCTGACGCACGCGCCCGCCAAAAGGAAGGAAAGTTTTTTTCTCATCGCGATGTGTTTCATGGACAAAATAATAACCAAGCGGACCGGCGGATGCAACACGCAAGTTGAACGCGATAACGCCGTTACTACACGTTAAACGACGAATGTAAAAAACAACCATTGAGTTACTGTATTTAGAGTGATCCTATTGACAAGCATACGCGAGATGTGAAAAAATAACAGTTTAATCGTGTTGCTAAGTGTCCCGCCAAAAAGGGTAATCCTCAGATAAAAGGTAAAAAAATGACCCTGTCAAAAGCATGCGTTATTCTAATTTGTTTGACGGCTCTGGTTTCGACGAGTGACGCCGTGATCAAGCGGCCGCTGATCGTGCCGCGCTATTCGGGCGCGGAAATCGGCGAGTGGACGATGGATCACGCAACCGCGCTGGCGAAGGCGCAGGCGGGAACCAACAACGTGGTGGTAATGTTCAACGGCGCCTGGTGGTGTCCGCATTGCCAGGCGCTGGAGAGCACGGTGCTCACGAAGCCGGCGTGGCAGGCGTATGCGGAGACCAACCGCCTGTATCTGGTCATGATGGATAATCCGGGGCGGACGGATAATAACTGGTGTTGGCTGCGCGAAACGAATTACCTTGAGAGCGTAGGCTTGACGCAGGAACAGGGTGAGGCCGCGATCACCAACCATTACGCGATTCAGACCTCGTACGCGACGCCTGGCGCGCCTGTCAACCCGTTTGGCGGCTACCTGAGGGTGGGCTATCCGACCTTGATCATGCTGCGTCCTGACGGCTCCAGGATGGGGCGGTTCTCGCCGTTGGCGACGACGGTCTCTATTGAGATGGTTCTGCGTAACTTCAATGAAATACTGGGCGCGGACGCCGCGGACGAGACGGATAACTTTTATCAAGGGGCGACGGTGCTTCCGACTCCGCCAACTGGCAACGCGGAGGTGGTCTGCGGCACGAACACGTTGAGCGAGTCGGACGGTGCGGACTGGTATGCGTTCGACGCCACAGCAGGGAATCAATGGGCCTTTGCCTTTCGCGAGGCGCAGATGGGGGCGGTCTCGGCGATCAAAGCTCAGATTTTCGACAATCCGACCAATACCGTCAGCTTGACGGAACGGGTCATGGCGCCGTCGGACAGTTCGGTGTTGTCCCTTGTTGTTGCGAAGACGGGGCGGTACTGGCTGAAAGTTTCACGCACGGAAAACCTGACGGCGCTGTTGGGGTATAACTTCGCGTACTGGGCCGGGAAGCCGCCGGCGACAGTGGCCTTCGCGGCGCCGTCGGTGTCGGTGTCTGAAGCGGCGCCGTCGGTGACGCTGACGGTGAACATCACGGGGGCTGTCGGCGATTCCGAGGTGCGCGTCAGCTATGAAACGGTGGCGGGAAG
This sequence comes from bacterium, assembly GCA_025360845.1. Classification (GTDB taxonomy): domain Bacteria; phylum Verrucomicrobiota; class Kiritimatiellia; order RFP12; family UBA1067; genus JAHFSX01. The sequence continues at coordinate 6,662 of JANYBJ010000028.1, forward strand.
CGCGTTGCCGGACCAGAATTATGTGCCGACGTTCGGGGAGCTGATCTGGCCGGCGGGTGTCAAGAGGCCGAAAACCATCACCGTTCCGCTCCTGTCCGATAATGTGTGGGAGGAGGACACGACCTTTCAGGTGAAGCTGTACGTGGTCAAGAACTGCGAAGTGAGTCCTCCGTTGTCGGCTTGCACGGTGGCGCTGAAAGAGAAGACCCTTCGGCAGCCCGGCAAGCTGGGTTTCGAGGGCGCGGTTTCGGCGGTGTTGGCGGAGGGGTCCAACGCCCTGTTCAGGGTCGTGCGCTCGGCCGGTGCGGATGGGGTTGTGTCTGCCCGTGTTGACCATGTTCAGGGGACGCTTCGCACGCCGGTGGCCCAGTTGGTTTGGGCAAACAAGGAAACCGCCGCAAAGGCCTTTTCGTTCGCTTTTACAAACGAGGTTGGCTTTCAGGCGGACAGGGACTCGTCGCTGAAGCTGGTTCCGCTGGGCGGCGCCTCCCAGGTCTCAACCGCAAGCGGGAGCCTGCCGCTCACCCGGCGGGACGCCTTGTTCTTTCAGGCACTGGCGGAGTATGCGGCGAAACCGGAGAATCTGGCGTTTGGTTATAAGGCGATGCGGGGACTCTGGTTCTACGGGGCCTGTTCAGAAGCGGAGTGTCCGGACGCTTGGCTGCGGAGCGGGCCGGTCACGGCAAGTGATAGCGCGACGCTCATGTGCATGCTGCAAGGGCCCGGAGTCTTGAAGTTTGACGGGCGTCTGGCGGGCGAGGGCGGTGTTCTGCAGTGTCTGGTGAACGGTCAAGTCACGGACGTCGTGACGAATGCGGGCGTTGTTAACGGCATGGCCCTTGCGGTCCCTGCCGGAAGGCAGACGGCGGCGTGGACGATCCGGCACGGGGCGCAGACCGGCGGGAGCGAGGTGTTTTCTGCGGTGCGTAATCTACAGTGGTCGGCTCTGCCGCAGACGGCCACCCCGCTTCCGGCGGACAAGGCGGCGGTGATCCAGCGCGCGTTGACGTTGTCGTGGGCGGGCGTCTTGAATCCGGCGCTGTTCCCGACGGGTGTGGCGGTCCGGTACGAACTTTACGCGGGAGGCTCGGAGCGTGCGCTTGTGAAGATTGCCGAATTGTCGGAGCCGGATTTTCCTCGATCCGGAAACGCGGAAGATCAGACGACGTTCGATAACCTGATCGCGAAGGCCGCATCCAAGCCCCTCTATTGGCGGGTGGACACGGTTGCGACCGATCCCTTGGGACGTCGGGCCGTGTCGATCGGCAAAACGTGGTCTGCGACCGTGTTGCCGGAGGGGTCGCCCGAATTCGTCGCGGATGCCGGGGGTTACGATCCGGGCGTGCCCGGAGGGATACGGATTCCCGATATGACGGTGGGTGTATATGGCGAGGCCGGCCCGTTCAAGGTGGCGAGCGCCGCAGGGGGTACGGTTCTTGTTACGGTTAAGAACGGCACCTTGCCGGGCGGACTGAAGGCCGTTGTCCGCGATGGGGCCGTCTGGATCGTCGGCGTGACCACGGTGGCGGGATCGGGCGCTTTTGATCTGTATCTGTCGGTTACCCGCAAGGTTGGCGCAAGCGCCCTGTCGGCGCCGGGCACCTCGGTTACCGTGACCTGGACGGCGCGGTCGCTGGGGCGCGCGGCCGGGTCGTTCGACGGCTACCTTGTGACGGATGGCAACCCCGCGTGGGGCAATGCGTCTGCCGTCGTGACGGGTACGGGGCACATATCCGGACGGTTCGTCAGAGGTGGACAGACCTATACCCTTGCAGCCGATGCGTTCGCCGGACGGACGAACGGGGCCTTTTTTGTGCGGACCTCCGCCCAGGCGACGAAAAGCACGCTTCCCGTGACGCTGACCGTTCTGGAGGACGGAACGGGGGCCGATTTGCGGATGGAGGGCGTGGATAACGAAACCTACGAGTTAAGGAGAAACAACTGGAAAGATGCCGATATGGCCCAGCTCCTAAACACCTATGTCGGCTATTACACCGTCGCGCTGCCTGTTCTGGAGAAGAGTTCGCCAAGCGCTCCGGGAGGCGCCGGGTATCTGACGCTGACGGTCAAGGCAAACGGCACGGTGACGTTTGCCGGGCAAACGGCGGATGACAAGAGCGTGAGCGGTTCGGCCGTCTTGCTCTACGGACCGGACTGTTGCAGCGCGGAAGACCGCGTCACCTTTTATCTGCTTGGGAAACCCTCGGGATATGGCACGGGAAGCGGGCTCTCAGGAGTGCTTTATCTGGCACCCGGAGATAACGGGCGGACCGATAAGAACAACGTGACCGCGGCGGACGGGCAAGGCCTTCTGTGGGTCAACACGGACCCCCGCTCCGTTTACGGGTACAATCCGGTTACGGGAGAGCTTCCCGATCACGTTTCCGGGTTCACGAATCTGGTGGATGTGGCCGGCGGCTTCTATGACACGGCCATGAACTTGGAGGCCTTCTACGGCGGCACAACGCTCAAGATCGGATCGGTTTTTGCCGCTCCTGCGGATTTCGATGGCGAGCAAGGGGGGTCCGGATTCGGGCTGGTTTCCGTGCCCGATCCGCTGCGGCTGCCTGCGGTTGCTTCGGGCCTCACGGCGTTGGACTTTCCGCGAAGCGTGTGGGTCAAGAACGGAGCCCTGATCGATTTCGCCGCATCGGTCAATCCTTGGCAGATGACCGTCAGGCCCAATCGGGCGACGGGCATTTATACGGGCTCCTGCAGCCTCTATTACCAGTGGTCGGACGGGGCCGGGAAATCGGTTCAAAAGTCGAAGAGCGTCTCACTCAAAGGCGTGTTCCTGCCGGTGCGCGCGGCGTATCAGGCCTATGGCGACTGGCTGGGTTTCTATCTGGTTCCCGACACCTATCGGTACGATGTGAACGGCAAACCCCAAAGCTATCGGTTCAACTGGTCGTACGACTTCTCACTGTCGCCGATGCCGTAAATAAAAGAGAAAGCTTAAAAAAGCTCGAATGAATATGCCCAAGATGCTTGCCTTTGTCAGTGGCTTGTCGTTTCTGACCGCGGTCTCCGTCCGTGCGGCGCCGGACGTGACGCGCCCGACCGTGGCGGTCACCGCGCCGACCAAGGCGCAGGTCGTCGTCGGCGGGACGAACGCGCTGTTCACCTTGAGAGGAACAGCGGCGGACGCCGGCGGCGTGGCCGCGGTATGGGTTCAGCTCAACAGCGATCCGTTCGCGGCGGCGGGAACGACCAACGGCTGGAAGAACTGGAGCGTGCCGGTGACGCTGGCGCTCGGGACGAACTCGGTGCGCGCCTACAGCGTGGATCTTGCGGGCAACGTATCTCCCACCCAGAGCGTGGCGTTCACGTACTCGGCCCTGGGCGTGCCGCTCGCCGATTTCGCCAAATGGCCTGAAAACAACGCGCTCGGCTACAAAGCGGTCACAGGGGTATGGTACTATCTGGATGCGCTCGAGGGGCTTTACAACGTGTCGCCCGCAAAGGGGGCGAGTGCGGCGATGCAGGTTTCGCTGGCAGGCCCCGGCATCCTTTCCTTCGGCTGGCAACTGGCGGCCGGGGACGGAACCAACACGTTGACCTGCGCGGTCGGGTTGAAAACCCTGGGGACCAACAAAGTGGACGGGGCGGCACTGCCCGGCTCTGTCGCGATTCCGGCGGGCGCGCAGACGGTGAAGTGGACGGTCACCCGCGGCAAGGTGTCGGGCGAGGCCAAAGGCGTGATCCGCGATGTCCGCTGGACCCCGCTCGCGAAAGCCGATACGCCGGCGCCAGAAAACGGGCAGGTTCTGATGCGCCGCAATCTCTCCGGGCTTTCTTGGAACACGACCAGCGAGTACTGCCGGGTTTATGCGGGACTTTCGGCTTCGGCGCTCAAGCCGGTCGGTGCGGGAATCTACGACGGCGGGACGGTTCCGGTTGCGGATATCGACGCGCTGGTCACGTCGGCGGCGGGCAAGGCGGTCTACTGGCGCGTGGATGCGGTGATGCGGGACGCGGCCGGGAGAGAGGCCGTCAACACGGGGGAGGTGTGGTCGTTCACGGCCCTGCCGGAGGGCTCCCCCGAATTCTCGGTCGTGCAGTTGGAGTCCGACAGTCTCAGGGTCGGGGTGCAAGCCGAGCTGGGACCCTATGAGGTGGCCAACGGTGCGACCGGAACACTCTCGTGCGTCGTGAAAACAGGTGTTCTGCCGACCGGGATGAAGGTCGAAGTCCGTAGCGGGGCGGTCTATGCGACGGGCGTGCCGTCGAAAGCGGGAAGCTATCAGGCGGTGGTGCAGCTTTCGCGGAAGGTCAACACGGTGACGGCTTCCGGCACGACGATGACGCTCCGCTTTGATGTCAGCGCGCTGCCCGCCTGGGCCTGGGGCTCGTTCAGCGGTTACACGACAGACGACGTGCTGGGAGGCGGGGCCGTGTCGATGAGTGTGACGGCGCTGGGAAAAATCACGGGCAAGATCGCGATCGCGGGTTCAAACTTCGTCTTTGACGCGGCTTCGTATTTGCCCGGTGACGTGGATGAACTGCTGGTGGAGACGACAGCCAAGACCGGGAAGGCGTCGCTGCCGCTGACGCTGACCGTGTGGCCGTCTGCGGATACCGAGGAGACGGCCGGCGCGTTACCGATGCCGAATCTCGTGGAGGGCGCGTTCAACACCAACGCGTGGGTCACCCTGTACCGCAACGTCTGGAAGGACGCGGGCATGGCGGCCGTGGCCACCAACTACACGGGCTATTACACGTCGGTGCTGCCGGGCGGGACGGAGTGCGGCAGCGGGTATCTGGCGTTCACGGTGGACAAGCTGGGCGGCGTGAAGACGGCCGGCAAACTGGCGGACGGCACGGCGGTC
>JANYBJ010000067.1 GCA_025360845.1 bacterium
AGGTCTTGAAAGTTGCTGTCCGGCTTCGCCACGGCGAAGACTTCCACCTCGACAGTTTCGACATGGCCCGCGACGGCGAACGCCGCCGCTTCATCGAACGAGCGGCAGAGGAGACGCGGCTTGAAAAAGACCTGGTCAAACGTGACCTGGGCAGATTATTGCTTGCGCTGGAGCAGGAACAGTCCGACCGGATCAACGCCACGTTGGCGGCACCAAGCGCGGCGCGTGTGCCGGAGATGTCCGCCGAGCACCGGGCGGAAGCGCTGGCGCTCTTGAAAGCGCCGGATCTCATTGACCGGATCACCAAGGCGTTCCCGACTTGCGGCCTGGCAGGCGAGGGACCGAACAGCATATCGGCCTATCTCGCTTGCACGTCGCGCAAGCTCGACAAACCGCTGGCGATCATCATTCAAAGCACGACGGCCGCCGGCAAGAGTACGCTCATGGACGCCGTGCTTTCCATGTTCCCGGAAGAGGAGCGGATAAAATATTCGGCCATGACAGGCCAGAGCCTTTACTACCTGGGCGAGACGAATCTGAAACACAAGATACTCGCCATCGTGGAGGAGGAAGGCGCAGAGAAAGCGAGTTACGCCTTGAAGCTCCTGCAGTCCGAAGGCGAGTTGACGATCGCGAGCACCGGCAAGGACTCGCAGACCGGCCGGATGGAGACGCAGGAATACCATGTCGAAGGGCCGGTCATGCTTTTTCTGACGACCACGGCCGTGGAGATAGACGAGGAGCTTTTGAACCGTTGCTTGATCCTGACGGTGGACGAATCGAAAGAGCAGACCGAGCGAATCCACGCCCTCCAGAGGCGGGCGCGGACGCTTGAAGGACTGGTTGCCAAGGAGGAAAAGAAAGACCTCTTGCGCGTGCTACGCAACGCGCAGAGGTTGCTTCAACCTTTAGCCGTCGTGAATCCCTACGCCGACGAACTCACGTTCACGACCGAGCGCACCCGGACGCGCCGGGACCATGAAAAATATCTGACGCTGATCGACGTTATCGCGCTTCTGCACCAACACCAGCGGACGACCGAGACCAAGGAGGTCTCCGCCAAAGGCGGATCCGCCTCCGGCGGAAAGGGGCGGTCCGTGCCGTTCGTCCGGGCCACGCTCGACGACATCGCTCTGGCGAACCGTCTTGCGCCCGAACTCCTGGGCCGGTCGCTCGACGAGTTGCCGCCGCAGACGCGGCGGGTTTACGAGGTCATCAAGGCCATCGTACGCGAGCGGTGCGACGGCCAGAAGATCGAACAGCGAGTTGCCTTTTTCAGTCGCCGGGAGATCCGGGCAAAACTCGGCTGGGGGATCACGCAGATCCGGGCGCACCTGGAACGGTTGCGCGAACTCGAATACATCGAGGCGAGGTACGGCAGGTTGGGCAGTTCATACCAATACGAGCTTTTGACCGACTGCCGCGAAACCGCGGACAAGGCCCATATCGGCCTGCTGGACGTTGAGAAACTAAGACTACGACAAGTAACCTGTCGGGAAAAACAGGCACCTGTCGGGGGGTGTCGGGAGGCCCCCCGACAGGTTCAACCCGTTGAAGAATCGTATCTTGCAGTCAACCTGTCGGCCTGTCGGGAACGCACATCAGGAGCGGCGCTTGCCGCCGTCATGTCGTAGCCACACGTCACGGCGTAGCCCTGACGAAGGAAGGAGCGAAGACGGATGGCAAAGACCGGATATAACGCCGTGCGCTGGATGCGCCAGCGCACCCAGGACAAACGCGGCGGCAACGAGAAACCCGACGACGGTTTTACACGCGAAGGCCCTACGCTGGCCGCGTTGACGGACGACTATCTTGAACACCTGCACATCTTGAACCGGACACCGGAGGCCGTCGAAAGCCGGCACTGTGAGTTGAAACCGTTCCTCGCCTGGGCCGAGGAACGCGGCCTGTTCCACGCCGACCAGATCACCCGGACGATCCTCGAAAGCTATCAGCGCTGGCTCTGGACCTACCGCAAGAAGAACGGCAAGCCACTGGGCATCACGACCCAGCGGGCCCGCCTGGGCGGCGTGATGAACTTCTTTGCCTGGCTCTGCAAACAGCACGCCCTCGAAGCCAACCCCGCCAGCGAGATCGAACTGCCGCGCTCGGAGAAACGTCTGCCGGTGGAAGCGTTGTCTATCACCGAGGTCGAGGCCGTCTTGTCGCAACCGAACATCGCCGATCCGCTCGGACTCCGTGACCGGGCAATCCTCGAACTCTTCTACTCGACCGGCATCCGCCGGGCCGAACTCGTGCGGCTGGAGGTCTCCAATCTCAACCGCGAAAAGCGACTGCTTCACATCCGCCTGGGCAAAGGACGCAAGGACCGCGTTGTCCCTGTCGGGACACGCGCCTTGCGCTGGGTTGAGAAGTACCTGAACGACGTGCGGCCGCTCCTGATGATCAACGCCGCCGAACAGACGCTTTTCCTCAGCGGCTACGGCGAGGCCTTCAATCCCGACGTGCTCGGCCGCAAAGTCGTTCAGTACATCGAGAACGCCAATACCGGCCACAAGGGCGGGGCGCATCTGTTCCGGCACACATGCGCCACGCATCTACTCGAAGGCGGCGCGGACATCCGCTACATCCAGCAGTTGCTTGGTCACGAGAAACTGGAAACCACGGCGATCTATACCGAAGTCAGCATCATCCAACTGCAAGCCGTTCATGCGCGTTGCCATCCTGCCGAACGCCACGACGATCACGTCGCCGCCCCAGTTGCCGACGCACCGGAAAAGCCCGGCCTGCCCGCCGTAGCCGAGTAACGCGAAGGCGGGATAAACGGGCAGAAACATCTTCCTTTTTCAGCCGCTTGACTGATCCGCCGAAGCCTTGGCGAAGGCGGAAGCCGCTCCTCAAATGGCTTGCTTCTGCAAGCCGTTCTGCTACATTTTCGGCATGGTTTTTTGCGCAACAGAACCCATCGTTGACCGTAGGGAAATCCGCCCTGAGCGGACAGACCTGCCCCCAAAAAACCGTGTCGGGGGTTCGCGGCGATCCTCGCCGCTCCGCGCCAGGCGATTCACTCCGCAACCCGTTGAAACCACGTCGGAAACCTCGGTCACGGTTACGATAACCGTGTCGGGTATGTCCTTTTGGCTGAGTCGTGACCCGATTGAGGAAGAGGGCGGGAAGAATGTATATGGGTTCTGCGGGAATGATGGGGTGGGCAGGTGGGATGTGGTGGGGTTGACTTACGACTTTGGTGTTTGGTGGTTCACAATACCTCCGTCTTCAGTTTTGACGATGAACCAACTTAAACAGATTGCGGACGAGACCACACGAATTCTCAATGAGTTTGATATAAAGATAACAGTGCATGGTGGTAAGACTGCGTCAGACAAGACGCCGAGATCATTCTTCCAATGGTTCAGTTATGATCTTGTCAATGCCAGTAGCGACAATGATGTTGATAGTGCTCTCAGTGTTCTTGTAGGCGTTGCCACTATAGAACCAAAGTCACGAGTGCTGGGTCAAGTTGTGCATTTGCCGCAACTTAGGTGGCGACCCGCGTTCGCGGACCGCGCCCGTCGACAGCTCGAAGAGGTTCTCCAGGCCGTCGCGCGACCGGCCCCAGGCCGCGCTGAAGGACACGCCCCCGGCAGCCAGCGTGCGGAAGGCCGCC
>JANYBJ010000077.1 GCA_025360845.1 bacterium
GGGCCGCCGTCGCCGATGCCTCCGACGCCGTCGTCCAGCGCCTCGGCACCGGTGCCCGCGAAGGTGGAGATCCGTTTGTCCGGGCCGATGCGCCGCACGCGGCGGTTGCCGCTGTCGGCGATGTACACCGCGCATTCGGCGTTTACGGCAATGCCTTTCGGGGTGTCGAGCTGAGCCAGCACGGCGGGGCCGCCGTCGCCGGAGCAGCCGGCTGTCCCGGTTCCCGCGACGGTATGGATGAGCCCGTCCGGCGTGATCTTGCGGACCGCGTGGTTGCCGCTATCGGAAACGTAGACAACGCCGTGAGCGCACACGGCCACGCCGGACGGGTTGTTCAGCTCCGCGTCGAGGGCGGGTCCGCCGTCGCCGGAATAGCCGGCGGCACCGGTTCCGGCAAGGGTCGTGATGAGACCCTGCGGACTTATTTTACGGATGCGGTTATTGGCTTTGTCCGCGACGTAGAGCGTGCCGTCCGGCGCGGCGCACACAGCCGTGGGCTCGTTCAAAGCCGCCGCCGGGGCCGGGGCGCCGTCGCCGCCATATCCCGCGGTTCCGGTTCCGGCCACCGTCTGGATACTCCTCATGATGTTGCGGGTGGCGGGTCCGCTTTCGCGTCCGTCACCGTAATAAAGAGTCTGGCCGACGGGATCATAGACGTGATGGATGTCCAGGGACCAGCCGCCCAGCCCCTGCCGGGTTCCGGTGGTCTGGCATACTCCTCGCAGCGTGACCTCCAAGTCCGTATTCAAGGTCACCTCCGTGCGACCCGCGATTCCGCCGGGGATTTCATTCCCGGCGAGCTGTCCGAACGAATACGTGGCACCGCTAAATTCGGCTATGGTCCGGCCGTAATAGCCGTCATAGACATAGCCGACGGTCACGCGGGCCATCTGCCCGCCGGTCACGGGGCGGCCGTAGGCGTACTGCCCGTCCCAGTCGAGACGCCTCGCCTGCCCCGCCTGCGCGGGAAAGCTGTTCGTGAACACGCGTCCGGCCAGAGCGGTCCGGAGCTCGATGCGCTTGACGCTTTCGGGAACCGAGCCGACGTCCGGGGTGACGACCAAGGAACGTCCGCAACCCGGGACGCGGGCGCTGGAGTAACAGAGCGTATAGCCGGTTCCCTCGACCTGGAGGGTTTCGCTGAAACTCCCGTTTTCGACCTCGATGGAACCTCCGGTCTTCCGCTCGACCGGTTTTGCCGCTTGTTCCGTGTCTTCTTTTGCTTTCGCCTTCGCAAACTGCGCGCCGTCCGGTGTGGCCCAGAAGGGATGATTGAGATCCCGTGGGCTGAAGTGTTCCGCCCTCACGCGCCACAGGCTCGCGCCGGGCGCATACAGCTTCGCCAGCTCAGCCCGCTCTTCAGGGGTGATGCCTTGCGCGGAGAGGGCGGCCAAGTCTTCGGCCAGCCCGTCGCCGTCGAGATCGAGCGCCGCCAGTCCGTTGCCGTCAATCCCGGTCATCTGAAGCACGATGCCGTCCTGCTCGGCCATCCAGCCGGGGCACCCTTTCCACTCGTAATAGGCGGAGGGCACGTTGAGCCCGACCGGCATTCCTAAAAAGTTTTCCACGTAGAAACTGACCGGGCGGTCGAAGCGCACGGTGCGGCCTGCGGCCTCGTCCGCGCCGAGTTCGACGCAATACGTGTAGGAAGAGCTGGACGGGAGTTCCGCAGGCATGCAGGCGGGGCCGTTCGGCCCGACCGTGTATTCGGTGAAGCGCAGGGTCAGCCGGCTGACCGATTGGGTCGCGCCCGCGTCATCCGTGAGGAACGCCCGGGTTCCGGGCGGGACGAAGACCGTGGCCTGGCGGCGACCGTCGTCATCCGTGACGACGCTGGACCGCGCGATTTGGGCGTTTGTCACGCCGCTCCCGAACAGCACCGGCGTGGCGACGGGGTCGGCGGGGATCAGGCGGGCTTCCGGTATGACCGAAAATTGCTGCCAGCTTGTCTCGGCCGAGCGCCGCGCCGGCAGAAAGCCGCCCTTGCGCAGATCGATTGCGAGCGAGGCGCCGCCATTGACGGCGAGGTCGTATCCGCCGTCGAGGCGGCTGAGCGTCTGCCCGTATTCCGGATGCCCGCTGACGGTCACGGTGACGCCGGGCAAGGGGGCGCCCTCACGGTCGCGGACGCTGCCCCTGACCACGGCCAGCCGCTGGATCTCAAAGGCAGTGGTGTCTACACCGGTCTGGATCGGATTCGGGCCTGAATAGAGGAACGCGATGTTGCGGGCCAGGATGCCGGCCTCGCCTTTCCTGGCCGGGGTCGCCACCGTGGCGGGGTCGGGCGGCAGGGTTGACGTGAACTCGGCCCGCAGGTTGCGGGGTCGGTCCATCACGACCGCAAGCGGATTCGCCTGTGCGTTCAGACCCGCCACGTCTCCGCTCCAGCCCGTGAAACGCCAGTACTCTCCGCCGGGGACAGCGGTCACATTTAGAGTCGCTCCGACGCGGTGCCAATCGGACGTCGCGTTCATGTGTCCCTGGCCGTTTACGCCAAGGCCCAGCCAGACATTCGTAGACCACTGCCAGGTGATCACGGAATTCGTCCGCAGCGTGGAACTGACCTCCAGTGCCGTCCCGGAAGCCGGTATGCTGCCCGAGCCTGTCCAGCCGGTACAGACGTATTGCACATTGCTGCCGGTGAGCGGGGAACGGGTGATGTAACAGGCCGTCACGCCGTTCTTTGGAAACTCGTAGATCCCGTCAGCGGGAAGGCAGTTCCCCTGTGCGGAGCTGACTTTCAAGGTGACTTTCTTCGGCGCGGGCGTCGAGTTAGGGTCGAGCGGATCGCTTCCCGCGGCGATTTCTTCGGCATCGGTAAAGCCATCGCCATCCGTATCCCTTGCTTTCGGGTTGGTGCCCCGTTGCAGCTCCTGGGCGTTGGTCAGGCCGTCGCCGTCGGAATCGGCCTGTGCGTTTGCTCTCACATCGCCGAAATAACGCCGTTCCCACCAGTCGGGCAGGCCGTCGTTGTCGCTGTCCGTGTTCAGATAGGCGACCAGGTCGCCCTCCCGGCCCAGCAGGTAAAGCTCCTTCAGCTCGAGATCTGTCAACCGCCCGCTGCAGAAGACCATCTGGGCGACACTGCCCTTGAAGGCGTCTTCAATCTTCTTCCCTTGAATGTCAAACGTGCCGAGCGTCAGGTTTGCTGTTCCCTGAAAAAGGGTTTCCAAGTCCTCAAAGCCCCAGCCCTCCGTGCGGACCTTGCGTCCGTTGACGTATATCCGCAGGCCTTCCGCGCCTGAAGAACGCTCCCAACTAACCCCTAAATGTAGCCATGCGTCCTTTTTTTCAGACGGCAAATCCGCCCACTGCCAGATCGTCTTGTCCCAATCCATGCTGCCGTCGGAAGACAACATGCTCAAGATACCGCCGTGCCCGAGGAACAGACCGTACTCGCTCTCATCCGTCCGTGTCGCGATTTTCCCGGGCACCCGTTCAAACTCATGATCCGCCTTTGGCTTGAGCCAGAGGCAATAGGTGAAATCACCCGAGAAACTGAGCGCGGTTGACGCGCCGAAATTGACATGCGCCTGACGCCCGTCCAGCTCCAGAGCCCCCTGTTTGAAGCGCGCTCCGTTCTGGAGAATGCCGTTCAGCTCCCCGGCGAGCGCCTCCTCGGCATGGCTCATCAGCGGCCAATAGGCGCTGATTATTTCGTGGCGGTCAGCCAAGGTCGGACGGCTTGCCGCGGAATTTGGATTTGTTCCCAGACTGCGCTCCATGTCATCGGGAAAACCGTCGAAATCACTGTCCTTGACCTTCGGGGTGTCGGCGTGCCGGTCCTCACACTTCGGCTCTTCTTTTATCTTTTCAGAAGCCCCTCCCCAAGCCATGGCACATCCTGTGCAAATCACCAGCCGTACCAGCCACTTCGACATGTTGTATTTCATTTACCCCATCCTTAACGCATACTGTTGCGACGAGACCGACTCCAAAAGGGCGCGGGAACCGAAAACAGTTACGTGTGTCAAACCTTTTGAGTTGTCTATTTGAACTTTAATATTAAGTATATTGGATTGCGTTTGTAGACGATTTACTTAAACTTCACTTTTACTATAATACCTTTCCCTATATTGTCTTACGAGCATGCCTAAACCCTGTTTACGAAATCAGCTTAGAGTGGATCAGGACAATTCGTAAACGAAAGGTGCGCGGAATCGTATCGGGACATCGAGACATTCATATTCCCCCCGCGCCTATTTCAGCCTAAACTTTCCGAAGGAGCGACTTCAGTTTCCGGTCACCGGGCAGGCGCTTTCTCATGTGTTGGATCGCCATAGCGTCATTCGGGACAGGTCTTTAGCGTGAAGCTGGCCGGGGGAGACGTTTCTTATCTGGCCCATGTTGTATCTTGCCGCTTGAGAAGGGCGAGCCCAACGGGCGAGGTCACGTTCGCAATCCGACCTCTGTAGAAAAAAAGAGCGGCGCGCGTTCAACACGCGCGCCGCCTTTCGAGTATCGCCTCTCGCGTCACACGGGCTTGGACAACGCGAACGCGGGCCGGCGCCCGCGGTACCACGCCAGCATGATCGGCGTGGCGATACAGATGGAAG
>JANYBJ010000088.1 GCA_025360845.1 bacterium
TGGCTGGCGACCTGGCGGATTACGCGGCGCGCCTCGGACATCGCGGGGCTGTGTCCGGTCAGGGGCGCATTGGACAGCACCGCGTGGCTGCGCACGAGCGCACGCTCTTCAGGCGACCACGACTCCGGCCCCTCTTTCTTCGCGACATGCCGAACCGCTGCGCCAAAGACCTCATCGTCCTCCAAGTTGCGGTGCGCGTAGCCCGCCGCATCCAGCAGCGGCGCGTTAACCTTCACTGCCGAAGCCAACATGTCTTTTACGTTCAGGCAGGTACAGACGGCCTCTTGCAGCGAAGCTTCCCGGATAAAGGGCGATAACGCTTTGCGCGTCGCTTCATCGACGGACGCGGACGGTGGCAGGGCGCTGATCCAGTTCAGCGCCACACCCTGTTTGGTCAATGTGCGGACACTACGCGCCAACCGTTGGGGGTCTCCGCCCAGAGAAACGCCCACAAGGAGAATGCGCGTGAACCCTTTCGCCGTCTCAAGCGCCTCCGGCAGACGCGCTTTGCTGATGCCTCGCGCCTCCGCGTCGGGATACGCCAGCAACGTCAGTGCGGCGCTGTGCGCGTAGTCATGCGCGTCCGAGTCCCAGCCGGTGAGAATCAACGTTCCCGTCTTCTTCATGAGTCCTCCATTGTCATCAAAAAATCAACAGTGCTTAGAAAATGATGATACACCCTTTCACTGTAAAATTGAAAGCCCATCTTCTTTCGCCATCTATTCCGATTGTCCAAACGGTTTGTGTGCGGAAGTGAACCCGTTATGGACGGTAAGCTTGGGGACTTCCTTCCTGGCATGGCGTCTGCGATAGGACCTGCCATGACGACTGACATAAAGAATGAGCCCCAGATATCACGGTCTCCAGAGTATTCATTGCCGCTGACATCTCTGCTTGAGATGACGGGGCTCTGCAAGAATGCGGCAGGTGTTGTGGTCCCCACCCGCGAAACACCCCCAATCACGTTCCGCGATCTTATGGAGAGCGAAGCATGGCGGCAAGCCACACAAGACTGCGGCCTTCCGCTGGCGCTCGGCATGGATGCGGCGGGCAACTCGCTGGTCCGCGATCTTGTTGATGCCCCGCATCTGCTGGTGGCCGGTTGCGCGGGCTCGGGCTAGACGACCTTTCTGCGTGCCATCGTGAGCGGTTTACTGATGAGCCGGACACCCAGGCAGGTGCGTCTGATTCTGGTGGATACCAGACGGGAAGCGTTCGACGGCTTCAGCAGACTTCCGCACCTCGTTTTCCCGTTGGTCAAAAGGCTGAGCGACGTGCTCTTCTGTTTACGGTGGGCCGCCGAGGAGGCGGACATGCGCCGTCGCTATCTCGATGAACTCGGGGTCCGTACGCTCAACGAAATCACCCCTGAGATTCACATGCGCTGGATGATGAAACAACTCCGCGCCATAACGGACGACAGGGGCATCGCTCGGAATGGAGAAAGTCCGGACTGGACGCTGCCGCTGTACCTGCCCGAAATCGTGATCATCGTGGACGAACTGTCGGACATCATGTTGGAAATCGGCAAGGACGTGGAGGCGGCTCTTCGGAGACTTGTCCCGCGAGCCCGCGAGGTCGGCATCCATCTCGTCCTCGCGACGCAGCGGCCCTGGAGTGATGTCATCACTGATGAGATCAAGGCCCTCATTCCAAGCCGTGTCGCCTTCAAGATGGAGGTGCCCGTTTACAGCAAAGTGATCCTCGACTCCTCCGGCGCGGAAGAGTTGCGAGGCAACGGCGATATGCTCATCCGCTGGCAACCGGACGCGCCTCTGATCCGTGCGCAGGGTTCTTGGATCAACACTAGAAAGATCGTTATCGTGACGGCGCATTGGATGCGCCAATGGTGGGTACCTGCTCGGTTTTGTATAGGGCTATGAGTGAGGTGCTGGCGGTTACAGGGGGTGATCGGCGCAACGAGAAAATGCCCCGGTAAATCGTAATCAAAACCTATCCAGCTAATTTTGGCTGCTCAGCCGCCACATCTGCCAGTATTTCAAACTTCTCGCCCGTTCTCGCAGAGAAAACCGTGCTTTGTTTCAGAGCTGAAAACCGGCATAATCATTTGCCATGTTTCGCATGAAGAAAGTGAAGCTGGCAGGCGAGCCGCACGGCGTGACGCTGGGGCAGATTTTCGTGAGTTTCACGAAGGTCGGGGCCGTGCTGTTCGGCGGCGGGTACGCGATGCTGCCGCTGCTGGAACGCGAGGTTGTGAACAAGCGCGGCTGGTGCCGGCTGGAGGAGATGACGGACTATTACGCGATGTCGCAACTGGTGCCGGGCGTCGTGGCGATCAACACCGCGATGCTGATCGGCCATCACCTGCGCGGTTTCTGGGGCACGGTTGCGGCGACCCTCGGCGTGGTGTTCGCCCCGTTCTTCGTGATCCTCGCTTATGCGGTCGCGTTCGACCAGATGGCAGGCTCCAAACCGCTGAACGATGCGATGTCGGGGCTGCGTCCGGCGGTGGCGGGCCTGATGCTCGGGGTTGCCTACACCCTGTTCAGCCGCAGCCGCAAGACGGGGTTGGGGTTGGTTGTTTCTATATTGGTCGCTGGGCTTGTGCTGGGCTGCGGCGTCAGCGCGGTGCAGGTGATTCTCGCGGGCGTGGCGGCTGGCGTCCTGTGGTATGCGGCGTCGGCGCTCCCCAAGTCCCGAACTCCGGCGGCTCGCGGGGACGCTCGCCCTCCATCGCACCAGTCGGATCGTGAACCTTGAACGTGTAACCCGTAACTCTCCTCATGAACATTTTCCTCAAGCTGGCCTATGTGTTCTTCAAAATCGGCATCCTGACCGTCGGGGGCGGGCTGGCGATGATCCCGATCATTCAGTATGAGATGGTGAGCAGGGGGTGGCTGGACACCCAGCAGTTCCTCGACATTCTTGGCATTGCGCAGATGACGCCGGGACCGATGTCGGTCAACACCGCCACTTTTGTCGGTTACCGCGTGGTCGGCGCGGCCTATCCGCATTCGGTTTGGATTGCGGTGGCGGGGGCGGTCGTGGGC
This sequence comes from bacterium, assembly GCA_025360845.1. Classification (GTDB taxonomy): domain Bacteria; phylum Verrucomicrobiota; class Kiritimatiellia; order RFP12; family UBA1067; genus JAHFSX01. The sequence goes on from JANYBJ010000088.1 coordinate 3,012, forward strand.
ACGCTGGCGGTGTGCGCGCCGTCGCTGCTCTGCGTCAACCTGCTGGGCGCGTTCTGGCGCCGCAACCGCGACCACCTCTGCATGGTGCGGGTGTTTGACATCCTGCGGCCGCTGGTGACCGGATTGGTCATCACGGCGGCCTCATTGCTGGTGCTGGAGTGCCTGTGGGACGGAGAGGCGCGGGTCATGCTGCAGCGTCTGCCCGACCTGCGGGCAACAACGATCGTCGCGGTCGCCTTCGCGCTGACAGCCTTCACGAAAGTTTCGCCCGTCTACGTTCTGTTGGGCGGCGCGGGCGCGGGCTTCGTGTTTGGGGTTCTCGGATTTCACGTTTGATGTGTTGACCCGTCGGGCCAAAATCGATAAACTTCCAACTTTTTCAAGGGCTGTACATGCCCGTTACGTACGCGGCGGGAACGTTTTGCCGCAAAGGAGACCGAATGAACGCAGTGCAACCCACAAACCCTGTCTTTGACAATGGGCTGTTGAAAGGATACGCGGACAAGATTCGCGCGACAGGCAAGATCGATCCCTCATTGTACGAGGAGTATAATGTCAAGCGCGGCCTTCGCAATGCGGACGGGACGGGCGTGCTCGTCGGTTTGACCTGCATCGGCGCTGTACACGGCTATATTATTTCTGAGAACGAGAAGGTTTCGGTTCCGGGGCAGCTCTTCTATCGCGGCATCAACGTGAACGACTTCGTGCACGGGTTCCAAGCCGAGAAGCGTTTCGGGTATGAGGAGTGCGCCTACCTGCTCCTGTTCGGCGAGCTGCCGAGCGCGATCGAGCTGAAGGTCTGGAACGCGCTGCTCGATTCATGCCGCCGGCTGCCGGACGGTTTCAAAGAGAGCGCGATCATCCGCGCACCGGGCAAAGACCTGATGAACAGCATCGCGCGGGCGGTGCTGATGGCCTACACCTACGACCCCGTGCCCGACCGGCTCGACATCGAAACGACACTGCGGCAGAGCATCGAGATGGTCGCGCAGTTCCCGACGATCGCCGCCTATGCGTATCAGGCCAAAGCCCACTATCACATGGGCCAGAGCCTCATGATGCGTTATCCGGAAAGCGGAAAAAGCACGGCCGAAAATTTCCTGATGCTGATCCGCGAGGACGGCATCTACTCGCAGCTCGAAGCCGAGCTGCTTGATCTCTGCCTCGTGCTGCACGCGGAGCATGGCGGCGGCAACAACTCGGCGTTCACGACGCACGTGGTGACCTCCTCGTTTACCGACTCGTATGGCGCGATCGCGGCGGCGACGCTGTCGCTCAAGGGGCCGCGCCACGGCGGCGCCAATCTGCGCGTGATCGAGCAGATGCGCGAGATCAAGGAGCACGTCGAGCACTGGGACAAAGAGGGCGAGGTGGCCGACTACCTGACGAAGATTCTCAGCAAGCAGGCCGGCGACGGCACCGGGCTGATCTACGGGCTCGGCCATGCGGTCTACACGATTTCCGATCCCCGCACCGACATGCTGCGCGAGAAGGCGCGCGACCTGGCCAAGGCCAAGGGCCGCGAAGAGGAGATGCGCCTCTACGAGACGATCGAGCGTATCGGCCCTGGCATCTTCAATAAGAACCGCGCCAAGCCGCGTGACCTCTGCGTCAACGTGGACTTCTACTCCGGGTTTGTCTACGACATGCTCAACATCCCGATCGACCTCTACACGCCGATCTTTGCGATCTCACGCGTGGTCGGCTGGTGTGCGCACCGGATCGAAGAGCTGCTCAACGGCGGGCCGATCATCCGCCCCGCGTACAAGGCCATTTTCGAACAGCGTCCGTTCAAGCCGATGGACGAGCGTAAGTAGGCTGCGGTTCTTTTAGTGGAGTGGCTATGGAAATTCGCAACTATAAGCCGACAATGCGCTACCGGCCTTACGGCAGGAAAACGGAGGTGCTGGTCTCCATGCTGGGCATCGGCGCCATGCGGTTGCCCATGGCCGACGGCAAGATCGACGACCGGCGCGCCATCGACCTGATCGAGACCGGACTCGAAGGCGGTATCAACTACATCGACACCGCCTATGTCTACAACGACGGCGAGAGCGAGCGGGTGGTCGGTCTCGCGCTCAACAACGGCTGGCGCGACAAGGTGTATGTGGCGACCAAAATGCCGGTCTGGGAGCTTGAGAAACCGGGTGACCAGAATGCGTTCTTCGAGACGCAACTGGCGCGGCTGCAGACGCCGCAGAGCGATTTCTACCTGCTGCACGCGCTGAACAAGCGCTACTGGGAGAACGTGCTCAAGTCCAAGTCGCTGGAGTGGCTGGACGAGGAGAAGCGGCGCGGGCGCATCAGGTTCGCGGGCTTCTCCTTCCACGACGACTTCGAGATGTTCAAGGCGGTCGTGGACGCGTACGACTGGGACTTCTGTCAGATCCAGTACAACTACGCGCAGCAGGATATTCAGGCCGGCATGCGGGGGTTGCAGTACGCCTTCGGCAAGGGGCTCGGCGTGGCGATCATGGAGCCGCTGTTCGACGGTTTTCTGAGCGGACCGCAGATGCCGCCCGGGGCGGCCCGGCTGTTCGAGGAATACGGGGTCAACCCCGTGTCGAGCGCGTTGCGCTGGATCTGGAACCAGCCCGAGCCGGCCGTGGTGTTAAGCGGCATGAGCGAGAAGTGCCAGATGAAGGACAACCTGCGCACGGTGGAAACCGCCGACGCGGGGATGCTTTCGGAGCGCGAGAAGCAGGTGCTTGAAAAGGTGTGTACCTTTATGCGCGAGCATGTGCCGATCGCCTGCAGCAAGTGCGGCTACTGCCTCAAGAGCTGTCCGGTCGGGGTGAAGATACCCTTCATGTTCGATTTGTACAATAAGCACCTGCTGGTTGATCGTCAGCACCCGTTGCAGCCTGCCCTGTACCGGAGTCTGATGCCTAACGAGAAGGCCTCGGCCTGTATCCAGTGCGGCAATTGCAAGAAGCACTGTCCGCAGGGGATCGACATACCGGCCTGGATGTTGAGGGTCGCCGCGGAGTTCGAGGGCACAAAGGGGTAACGATGATCGCAATGGCACAGCAGGCGGCCGCGGTGGCGGCCGGGGCGGTTCAGAAGCCGGTCGAGGATGTGACCCGCGCCTTCACCGCCGAGATGAACAGCGGGCGGGAGATGGTCGATGTCGCGTTGAGGTGGCTCGCTGAAAACGGCGCGTCCTTCGTGGTCAATGTGCTGGTGGCGGTTCTGCTGCTGCTGATCGGTTCGCATGTGATCCGTTTGTCGACGCGCGCCACGCACAAGGCGCTGCAGAAAACGGGCCGCGTGAACACGCTGTTGCAGAATTTCCTGTGCAGCGTGGTGAACAAAATCGGTTGGATTTTGCTGGCCATGATCGTGGTGCAGCGCTTGGGTGTCAATATCGCGCCGCTGATCGCGGGCTTGGGAGTCACCGGTTTCATTCTCGGTTTCGCGTTTCAGGAGACGTTGGGCAATTTGGCCTCCGGCATGATGATCGCCATCAACCAGCCGTTCAAGGTCGGCGACTATGTGGCGGTCGGCGGTATCGAGGGGTCCGTGATGGAACTCAACATGATGGCCGCCACGCTGACCACCGGCGACTACAAGAAGGTGGTTGTGCCGAACAAGGTGATCTGGGGCGCGGCCATCACCAACTACACGGCCATGGACAAGCGGCGCGTGGACATGGCGATCGGCATCGCGTACGGCGTGGACATCGGCAAGGCCAGGCAGATCGCGCTCGACGTGATGCGCTCGCATCCGCTGGTGCTGTCCGGGCCCGCACCCATCGTGGAAGTCCTCTCCATGGGCGACTCGGCGGTGAACCTGGTGATGCGCCCGTGGACCAAGCCCGAGGATTACTGGACCGTGCTCTTCGCGGTGAACCAGGCGGTCAAAGAGGCCTTCGACAAGAACGGCATCGAGATCCCGTTCCCGCAGCTCGAAGTCCGCATGAAGAGTTAGTTCATCAGGCTGTGGATCGGCGCGGGGATGTGCCCGCCGCGGTTGACGAAGGCCTCCGCGCCTCCGGGGCTGGCCGACTGCGTCACCACGCCCGAGCCGAACAGGCCGCCGAAATCCACAAACTCGCCGAGCTTCGCGCCGGGCACCGGGATGACGCGCACACCCGTGGTTTTGCGGTTGGTGATGCCGATGGCCGCCTCGTCCAGAATGATGCCCGCGATCGTTTCGGCCGTGGTGTTGCCGGGCAGCAGCACCATGTCGAGGCCCACCGAACACACCGCCGTCATGGCCTCCAGCTTCTCCAGCGTCAGCGTGCCGTCGGTCACGGCCTTGGAGAGCGCGTGGTCCTCCATGATGGGGATGAAGGCCCCGGAGAGCCCGCCGACCGCGCTGGAGGCGAACGCGCCGCCTTTCTTGACCGCGTCGTTCAGCAGCATCACCGCCGCGGTGGTGCCGGGCGCGCCGATCAGGCGGATGCCCATGCTCTGGTAGATCTCGCCCACGGAGTCGCCCACGCGCGGGGTGGGGGCCAGCGAGAGGTCGACCACGCCGAAGGGGATTTTCAGCCGGTCGGCCACCTCGCGGCCGATCAGCTCGCCGGTGCGCGTGACGCGGAACGCGGTGTGCTTGATCTCCTCCGCGATCTCGTTCAGCGTGGCCTCGGGGTCGTGCTGCACCAGGCGGTCCACCGCGCGCTTGACCACGCCCGGCCCGCTGACGCCCACGTTGATGACGCACTCCGGCTCGCCCGGGCCGAGCATCGCGCCGGCCATGAAGGGGTTGTCCTCAGGCATGTTGGCGAAAACCACGATCTTGGCGCAGCCGAACCCGCGCGAGGCGCGGCTGGCTTCGGCGGTCTCGATGATTTTGCGCGCGATCAGCAGCACCGCGTCCACGTTGATGCCGGCCTTGGTGGTGCCCACGTTGAACGAGGAGCAGACGCGCTTGGTGGCGATCAGCGCCTGCGGCAACGACTCGATCAGCGTGCGCTCGCCCGGCGTGACGCCCTTCTGGACCAGCGCGGAGAAGCCGCCCAGCAGGTCGATCTTCACAAACTCTGCGGCGGCGTCGAGCGCCTGGCAGAGCCGCACCGCCGTCTCGACCGTGTGGCCTTCGAGCAGGGTGCTGGCCGGCGAAACCGCGATGCGCTTGTTGACGATCGGCAGACCGTACTTGTCGCTCACCTCGTTGCAGAAGCGCACGAGGCTCCCGGCCTTCTCCACGATGCGCTCGTAGACGGCCTTCGCCAGCTTGTCGGGGTCCGGGTTGGCGCAGACGTTCAGGTTGATGCCGAGCGTCACGGCGCGCACGTCGAGGTTCTCCTCGCGCACCATGCGGATGGTTGATAGGACGGCTTGTCTTGCTAACATAACTTACTTTCCAATCAGCGACTTGATCGGGCCGATCTCGTTGGTGGCCCGGAAGATGTTCTCGTGGCAGAGCAGGCCGATGAGGCCGAGCTTGGCCATCGCGACGCGGAAGTTCTCTTGGATCGTGCGGAAGTCGACGGCCTCGGGCACCACGACCTGTGCGATGTAGACGACCTTGCCGTCCTCCTCCTCGACCATCCAGTCCTCGATGTTGACGCCGTGCTCCACGAGGAACGAGGTGATCGCCAAGATGGTGCCGGGCTTGTCGTTGCCGCGCGTCATGACCACGAAACGCGAGCCTGTGGGCACGACGGGCTTCAGCGCCTCGGGGCTGTCGAGCACGGTCACCACGGCTTCGGATTCGAGCGAGGCGTCCAGCAGCGCGCGCAGCGCTTCGGGGGTGACCAAGCTGGGGTGCTCGGAGGTGAAGACCAGGCTGAAGAACCCGTCGACAACCGTCTGGCGGATGGCGCCGATGTTGCCCTCGAGCGAGAAGACCGCCTGGGTGACATCGCGCAGGAGCCCGACGCGGTCGGGCACGAGCACCGAGGTGATGAAGCGCCGGTTTTGAGGCATGGATGGCATTTGCATGGGTGGTAACGTAAAACAAAAACAGACGCTTTTGCTACACGCTGATTACTTTTTGGTTGTTAGACTTTCATTTTCTCGAGCCGAAGTGCGACCCCGGGCCCGTGTAAACCAACACGCAAAATAGTATCATGTTATGGCCGATAAGACAAGGCAACGCAGAGCAAAGGCGGCGATTAGGCGCATCTGCGATTTGCTGGCCGGATGCGATGTTCTCAATGATCGTTTGGCAGCCACGCTTCTGGTCGGCCCGGCCGCCCGCCTCGTGCGCGCACGCCGCGCCGAACGCTTCGGCTTCATCACCACCAACTCCCTGCGCCAGACCTTCAACCGCCGCGTGCTGGAAAAACATCTTGACGGCTCGCGGGGACGCTCGCCCTCCAACGCAAACGCAGAACCCTTGGCGGGGGAGCGTCCCCGCGAGCCG
>JANYBJ010000096.1 GCA_025360845.1 bacterium
TTCTGGTCGCTGGAGACGTGGGGCGGCGCGACGTTCGACTCCTGCATCCGCTTCCTGAACGAGGACCCTTGGGAGCGCATCCGACAGCTCAAGGCCGCCATGCCGAAGACTCCCATGCAGATGCTTCTGCGCGGGCAGAACCTGCTGGGATACCGGCACTACGCCGATGATGTGGTGGAGGCGTTCGTCGAACGGGCGGCCGTCCATGGCGTCGATGTGTTCCGCGTGTTTGACGCGCTCAACGACGCGCGCAACATGCGGACCTCGTTTAAGGCCGTCAAGAAGGCCGGCAAGCACGCCCAGGCCACGATCAGCTACGCGACCAGCCCCGTTCACACGCTGGAGGCCTACATCGCCTTGGCCCGCGAACTCCAGCACATGGGCGCCGACTCGCTGTGCATCAAGGACATGGCGGGCCTTCTGAAACCCTATGCCGCCTACGCGTTGGTCAAGGCCCTCAAGAAGGCCGTGGACCTGCCCGTCCAGATCCACTCGCACGCCACCACCGGCATGTCCGTGGCCACGTTAGTGAAGGCGGTCGAGGCGGGCGCGGACGCGATCGATACGGCCATCTCCTCCATGGCGATGGGAACGAGCCACTCGCCGACGGAAACCATGGTGGAGATTTTCGCAGGAACGGAATACGACACCGGGCTGAGCATCAAGCCGCTGGTCGAGCTGGCGGCCTATTTCCGCGACGTGCGCAAGAAATACAAGGCCTTTGAATCTTCCTTCGCCGGGGCTGACACCCGCATTCTCATCGCGCAGGTTCCCGGCGGCATGCTCTCCAACCTGGAGAGCCAGCTCAAGGAGCAGAACGCTCTCGGCAAACTCGACGCCGTGCTGGACGAGATCTCGGTGGTGCAGAAAGACTTCGGCTACCCGCCGCTCGTGACTCCGACCAGCCAGATCACCGGCACGCAGGCCGTCCTGAACGTGCTGTTCGGCCGCTATACCCAGCTCAGCAACGAGTCGAAGAACCTGCTCGTCGGCAACTACGGGCTGACACCCGCCAAGCCCAACGAGGCGCTCGTCAAGCGCGCGCTGAAGGAGCTGAACCTGCCCGCTATGGTGACCTGCCGCCCGGCGGACGTGATCCCGAACGAGCTGGGTAAGATCGAAGAGGAGCTGAAGCAGAAACTCGGCGTCGGCACCGTGACCCGCGAAGACGTCCTCACCTACGCCATGTTCCCGCAGGTGGCCCTCGGGTTCTTCAAGACACGGCCCAACGGCCCGGTCAAGATCGAGGCGCCGTCCGCCTCCGCCGCTGTTCCCGCCGCCGGCCAAAGCGGTTTCGGCCACTATGCCGTCACCGTGGACGGCGTCGAACACAAGGTCAGCCGAGTCGCCGAGCCGGACGGCAGCCTGAAGCTCAGCGTGGACGGCCAGCCGTTCCATATCCGCGTCAAGCAGGTGGATGCCCACGCGCCCGAGGCCGAAGCCGCCCGCGACAACGCGGGCACGGTGGCAAAGGTTGAGGCGCCCATGCCCGGCACGATCATCTCGCTCACGGAAACCGATGGCGGGCAGGTGGACAAGGATGAGCAGATCTGCATCATGGAGGCCCTGAAAATGCAGATGACCATCCTCAGCACGCAAGCGGGTCGTATCACGTACCGGGTCAAACCGGGCGATGTGGTCAAAGCGGGTGACACGATCGCGGAAATCGCATAAGGAAACCTGCCGATGCCACACGCCCTACACCACGCCTTCGCCACCCTCTACCGCCGTCGCGGCGTTCGCCCTCTGGTCCTGACCGTTCTGACCGTCCTTGCGCTGGTGCGGCTCCTTCCGGCCTTGCCGACGCACGCCGCCGTGTCCGACGCGGCGTCGTGCGTCGTGAGCGCGGCGCAGGAGCAACTGCCGCAGCCCGCACCGGACGTCGTGTCGTTGGGCGGCTGCCTGAAGAACATCGCACGCTCAACCGGCCTCTGGGACATGACCGCCGGCGGACACTGGAAACAGAGCATCATGGTCATCGTGGGTTTTGTCCTGCTCTATCTGGGCGTGGTCAAAGGCTTCGAGCCGCTGCTGCTCGTGCCGATCGGATTCGGGACCATCTTCGTCAATGTGCCGCTGGGTGGCATGGGCGCTGCGCACGGCTTCCTGACCCTGATTTTCGATTACGGCATTCGGAACGAGGTGCTGCCTCTGATTGTGTTCATGGGAATCGGCGCGCTCTGCGACTTTGGGCCGCTGCTGGCCTGCCCGCGCGTCGCCATTCTCGGCGCGGCCGCGCAGTTCGGCGTCTTCGGGACTCTGCTGGGCGTGGCGGCGCTGAACGCCCTGCCTTGGTTTGACTACAGCATCAAGCAGGCGTGCTCGATCGCCATCATCGGCGGCGCGGACGGTCCGACGTCGATCATCGTGGCCTCCAAGTACGCGCCGGAGATGCTGGGGTCCATCGCCGTGGCGGCGTACTCGTACATGGCCCTGGTGCCGGTGATCCAGCCGCCGATCATGAGGTTGCTGACCACGCCGAAGGAGCGCCGCATCCGCATGCGCCAGATGCGCGAGGTCAGTCAGTTGGAGAAGATTCTGTTCCCGCTGCTGCTGGTGGCGCTGTGCGTGCTGCTCCTGCCCACCGCCCTGCCGTTGATGGGGTGCTTCGCCTTCGGCAATTTCATCAAAGAGTCCGGTGCCATCGAGCGCATCTCGAAAACCCTGCAAAACGAGCTGATGAATCTGGCCACGGTTTTTCTGGGGCTGGGTGTCGGCATGCAGATGGCTGCGGACAAGTTCCTGTTGCCGGCGACGCTGGGCATTATCCTCCTGGGGCTTCTCGCCTTCTCGCTGGGCACCGCCGGGGGCGTGCTCTTTGCCAAACTGATGAACCTGATTTGGAAGGATGATCCGGTCAACCCGCTGATCGGCTCGGCGGGTGTCAGCGCCTTCCCGATGGCCGCACGTGTCTCGAACAAGCTGGGGCTGGAGGCCGATCCGCACAATTTTCTCCTGATGCATGCGCTGGGCGCCAACCTGGCAGGGCAGATCGGTTCGGTGGTCGCGGCGGGTGTCATCTTGGCGATCTTCGGATAAGCCCGCATAAAACGGAAGAGGCCGGGCGGTGACCCGGCCTCTTCGTGTTATTGACGAACCGCCTACTTCGCGTAGATCTTCTTGGCGTGATAGTGGTTGTGCAGGAGGTGGTGAGCCTTCTCGCTGAGCGGCGTGCCCAGAAACTCGGCGTAGAGCTTCTGCACCTGCGGGTTGAGGTGCGACATGCGGAGCGTACACTTATCGTCATCCGCGTAAAGGCCGGACGTGCGGGCTTTGCGGACCTCGTCCGTGGCGCCCGTGGGCTGCCCGCCGCCGCCGATGCAGCCGCCGCGGCAGGCCATGACTTCGATGAAGTCGTAGCGCGGCTTGCGGCCGGCCTTGCGGTCTTCGCGGACGGCATCGAGCACCTGCTCGACGTTGCCCATCTGGTGGGCGACGGCGATCTTGACCTGAGTGCCCTTGATGTCGATGGTCGCTTCCTTGACGCCTTCCATGCCGCGGACGGCCTGGAATTCGATGGAGGGCGGCTGGGCATCGCCGGTGATCAAACAGTAGGCGGTACGCAGCGCGGCTTCCATCACGCCGCCGGTGACGCCGAAGATCGTGCCTGCGCCGGTGTAGTCGCCGAGGACCGAGTCGGCCTCCTCCTTGTCGAGGTTGGTGAAGTCGATGCCCGTGCTCTTGAACATGCGGGCCAGCTCGCGGGTGGTGAGCACCACGTCGATGTCCTGGTGGCCGCTGGAGAACATGTTCTCGCTGCGCGAGATCTCATACTTCTTGGCGGTGCAGGGCATGACCGACACCATGTAGATCTTGGCCGGATCAAGGCCCATCTTCTCGGCGTAGTAGGTCTTGGCCAGCACGCCCAGCATCTGCTGCGGGGACTTGGCGGAAGAGAAGTTGTCGATGAAATCGGGCGCGTACTTCTCCATCCAGTCGGTCCACGCGGGACAGCAGGAGGTGATCAGCGGCAGGGTCCCGCCCTTGGTGAAGCGCGAAATGAACTCCGACCCTTCCTCCATGATGGTCACGTCGGCGCTGTAGTTGGTGTCGAAGACCGCTTTGAAGCCGAGGCGGCGCAGGCCGGCGTAGGTCTCGCCGGTCATCAGCTTGCCGGGCGGCAGGCCGAACGCTTCGCCGATGGCGACGCGGACCGCCGGGGCGATCTGCACGACGCAGAACTTTTCGGGATCGCGGAGCGCGTTCCACACCTCGCGGGTCTGATCCTTCTCATAGATCGCGCCGACCGGGCAGTGTGCCGAGCACTGGCCGCACTTGATGCAGGGCGACTCGTTGAGGGTGACGTCCGCTGCGGGAGCCATGCGGGTCTTCTCGCCGCGGCCGATGAACTCCAGCGCCCAGACGTCCTGCATCTCTTGGCAGACCTGCGTGCAGCGGCCGCACTTGATGCACTTCTCCTGGTTAAGGACGATCGAGGTCGTCGAGTTGTCGACCGGGATGGAGGGAACGTCGGTCTCGAACGGGATGTCCCGGATACCGAAGTCGGCCGCGATCTTCTGCAGCTCGCAGTTCCCGTTGCGGGGGCACTGGAGACAGTCATTCGGGTGGTTGGCGAGGATCAGCTCCAGCACGGTGCGGCGCACGCGGACGATGTCCGAGTCGTGCGTCGTGATCTTCATGCCGGGAGCGACGTCCGTGCAGCAGGCGCGGAGCAGTTTGGGCGAGCCCGACGAACGCACCACGCAGATGCCGCAAGCCGCCCAGGGCCTGAGGTCCGGGTGGTAGCAGAGCGTGGGAATCTTGACCTGAACCACCTTCGCGGCGTTCAAGATCGAAGTCCCGGACGGGACTTCGACCGGGATGCCGTTGATTTCGAGTTTAACCATGTTAGACATAGGGAAAAACCTTTCAGATTACGCGCGGTTGACAGCGTGGAATTTGCAGACCTCGAAGCACTGGCCACACTTGATGCACTTGGTCGAGTCAATCGTGTGCGGCTGCTTCCGCTCTCCGGAGATGCAGTTGACCGGACAGACGCGGGCACAGGCGGTGCAGCCGACACACTTCGCGGTGTCGATGCTGTAGCGCAGCAGGTTCTTGCACTTGCCGGCGCGGCACTTCTTGTCGTCGATGTGCTCTTTGTACTCGTCCATGAAGTAGCGCAGGCTGGACTGGACCGGGTTCGACGCCGTCTGGCCGAGGCCGCACAGGGAGGCGCGGGACATGGCCTCGCTGATCTCCTTCATGTTGTCGATGTCCTCGTATGTGCCGTCACCCTTGCAGATGGCATCGAGGTAGTTCAGAAGCTTGCGTCCGCCGATCCGGCAGGGGGCGCACTTGCCGCACGACTCGTCCACCGTGAAGTCGAGATAGAACTTCGCGATGTCCGGGATGCAGTCGTCCTCGTCCATCACGATGAGCCCGCCCGATCCCATGATCGAACCGATTTTGGCGAGGCTCTCGTAATCGATGGGGAGGTCGAGGAACTGCGGGGGAATCATGCCGCCCGAAGGGCCGCCGGTCTGCGCCGCCTTAAAGGCCTTGCCGCCGCGGATGCCGCCGCCGATATCGAAGATGATCTCGCGCAGCGTCGTGCCCATCGGCACTTCGATCAGGCCGGAGTTGTTGATCTTGCCGGTGAGGGCGAAAACCTTGGTGCCCTTGGAGGTCGCCGTGCCGATCTTGCTGAACCATAGGCCGCCCTTGAGCAGGATGACGGGGATGTTGGCCAGCGTCTCGACGTTGTTGATGACCGTGGGACGGCCCCAAAGGCCCTTGACCGCAGGGAAGGGCGGCCGCGGGGATGGCATGCCGCGTTTGCCTTCGATCGAGGCAAGCAGGGCGGTCTCTTCGCCGCACACGAACGCGCCCGCGCCGAGGCGCAGCTCGATGTCGAACGAGAAGTCGCTGCCGAGGATGTTCTGGCCGAGCAGGCCGTACTCTCTGGCTTGGGCGATGGCGGTCTCGAGGCGCTGGATCGCGAGCGGGTATTCCGCACGGATATAGACGTACCCCATGTTCGCGCCGATCGCGTAGCCGGCGATGGTCATGGCCTCCAGCACGGAGTGGGGGTCGCCCTCCAGCGTCGAGCGGTCCATGTAGGCGCCCGGATCGCCTTCGTCGGCGTTGCAGACCATGTACTTCTGTCCGGCGGGCTGCATGGCCGCGAACGACCACTTCTTGCCCGTGGGGAAGCCGGCTCCGCCGCGGCCGCGCAGGCCCGACTTGGAGACCTCGTCGATCACGTTCTGGGGCTTCATCTCGAAGAGCGCCTTTTCGAGGGCCTTGTAGCCGTCGCGGGCGATGTACTCGTCGATCTTGTCCGGGTCGATAACGCCGCAGTTGCGCAGCACGATGCGGAACTGCTTCTGATAGAAATCGATGCCTTCGATGCCGACGTTGATCTTGCTCTGGTTCTTATCGTAGAGCAGGCGCGAGACGACGCGGCCCTTGATGAGGTGCTCCTTGACGATCACGACGGCGTCTTCCGGCTTCACTTCGACATAGAACGTGTCCTGCGGCAGGATCTTGACGATCGGACCTTTTTCGCAAAACCCCAGACAGCCGGTGCGCACGACCTGGACGTCATTGACCAGCCCGTTTTCCTCGACCGCCTTCTTCAGCGCGGCAAACAATGCGACGCCCTTATTGGACTCGCAGGCCGTTCCACCGCAAACCAAGATGTACTGTTTGTAACCCATGTTGTTTTTCCCCGCTTAGCGAACAATGTCCATTGCCGGCTTGTCGCAGATGTGGTTGTCGATGAGCTTCTTGTTGATGATGTGGTCGTCCACGATCTTCCTGCCGGTCTCCGCGGTCACGTTGCCGTAAATCACGACGGGCATTTGAGGGACGATCACCTCGACGGTCGGCTCGGAGTGGCAGAGCCCCATGCAGCCGGTCTGCCGTACGAGCACGTGGGAGATGCCCTTGGCGTCAAGCTCCTCAATGATCGCGTTGAACGTCTCTTTCGCGCCGGCGGCAATGCCGCAGGTGCCCATGCCGACGATGATCTGCGCGTCCTTGTTGGAAGGGTCGCGCTTATCCATCGACTTTTGTTTTTCATCACGCAGTTTGCGTAGGTCAGCCAGCGTTAACTTAGCCATGTTCGATTCCTTCGTCTTCGTTACAACAAAAAACAGGTTTCAGATTGTCAGGTTCCGGCAGGAGCGGAGGTCAGGTCAACTCCGCCTCTTGGGCTCTCAGAAAGTCTCTGGCCAGGATCAGGTTGCCCGCTTCCTCAAGGTTCCCGAGCGTGTCGAGCAGTTCGCTCCGCGCGAGCGTGTAGCGGTCGGACGGCGTGCTCCGGGTCAGGATCAGCTCGCAGGTCCCGGAAAAGGTCATCAGCCCCAGCACCGTCGCCGGGAGATCGCCCAGCGGCGGCGTGTCGAGATGCCGCGCGTCAAAGATGAACCCGACCGTTGTTCCCTTGCCGGGGGCCGACCGGATGTCGACCGTGCCGTTGACCGCCTCCGCCGTCTGGTAAAGCAGGGGAAGCCCCAGCCCCACCCGACGGTGATCGTGTTTGCCGGCCTCGCTGTAGAAAGGGTCCACAGCCTTGGCCAGCGTCGCCTGATCCATCCCTTTGCCGTTGTCTGCCACACGCACCTTCACCGTGTCCGGCCCCGTGTACACGTCCAGCTCCACCCGCGACGCACCCGCTTCGACGGCGTTTTGCACCAGATCGGCGATGGTGTCACAGACGGACGCATGCACGGTTCAGCCTTTCCGGATTTTGGCGACGATGCCCTGCAGGGCTTCGGTCTTGACCTTGCCGTACACTTCGCCGTTGATCACCATCACGGGCGCCAGGCCGCAACAGCCGATGCAGCGCACCGCCTCGACCGAAAACTCGCCGTCCGGGGTTACGGTGTTGAGGCCGACGCCCAGAATGCCTTCGATTTCGTGGATGATGTCCTCGCCGCCTTTGAGATAACAGGCGGTTCCCATACAGACCTGGATCTGATTGCGTCCCGGCTTCTTCAGCTTGAAGAAATTGTAGAACGTGATGACGCCGTAAATCTTGGCGAGGGGCACGTCCAGAAGGTCTGCCACTTCAAAAGCCACTTCGCGGGGAATGTAGCCATAGCCTTGTTGCACGCGGTGCAACACCATGATCAGATTCCCGGGCTTGTTTTTCCATTTGGCGATAAAGGCTTTCAGCTCTGGCGTGAGTTTCTGAAGGCCCGCCGCCTGTGTTGTAGCGGTGCTCACGGTTTTCACCTCCGCGTTGCCCCGGCTTTGTACCGTTCCAAAGTCGAGGGGATTATAAGGCCAAAAAAATGAAGTCAGTAGTCTCTCAAAAATGCGGTATCCGTGCCAAGTATAAAGAGTGGCTTTTTCGGATTGTTCAAATACGCCCGCTGGTATAAACTACCTGTTTAACTTTTTTACGAGCCGGACAAGGCCGTGATCCGGCACACCTGCGGGTGTGGCAAGCGAGGCGTTTTTTTATGACAATGATAGAAATGGCTGATGTTTTAAAGGCGGATCTGCTCGTCAAGGGCGAGGGAATTCACAAGGCCATCCGCCATGTGGTCGCCTCTGACCTGATGAGCGACGTGCTGCTGGTGGACGAGGACGACATGCTGCTTTTGACCTCGCTGGCCAGCGACCAGGTGTTGCGCACGGCCCAGATCGTCGGCGCGGCGGGCGTGATCGTCGTCAACGGCAAAACGTTGCCCTCCTCGATGGTGAACGTCGCCAACGACCTGCGCATGACGCTTGCCGTCTGCCGGCTTTCGAAATATGCGACCTGTATCGCCGTGCATGAAGCCCTGAAGAAGACATGAGCGAAGCTCCTCAGACTCCCGACGCGTCCGATGCGAAGAACGAGCCCGAGCCTGCGGCTGTGAACGAGCCGCTGGTCCTGCTCGAACTCATCCAGCGGCTGAAAGTGCGCGACGTGATGACCGCCAAACTGGTCACCGTGTCTCGCAAGGACACGTTGCGCGAGGCGCAGGAGCTGATGAAGCAAAAGAAGATCAGCGGCATACCCGTGGAGGAGAACGGCCGCTTCTTCGGCCTCGTCAGCGTCGACGACATCATCCGCGCCCTCGGCGGCGGATACATCGACGACGCCTGCAGCCGTCACATGACCACCCAGCTGGTGGTGCTCGAAGACGACATGCCGCTCTCGTTCGCGCTCCGCTATTTCGACCGCTACCACTACGGGCGCTTCCCCGTGCTCAACCGCGACCGCAGGCTCGTGGGCATCATCTGCCAGCGCGACATCAACCGCGCCCTGCTCGTGGAGCTGGCGAACGAACTCAACCGGCTTGAAACCTCTTTCGGCCAGACACCCGGATTGGACGGCGCCTACAGCATCTACGTCCTGCGCGAGTACCCCATCTGCAAATACGATTTCGAGAACGCCGGCAAGGCCGCGAACCAGATCAAAAAGGTTTTGCAGGAAAAGCAATTCCCGCCGAAGGTCATCCGCCGCATCGCCGTGGCCGCCTACGAGTTGGAGATCAACCTCTGCGTCCACTCCGACGGCGGCGTGCTCTCGTGGCAGGTCTCCAACGGACGCGCCGAGATCATCGCGCGCGACGCGGGGCCGGGCATCGAGGACGTGGAGTGGGCCTGCCGCGACGGGACCTCCACCGCCAACGAGTGGATCAGGTCGCTCGGCTTCGGCGCGGGCATGGGCCTCGTGAATGTGAAGCGTGTCTCGGACGAGTTCGAGATCACCTCGAAAAAGGGGTCGGGCACCACGGTCAAGTGCGTGATCAACATCGATTTGCCTGTCGCAACGTAGGTGGGGTGGGGCGAGCGCCCCGCGCCGCCGAATGGGGGATTCATGACGCTGCAAGAACTCATCGACACGTGCGGGCTGGAAAGCGTGTTTGTGCCCGATGCGCAGGTCCCCGTCACCGCCGCATACACCTCGGACCTGTTGAGCGATGTCATGGCGCACTGCCCCGACGAGTCGGTTCTCGTGACCGTGCAGAACCATAAGAACACCGTCGCCGTCTGCACCTTGGTGGGCGCGGCCGCGATTCTGGTCGTTCACCGCCGCGAGATCCCCGAAGACATGCTTGCCGCCGCACGCCGGGAGGGCGTGGCGCTGTTGCGCACGCCCGACGACCAGTTCGCTGTCTCCTGCAAACTGGGCGCCGCGCTTAAAAAATAAGGCAACTTTGCGCTTGAATAAGCGCCGCCTGTTCGCGTATGATGCCCTCCACTTTTGGTTCAAAAACCATTGTTTCACGGAGAGGTGGCCGAGTGGCTGAAGGCAGTGGTTTGCTAAACCGCCGTATCGGATAAAACCGGTACCGGGGGTCCGAATCCCCCCCTCTCCGCCATTTCGCTGAATGCGCCGGATGCTGACAAGTTGTGACAGGCGGTGTCAACCGTTTGGAAATCAACATGTTGTGTGTTCGGCGTTTTCTTTTCCGCCGTGACAGCCCGCGACACGTTTTGACCCTTTGAGACTACCGTGTGTGTCCCTAGGTGTGTCCATGTTTCATTACCGAAAAGCGACGGCATTTTACTGATTCCGTCCGCAGTGGGAAGCCCGCCCGCGTCCGTGTATATTTTCGCTGTCAGCCTCATTTCGCTGTGCCGCATGATCTCCATGGCCACACGCGCAGACACGCCCGCCGCCTGTAGCAGCGTGCAGGTCGTATGCCGCAGGGCGTGAAAGTCAACCTTGCGCCCGCTGGCGTCTGTCCGCTCGATGCCCGCTTGCTTGAAATCCTTCCAAAGCCCGAGCCTGTTCTGTGGGATAGTCGCGCCCCCCATCCCCCGCGAGCCGCATAGCGGCGGTTATTGTCCATGCATGATCGTTTACAGGTTTTTTTCGATGATCTTTTTCACGTAAGCGGGCATGTCCTGTTGAAGTTCAGCGGTCTTCTTCTTCAAGCGGTCGTAAACCTCGACTTCGGCACCCGTCCAGAGGATATCCATCCGGCGAGCGGCACGCATGGCTATGTGTGTGTAATCGTCGGGAAACGCCCAATAACAAGAGCGGCAAATATTCACATCTTTTTGATCAAGCCGGTTTGCGCAATGCTCGCACGACCATGATTTAGCACGATTCGCCGAACCGCAGAGAAGCATATAGTTTGATGCGTTTTTGTCAGCTACGGCGTCATCTCCCTGAACCTCGAAAGGTATGCGATGATCAATCTGGATATCTTTTTCGGGGAAGGGTTCAAGGTAAATCGCGCAACGCGCCCCATCCCGTTCGACGAGTTCCGCCTTTAGCTTTTTAGAAAACGCAGTGCGTCCGCCACCCTGCCCCAATCTGATCTTTGCCGGGTCGCCGAATGTGTACGCAGCAATTTTTCGTCCGTTTGGGCCTTGAACCCTTGATGTCACAAGGGGAATTCCTTGTTCTCTCACATCACGAGCAGCACGCGGAGCACCCATACGTCGTCTTGAGTTCTTCGGTCGTGATGAAACCATGCTTGAGGATGTGGTCAATAACAACACGGGCACGCTTAGCCGTGACCTTTTTACAGAGAGTGACAAGCGTTGTTGAAAAAACTGGTTTCGTCATGCCCGTGCCTCCAGAAGGCACATTTGTTCTGTATGCGTGAAGCCATAAATCAGTTTTGACTTGCTTAGTTCTTGCGCTAATGCCGGAGACAGATAAAGCGCTTCAAAAGTCGCATCATCCCTGCCTAAAAGAGTCGCTTGGGTTGAACGCCCTGCTTCAAGTTCCATGTGCGTGAGATTCAAGTGGTCCGGGAGTTTAACGCCGTAAATCTTGTTCCCAGTCCGACCGTCATAACTGACAATATAACGGATGTTCCGCCTGTTGAGGGTTTCGAGGACTTCGACAAACTCGCAGAACTGGACGCTTGCCAGATAGCGGGTATCCCTGTTGCCGCAAACCCCTTGATAAGGCGGGTCCATGTAAACTAAATCGGCTTCTGTCGCCTGAAGAACGACATCCCTGTAGTTCTTGGATGAAAAGGATGTCCGGCCCTTCAGAAGAAACGACGCGCCGAAAATTTGTTCACGCATAGTTCTCGGGATTGAACCTTTTCGGCGGTTGTCGGGTCCTTGATTAAACTCGCCGTTCGCATTATAACGCACAGAGGCTTTCACGCAACGGGCGAGAAGATAAAGGAAATAATCCGACCTTCCCGTTAGGTTGAAAGCGTCACGGGTTTCTTTATAAAAGGTCTTCGGGTCATCAAGCTGCGCAGTCCAAAGCGATTCATAATCCTTTGCCAACTTTTCGGGTGTGCCCACAATTGACCGCCAAAGATCGACAAGGGGTTTGTTCAAATCGTTTATGTGAAAGCGACCAGCTTTTTTTTGTGAAGCAGCAGCAAGTGAAATTGCGGCTGACCCTGCAAAAGGCTCATGCAAGGTTTCGACTTCTGCGGGGAAATAGCGCAAAATCGCATTAGCTAGATTCCGTTTGCTTCCCTGATACGGTATAGGGTGGGGGATGTTCATTTGATGCTTTCAGGTAATAGGTTCAACGTGGATAGAATACCATGCGCAATTTACATTTCACAACACGATTCTACTGTCAGTTTAGAACGGTAACGCAGTCATTTTAAGATATTGTCCAACTGCCGTGGCCGCATTGCGTACCGAGAATCCCTTTTCGCGTCCGGGGTCGCGAGGGGACCAAGATTTACGGTTATCCGGGCTGACTTCGGCTGTCACTTTGACATTACGGAAATCAAGCAGCGCGTCAGCGAGGTCTGGGTTTGTGCAGCGAAATTGTTCAGCGTCACTTTTACGTTCGGAATGCGTGCAAGTTCGTGACCGTTGACGGAAGGCGAAGTCTGAAGACGCCCAGCGGCGAATGTTTTTAGCTAGCTCGATTCCGTCCCGGCTGTCTTCCGTGAAGCGTATAACTTGCGGCTTGGGCGTCTTGCATCCGATCATGCCCCACATGCGCCCCGGCAGAGTCAGGACGAACTACGGTCTGGTAAATGCGATAACTAAGGGACAGGTCTTTAGTGCTTTCGTACTCGTGCGGCGTCCGTTCGGCCACTGAGAACGCCCGGCCCGCCGCGACATCGTGCAGCGTCAGCAGGAACTTGGTGCCGGACGGCGTTTTCAAAAACTGCAGGAGCTGTTTCCGGTCCG
>JANYBJ010000122.1 GCA_025360845.1 bacterium
CCGGCGGGTCGCCCCTACCGTACGGGCGACCGGCGGGTCGCCCTACGCCACCACCGATTCGATCTTGCCGTCCTTCACCTGCGTGACCAACGCCGCGCCGGCCGCCACATCCTTGACCGAGCGCACCAATGCGCCCTCCGCCGTCCGCGTCAGGCTGTACCCGCGGTCCAATACCGCCAGCGGGCTCAACAGAACCGTCTGCCGCTCCAGAGCCGCCACGCGCGTCCGCATCCGCTCAACCTGCAACTGACACGCCTGCGTCAGCCGCCGGCCGTCCAACACCAGCCGCGCCTCGACCTGCCGCACCCGCTGCTCGCGCAGCAGGAACAGCCGGCTGAACGCCTGCTCCGCCCGCTGCCGCTCCGCTTGTGCATGCTGCCGCACCGCGTGATCCAGCCGCATGGCCAACGTGTCCACCCGCTGCGCCAACCGCTCGGTCACCTGCTCCGGCTGCCGCAGGAACGGGGCCGCCTGCACCGCGGCCAGACGGCTCCGCAGCTCCGACGCGCGCTGCTGCAGCGCCTGCCGCAGGGCGCGGGCGTGACGCGCCACCTCGGCCTCGAACTCCGCTTTCGGCGCGATCACCAGCTCCGCCGCCGCCGAGGGCGTCGGCGCCCGCAAGTCGGCCGCGAAATCGCACAGCGAGAAGTCGACTTCATGGCCTACGGCGGAGATCACGGGAATCGCCGAGCCCGCCACCGCGCGCGCCACGACCTCTTCGTTGAACGCCCAGAGGTCCTCCAGGCTGCCGCCGCCGCGCCCGACGATCAGCACATCCGCCGGCCACTCGCTTCCCGGCCCGCACACGCGGTTGAACAGCGCCACCGCCCCGGCGATCTCCTCGGCGGACCCGGCCCCCTGCACTTTCACCGGCGCGAGTCGGACCTGCAGGTTGGGGAAGCGCCGCCCCAGCACGTTCAGCATGTCGTGGATCACCGCGCCGGTCGGCGAGGTCACGATGCCGATCCGCTGCGGCAGCCGCGGCAGCGGACGCTTGCGCGCAGTGTCGAAAAGCCCCTCGGCCTGCAGCTTGCCCTTGAGTTCCTCGAAGCGCCGCATCAGCGCGCCGACGCCCGCCGCCTCGATCTTGCGCACGATCAATTGGTACTGCCCGCGGTTCTCGAACACGGAGATCTCGCCGTACGCGCGCACCCGCTGCCCGTCCGCAAGCTGCGTGGCCGGCGACACGCCCGACCGCGTACCCGCAAACAGCACCGCGCTCAACTGCGCCTTCTCGTCTTTCAGGCTGAAATAGGCGTGGCCTAAGTTGTACACCTTGAAATTCGAAATCTCGCCCTCGACCCACACATGCCCGACCTCGTCCTCCAGCGTCTGCTTGATCTGACGCGTGAGTTCGGAAATCGTGTATACTTTTTTGTCGGCCGGTGGCATCGCGGACTCCTTCAGCCGGCAGCGGCGCTTTCGCGATACCGGTACGGCGTGATCGACACGGCCTTGCCGCTCTGGCGGTCAATATCCAAGATCGCGCCTTCCAGCACGCTCGGGCCGCCCGCGACCTCGAACTTGGCGGGAATCCCGGTCGTGAACTTCTTCATCACCGGAGCGATCTCGCGCCCGATCACCGAGTTCATGGGGCCGGTCATGCCGAGGTCGGTGATGTAGGCCGTCCCCTTCGGCAGAAGCGTCGCGTCGCTGGTCTGCACATGCGTGTGCGTGCCGAACACGGCGGTCACGCGTCCGTCGAGGTAATACCCCAGCGCGATTTTTTCGGAAGTCGCCTCGGCGTGGAAATCCACCAGCACCGGCACAGTACACGGCAGCGTCTTGAGCAGCGCGTCCATGGCGCGGAACGGGCAGTCCATCGGATTCATGAACACGCGGCCCAGCAGGTTCACCACGGCGAACGGGCCGTAGGCGGTCTGGATAGTGACGCAGCCCTGCCCCGGCGCGCCCGCCGGATAGTTCAAGGGACGCAGCAGCCGCTTCTCGCCGCCGATGGTCGACTCCAGATCCTTCTGGCCCCACACGTGGTCGCCGAGCGTCACCACGTCCGCGCCGGACTTGAACAGCTCCTCGGCCAGCGCCAGCGTAATGCCGTTGCCCGCCGCCGCGTTCTCACCGTTCGCGATGACCAGTTGGACCGCGTTTTCCTCGCGCAGCCGCTTGACGACGTCGCGAAAGATACGCCGTCCGGGCCCGCCCACAATGTCGCCCACCAATAGAATCTTCATCACGTAAACCCTTTTCGGACCTTCATCCGTGCGAATGGTGATTCGCCCCTACTTGGCGTATTCGACGCACCGCATCTCGCGGACCACCACGATCTTGATCTGGCCGGGGAACTGCATGTTGGCCGCGATCTGCTGGCTGATGTCGCGCGCCATCACCATCGCGTCGTTGTCATTGATCTGGCCCGGATCCACGATCACGCGCACCTCGCGTCCGGCCTGCACCGCAAAGGTTTTCTTCACGCCGGGGAAGCTGTTGGCGATCGCCTCCAGCTTCTCCAGACGCTGCACATACACGCCCATCGTCTCGGCCCGCGCGCCCGGACGCGAGCTCGAAATGGCGTCCGCCGCCGAGCAGAGCACGCCGTACAAGCCCTCGGAGGGCACGTCCTCGTGATGCGCGGCCACACCGTTGACCACCACCGCATCCTCGCCGTGCTGCTTCAGGAACTCCGCGCCGATCAACGCATGCGAACCCTGCGTCTCGTGATCGAGCGCCTTGCCGATGTCGTGGAAGAAGCCGATGCGCCGCGCGACAGCCGGGTCAAGCCCCAGCTCAGAGGCCATCATGCCCATCAGGTGCGCCACCTCCACCGAGTGCCGCAGCACGTTCTGGGTGAAGCTGGTCCGGAACTTCAAACGCCCGATGCACTTCAGCACATCTAGGGAGACGCCCTGAACCTGCGCCTCGTAGGCGGATGACTCGCCCGCCTCGAAAATAGACTTCTCCATGTTCTCGCTCACGGTCTTGACGACCTCTTCGATGCGCGCCGGATGGATGCGCCCGTCGGCGACGAGCTGCTCCAGCGCCTGACGCGCGATCTCGCGGCGCACGGGATCGAAGCCGGAGATCACCACCGCCTCGGGCGTGTCGTCGATCAGCATGTTCACGCCGGTCACCGCCTCCAGCGTGCGGATGTTGCGGCCTTCGCGTCCGATGATGCGTCCCTTGATGTCGTCGCTCGGCAGCGGCACGGTGCAGGTCATCATCTCGCTCGCGTGGGTGATGGCGAAGCGCTGAACCGCCATGGTCACAATGCGCGCGGCTTCGCGGTCGGCCGTCTCTTTGGCCTCTTCTTGCACGCGGCGGATCAGGTTGCCCGCCTCGCTGCGCACATCCTTCTCGGCCCTCTGCTGGACCTCCTTGCGCGCCTCCTCGTGCGTCATCCCCGCCAGCTTCTGTAGGCGCTGCTCCGCCTCGCTCCAGCGCTTGTCCGCCTCCGACCGCTTCTGCTGCAGCTCCTCGGCCTTGCGCAGCACCTCTTCCTGCTTCTGGGCGACCGTCTGATCCTTCTTCTCCAGCAGGACGGCCTTCTTGTCCATGTTCTCCTCGCGGACCGTCAGCCGCTCCTCGATATCCTGCAGCTCCTTGCGCCGCGACTTGGTGCTCTTCTCGAACTCCTCGCGCGCCTTGACCACCTCGGCCCGCGCCAAGATGTCGGCCTCCTTCAGCCGGTTCTTGACCTCTCCGTCCGCCTCGTTGAGATTGAGCTGCGCCTGTTTTTCAATCGCGTCGGCCTGCCACCGGCCAATCAAGCCGCGCAAAGCATAGCCGCCGAGCACACCCGCCAGCCCAAACAACAGGCCGACCGTGGCGTCGCTGACATCGTACCACGTGAAGTTTGTCATGAAAGGTCCCTAACGCGTTTCCGCTGTATTATCCGTTTCACATCCGCATCCCGCCGAAAGACGGAACACAGGTCCAATTTCAACCCATCTTACCCTTTCCGACGCGCCGCTTCAACATTCGCAATCCCAAAATTTTATCCTTGTTTTTCATAACACCACAAAACCGTTGCACTTGAATCCAAGAAAGGTGTATCGTTGCAACACGATTGAATGGATTGAACGATTCCGTTAACAAGGATAACGCATGTAGAAGAGCCTGAACCTAAAAACCGATTTCTGCGCTTTCGCGCATAACGCTTCGAACGAAAACCGTCAAATTTTCAACCGAGAAGCGGGATGCACGGGGACGCGCCCCTCTGGGCGCGGCCCCTCTCCCGTGTTTCTTGGTGGGTGCTTGACGGTACCT
>JANYBJ010000162.1 GCA_025360845.1 bacterium
CGGATGGCGGAGACGTGGTCGTCAACAAGCGGTTCTCCGGCGGTGACGATGTGCGGGTGCCGATGCGTGAGATTAATGCGCATGCCGCCGACCGCGCCACGTTTGAGGCGTGGCTACGCGACGTCTCGGGCGGAACCGCCGCGCCCGGCGGCGTGGCCCGGGTGGACATCGTGGGCGACGCGTGGCTGGCCCGTCATCTCGCGGAGCGGTCGGGCCTGACGGAGCACCTGATCGGGATTTTCGGCGCAGACGAGGGCGGCGCCCTGGCCGGTCTGGCCGCGCACCAGTTTGTGACGGGACACGCGTTATACCGTGCGGAGAGCTGGTTGTCGCAACGCGAACTTCCAAAGGCCTGGAAGGGTCCGCTGGTATCGGAGTCGTCCGTGCACGGCTTCGTGACGCGCATCGGCGCGGACACCGGGCGGCGCGAGGCGTTCTTGGAGAGCTGGTCTAAAAGGTTTCAGGGCGGCGGAGCCCTGCTGTACGACGCGACTTCCGTATCGAGCCGTTCGCCTTCGCTCGAACTGGAGGAATGGGGCCACAACCGCGACGACGAGCAGTTGCCGCAGATCAACTTCTCGCTGGCGGCCGCGCCGGACGGCATGCCGCTGTTCTACCGCGTCACGCCCGGCAGCATTCCTGACGTCCGCACGCTGGCGGCCACGTTGCTGATCGCCCGCGACTATGGCGTGGAGAGGCCCCGCCTGTCGCTCGACCGCGGCTACTACAGCGCGGCGAATCTGCGGGATTTGCTGGCGTTGGATTGCGGTCTGGTCATGGGCGTGCCGTGGTCCGTCGCGCAAGCGGCCAAGCTCTTCAAAAAGCACCGCGCGCGCCTGGCCTCGCCGCGCCGCGTCTTCCTGTGCAAGGGCGTGCCCATGCGCCATGTCGCAGATGTCTGGCGTCAGGACGACGCCACGCTGGAGACGCACCTGTTCTTCGATCCGGGCCGGCACGCCGAGATGTCCCTGCGCTTTGAGAAGCATGTGTTTGGGCTCGTGGATAAAGCCGCCCGCGAAAAATTCCGCGACTGGCGGGAGGCGAAGTCGTGGATCGTTGAGAACGCCGGAACGCGTGCCCCCTGCCTGCGCGTCGTGACGGAAACAGACGGCACGGCGCGGGTTGAGCCCAAACCCAACCGCATCGCCGCAGCCACGGCCCGCGCCGGCTACACGCTCGTGCTCACGCGGGGCCGCACGGACAACGCCGGCGGGGCGGCGGAAACCGTCCTGCGCGATTACCGCGCCCGCGACACCGCCGAGAAACTGTTTGACGCATTCAAGACCGAACACGGGCAGTACCGCCTGCGCACGGCCAACGACGACAGCGTCCAAGGGCGTTTTTTCCTCGGCTTCGCCACCCTCGTCCTGCGCGCTGAACTTGAGAAACGCATGCGCACCGCCGACCTTCACAAGTCCATGACGGACGCCTCCGTCATGGATGAACTCGGCAAAGCCAAGGCCCTCGTTACCCGCCAAGGCACCCGGATACTGTTGGAGGTTTCCAAGAAGCAACGCACCCTTTTAGCGCGGCTTATTTCTTCTGGTAAATCCTTACATAATCGATGACGTACTGCTGCGGAAAAACCGAATCGTCGATCCCTTTCTGCCCGCCCCACTCCCCGCCGATCGCCAGATTCATCAACAGATAGTGCGGCTTGTTGAAGGGATTCTTCCCGTCCTTCCCCGCCTTCTCGATCGGATAGGTGACAACTTTTGTGTCGTCGTAGTAGAAATCCATACGGTCCGCGAACCACTCCACCGTATACACATGGAAATCGCCCGAGGGCTGCTGCACTTTAAGGTTGCCGCCGAACGAATCGTGCTTGCCCTTCTCGTAGTTGAACCAGTGGACTGTCGCGAACACCTTGTCGGGCTCGTGGCCTACAGCCTCCATGATGTCGATCTCGCCGCATTTGGGCCACCCTTGGCCCCGGATGTTCGTCCCCAACATCCAGATCGCTGGCCACATGCCCCTTCCTCGAGGCAACTTGGCACGCACCTCGACGCGTCCATACGTCGTTTCGAACAAGCCCTCGGTCGTCAGGCTCGCTGCCGTGTAGTGCGCATCCTTGCCATCCGGACCTTTATACTCCTCTTTACGTCCTTCGATGATCAGGTTGCCCTTCTCCACGCGCGCATTCTCCTTCCGCGCCTTCGTATAGTACTGCGACTCGTTGTTGCGCACAAACCCGGTCTCGTACGTCCACTTTTTCGCGTCGGGAAGCCCCGGCTGGTCGAACTCATCCGCCCATACCAGTTTCCACCCCTCCCGCTCCGGCGCCGCAAAAGCGCCCACAGCCGTCACAGCCGCCATCATGATCAGTGTCTTTAACATATGGCCTCCCCTATTCACTCCTGCACCAATAAACTCATGCACTTCTCATTCACTCCACCACATACACCGCGCCGAACACCTGTTTCGACAAACCGCCGTCTGCCTTGAGCGGCGTGTAACGCAGTTCGACGACACCTTTCATCGTCAACCTGATCGGCAACGTGTACAGCGGCGATGTCGCATCCGGCTCACTGCCGTCCAGCGTGTAGCGCACCTGTACCGAAGCGTCTTTCACAATCGTCACATCGGTTCTCACGGGCACGCGTCCGCCCACAGGTGACAGTCTTATCTGCCAAACCGCTGGCGGCAGCTCAGGCGCGATCCGCAGGTCGTCGAACAACACCGAGAAAGGCCCCCCGCCTTCTCGCGTATCATAGGCCGCCATCACGATCGTAATCGTCTTGCCGGCGAATTGCCCCAGCGGGACCTCGATCTTCGTCCACACGCCGACCGCACCCTTTTTAACGCCCGGAAATGTCGAACGGCCCTCGGTATCCGGCGTGCCGGACTCGCGCAAGACCGTACCGTCAGCAAAGCAGAGGTCGAGCGCGGTCGAGCGTCCGTTCTCATTTAAAGCTTTCATCCAGTACGTCATTGTCGTGTCGGGCATCACAAAAACAGGCCTGTCATGTACCACATGGTACACGAACGAATAGGCGGGGTCCTCTGACACACCTCGCAGCCACACCGCATGACCGCCGCCGTGCGCGTCGTCGCGAGCCACCGCGCCGCACTGGTTCGCGCTGACCTTGCGGATTCCCCCGCCGTTGGCCACCACCGTATCCGCCGCAGCAGCAGGTTCGCCCGGCTCAAAGGAGCTGACATAGACCGTCGGAGCGTCACCGGCCGGAACCACCAAGCGAGGCCGCACCGACGCCGAGTTGAAACACTGGCGCACCTGCTTGCGGTCACCCGCCACGCGCAGCGGACCGCGTTCGAAATCCGTCCCGATCACTTCGGCTTCGGCCGACCCGGAGACCGCCACATGCGCGGGCAGCTCTCTGTCGAACACGCCGTTGACCGCCTCCAGCCGTCCGCCGCTTGCCCCGATGGGCCCGGTCAGCGTGTTGAACTGCTCCAGCCGCACCTTGCCGCTGCCTTCCAACACCGCCGTAGCCGGCCCCGCCCACATCTGCGAGTTGTAGAAACGGACGTCTCCCTTGTTTCCCGGCAATGTCACGATCGCGGCCTTGGCCCAGTCGCCGAGCGACACGAGCTGCGCCAGCGCGAAATCGACCTGCGAGCCGCTCTCCGCCTCGAACACCACCGCGCGGCTGCCCGTGTCCGTGCCGTGCATCAGCACCTGCGCCTTGACCTTGCCCCGGAACGCCAGCCCGTCATACGCCGCGTACAGGAACGTGCCACGCAGACACTCCTCGCGGCAGTCTTTGAACACCAGCCCCTCCAGATGCTCGCGCTGGAACTGGATGACCCGCCCTCCCGCGTCGCCCGGCTTATCCCCATACGTACAAGGCAGCTTCTCCGGCAGGCGCACCGAATAGTGCGGATTGAACTGCACGTCCTCGACCCAGCCCGTGTCCTTGCAGTTGCCCACGAACAGCCCGCGCCGGAACATGGCCCCCGCCAAATAAGAGATCCGGTGCCCGTCGCTCCGGTGCGTCGCGAAGTCCACACCTTGCCACGTGTTTCCAATGGTCACGTCCCGTATCCAGCACTGCTTACCGAGCGAACGCACGGTCCAAGGATACGGCTCGGGCGCCTTCAGCGGCTGTTCGGGATACCAGAAGGTCAGCCCGCGCAAGCCCGAGCAAGGCTTCAAACTTACGAAGGGGTATCCATCCTCCTTGCCCCGGTTGTGATAGGCCATCAGCACCGAGCCCGCCGAGACCGTGTGGTGCGGCACGTCGAAACAGCCGCGCAGTTCGACGCCCGTCGGCACCGTGATGTCGCTGCGGAATTTGTAGAGCCCCGCCGGCACATAGACCGTGCCGCCGCCCCTGTTCTTGCCCGCCTGGTCCAGCGCGGCCTGAAACGCCGCCGCATTGTCCTGATTCGTCTCGGACGCGCCAAAGTCGGTCACCGTGAAGAGCGTGTCGGCCTTCGGGCGCGGACACACAAGAGGGACAGGCGCGACGACCGGCGGTATTTGAGCAGACCCATTTCGCGGGCTCACCATCACGTCGCCGTTTGTGGATTCGTCGGTGATCCTCGCCAACTTCTCATCGCAGCCTAACAGACGCACACGCGAAACTTCGGCACCGACCTTCACTTGCCGCATGACCGAATCCTGAACTAACAGTTGGCCCCGGACCACATCGACCGCACCAGCCAGATCGCACGCCTGAAACGCATACACACCTGCGCCGCGCATGGCAACAGAACCCTCGAAACGGCAGGAGTGGAACTGGACCACAGCATCGAAACTCTCAGCTCCAAGAAAGGCCTGCTCGGTGCCCGTGAATGCGCAACGATAGGCCGAAAAACCCACCTGGTTAAGTGCCGACACCTCAAACGCGCAGGCGCAACCGCTCAGATCCGAATCGGCCATCACAGCGTTCGTCGTACCTTGCACGCCCTTCCGGACAACCAATCCGCGCCGGTAGCCTTCGACCTTCAGTCGCCAGATGTATTCCCAGTCGCTGCGTCCGATATCGACAGCCACCGTGTCGTTCGCCAGCAGGTAGGCGCGCAGCGCGGCGGCAGCCGGCGTGCCGGACAGACCGCTCGCACTCCAGACCTGCGGCGACACAGTGACCTCGGAAAGTCGCCCGATATCGGTCGTGCTGTCGATGGAGATGCCGGTCTTGAGGGCACAGATCTGCAGATTGCGGAACGTGTGGAGTTCGTTGCCATCCGGCCCGATGCAGATCGCCTTCCAAGAGTTGACGAACGTGCAGTCCGTGACTGTCTGATTGTCGTTGGCGGGCATCACCGCATTCCTGACGGTCCAAGGATACGGGACAGGATCGGGCACACGCTGTTCGGGATACCAGAAGGTCAAGCCGACAAGCCCGCTGCCGCGCTCGATGGAGAAAGTCGCGGGTGCGTTCTCACTGCCCTTGTCCGCCGTGATTCGCAACAGCGTGCTGCGTGTGCCGTCGCCCGCCTTCCTGTCACCGCGCAACGTCACGCCCTCGCGGACAACCACGCATGACGCGAAGGTGTACTCCCCGACCGGCATAAAGACCGTGCCGCCGCCCGCCTTGGATACTTTATCGATCACCGCCTGCAACGCGGGCGCAACGTCCGTCTCGAGTTTCGCAGGAGCCGCAAAGACCTCACATGCGATGACGATATCCGGCGTCGGGTTCTGCGTCTTCACGACTAGGGGCTTCGCCCACGCGGAGACAGCCAACAACAGGAACAAACAGACACCTTGCTTAACCATCGCCTCACCCCAGATTTCCGGTACTCATTCGTTCGTAGTGACGCCGTAAGGCGTTTTTTTTTCGCGCCGTTGAGCTGTCTTACGGACACACTACAAACGGATGTGAAAACGTCTATTCTCTGATGATCTTCACCCCGTCGGGCGCGGAGATGTCGCTCTTGATGCTGCCGTCGGCCTGCTTCTCGTGGCGCACCTTGATCACGCCCAGCGGCGTGGGAAAACTTCCCTCCGCCCACTTCAGGTCGCCGAGGAAGGGCTTCACTCGCACCGTCTTGCAGCCCACTTCCGCCACCTGGATGCCCAGCACATGCGCGATCAGCCACGCCGAGGGGCCTGAGGACCAGCCGTGGCAGAGACTATGCCGGAAGCCGATGTAACAGAACTCGCCGAAGTCGCCGTGAATGTCCTTCTTGCCCGCCACCGGCAATTCGTCAATGCGGAAGGCGTTGTTGGTCCACGCCACGTTGAAGTCCTCCCAGAAGCTGGTCGCGCCCATGTCAAGCATGCCACCCCAATAATTGCGCACCGTGTCGATGCCGCCCTGAGTATTCCCCGCCTTGGACATCGCCTCCAGCATGTAGTAGCCGTAGAAGGTCGAGACGCCCTGCACGCCGCCTTTGACCAACTGTTCGTTCATCGCCTTGGCGTCGGCGAGTCCAGCCAGCGACAACAGCGCCGCAGCCTGTTTGCTGCCTTCCGGCGTGGGCGTGTATAGGCGAAGCTTGGCCGCACCGGCCTTGCACTGCGCTTCCAACTCCGCGTCGCCCATGGCCGCCGCGAGCCGCACGCCGTCATCGAAGGTCATGAGCATCAGCGCCTGCATGCCCGCGTCCACCGCCTTCGTGTTGTGCTGCGTCGGCCAGTCGAGGAACCCGCTCGGCAAGGCGCAGCGGTTCTCCGCGCTGATGTGTTTCGTCAGGTTCGCGAACACGGCCTTGATGTAGTCGTGGTGCGTCTTCAGGTACGCGAGATCGCCGGTGTAGCGGTACCAGTCGTGCTGGCAGCGGAGCCACCAGAGCGTGTAGGAAGGCATGCCGTTCATCCACCTGTCGGCGGGCGTAGTCTTCCACATGTAATCGAGCGAGGCGGGCAGAACATCCTGTTTGCCGAACACCGCCATCAGCGACATCACTTCGGGATGCATGTCGCCCATCCACACCAGACGGTCGCGTTTGATGCCGTCCCAGATGTAGTCCTGACAGCAGAGGTGCAGCGTGCGTGCGGCCGTCGCCCAAACCTGATTCAGGCGCTCGTCACTGCTCTTGAACGAGCCCAGGAAGGGCATCGGCCGCATCAGCGAGACCGCGCGGATCGACTCAAGGCTCAGCACGCCTTTGGAAACCAGGTCCACGCGGGCGAAGCGGAACCCCGAATTGCCGGTCTCGCGCGTGCCCAGCCAGGGCAGATCGATCACGCCGTCGCGGATGGCGTGGTCGTTGCACGCGCCGCGCTCGCCGAGTTCCGACATCGCCTCGGCCACTGACTCGCCGTAACGCACGCGCACCTTCACGTCCTTTCCGCTCAACCCGCCCGAAGCGAGCGAAAGGCCGCCGTGCAGCTCGCGGCCGAAATCGACCAGCACGGAAGCGGGCGCGCCCTTGTTCTCCATGCGGCAGCCGGAGCCTTCCAAAAAGATTCCCTCTGGCACCTGGCCGTACTTCGGAGAGGTCAGAATCTCCGCATTGGCAACCGACGACTGGTCGGTATTCGGGGACACCCACACCACCCGCGTCGGCATCACGAAGGTCCGTGTGCGCGGGTCGGGCGTCTCGCCCCCCCCTTGCGCCAATGAAACCCCTGCCGCAACCGCTATCCATACGCCGATCAGTTTCCGCATATCCGTTCCCCTTCAGTGATCATTCGCCGCCTGTTTTGGGCATACTGTACTAAACCTGCGGCTGTGCGGCAAAGCCGAAACCTACCGCAGCTTTCCCAGCACGGCCATGGCCAAGTTCCGGGTCAGGTCTTTTTCGCGCCACGGCAGCGTGGAGTAGAAAATGTCAAAGTGCCGGTACAACTCGACCTCGTTGCGCTCAAGCGTCCGGAGTCCCAGCACGATCACCGGGAGCCTCTTGGTCTTCGCCTCCTCGCGAAGCTGCAAGATCAGATCGCGGACATCCATGTCGGTGATGCGCCCGTCCAGCACAAACACCGCAGGCTGTTTGGTGAAACAGGCGTCAAGGGCCTCGCGCGCCGAGGCCGTCGACAGCACGCCGTACCCTTTCCCGACGATTTGCTCCCGCAGGAATTCGGACGTCTCAGCGTCCTGCGAGAGCGCCACGACCGTCGGCGTGGGTGCCAGCGGCAGGCCCACGTACACCGCCGTGCCGCAGTCGGTGCCGGGCACCGGACTCGCGAACTCCATGCTGCCGCCGTGAAGTTCCACGATTTCGCGCGAAATCGCCAGTCCCAACCCCGAGCCGCTCACATGGTCGCCGACCCTGAAATAGCGCTGCGACACCTTGGGCAGGACCTCGGGAGGAATGCCCATGCCCGTATCGCTCACCGTCAGCAGCGCCAGTTTCGGCTTGTCGGGATGCTGCGCCAGCGCGATGGTGATCGAGCCGTTGGCTGGCGTGAACTTGACCGCGTTGCCCACGATATTCAACACCACGCGCTCGATCTTCTGCGCGTCGCACCAGCAGAACAGCTCACGTTCACCAAATTCGAACTGCAGGGCGATCCGCTTGGAGTCCGCCTGAATCTGCAGCGTCTCCGCGCCGTCACGGATGACCGGCCCCAGCGGCACCACCTTTTTGGCGAGGACCAGCGTCTTGTTCTCGATCTGCCGCAGGTCGAGAATGTCGTTCACGGTCGCCAGCAAGCGGTGACAGTCGGACTGAAGCCGCTCCAAATAGTTCAGCGCCTTCTCGGGCATCGGGCCGACCACGCCGCGCAACATGTTGCTGACCGCGTAGATCATGGAGGTCAGCGGCGTACGCAGTTCATGCGAGACGTTGGAGACGAACTCCATGCGGGCGCGGTCATGCGCCTGCAGCCGCTCCACCGCATCTTCGAGCGCGCTCTGCGCCTGCTGGCGGACCGTGATGTCACGCACAAAGAAACAGAGCTGGCCCTGCTGGTCGAGATCCACCTGGTTGATCGCGATCTCCGCCGCGAACGACGTGCCGTCGGAACGCTTGCACCGCGCTTCCACCAGCGTGAACTTCTTGTTGCTCTCGAGGTTCTTGTTGACTGTTCCGATCAGCGACTCCGTCGCCCCCGAGATCAAGCTGACCACCGGCAATCCGACAAAGGCTCGCGACTCCATCAGGAAGAACTCGGACGCGCGCTCGTTACACTCGAGGATCTTGCCGTACCGCGTCGTGATGATGACCGCGTCGTAAACGCTTTCCAGCAGCTTGTAGAACGCCGTATCGCGCCGAACATGCTGCATGCGCCAGGTATGGCCCCCCGGCCGAGGTGCCGGACGGGCCGCACCCGCCGCCGCGAGCTTGTCCGCAGCAGCGGGATCGATATCGATCCGCATGGTCTTATCTGAATTCGAGTAGCCGGCCTTCATTCCCGCACGCCCTGTGTCCGCGTAAAGAAAAAGCGTCCCGTTTCCGGGACGCCCTTTGGTTATTCGCGGGACTTGTTTTTAGCTTCGTTCACGCGTAACTTGCGTCCAAGGATATCCTTGTCGTGAAGCGCCCTGATGGCCGCCTCAGCCTCAGGCCGGTTCGGCATCTCGACGAAGCCGAACCCCTTCGACTTGTGGTTGAACCGGTTTGAAATAATGCGTGCGGACTTGACCGCCCCGTACTTTTCAAACTCCTTACGCATCTGCGTCTCGCTCATGTCGTAACTCAGGTTCCCGACATAGATCTCGACGCAATCCCCGTCTCCGCCGCCCGTGTGGCAGCTCCGTACGCTTTTTTTACAACGCTTCGCCATGATGATGCCGATCGTCAGACCGACGACACCCATGGCGATACCAATCGCTACCGGATTGGTGATCAAACTCTGCACGTCCAAAAGGACCTCCTTGGTTCACTTCTTTGGGTTATACACCCGGCTCTGCTTGAGGGCACGCACTGCAACCTTTAGCCACGCGACAGGTTGGTGAAAAGGCCTGCGGGGCCGCCGCGCTCACACGCGGCGACTCCTCCCGCATCAGCGCGTTTCCAGGAAACCCTCCAGCTTGCGCAGCCGTGTGGGGTGACGCAGTTTGCGCAACGCCTTGGCCTCGATCTGGCGGATACGCTCACGCGTCACATTGAACTGCTTGCCGACCTCCTCCAACGTGCGGGAATAGCCGTCGGTCAGCCCGAAACGGTAATCCAGCACCTGGCGCTCACGGTCGGTCAGGGTTGTCAGCACCTCCTGCAGACGCTCCTTCAGCATGCTGTAAGCCGTCATCTCTGAAGGGTTCTCTGCGGACTTGTCTTCGATGAAGTCCCCGAAATGCGCGTCATCGCCATCGCCCACCGGGCTCTGCAGCGAAATCGGCTGCTGGGCCATGCGGTAGACGGCGCGCACGCGCTCGACGGGAATATCCATCTCCTCTGCGGCTTCCTCCGGCGTGGGTTCACGTCCCAGTTCCTGCACAAGTTTCTTCTGCACGCGGAGCAACTTGTTGATCGTCTCGATCATGTGAACCGGGATACGGATGGTGCGGGCCTGGTCAGCAATCGCCCGGGTCGCAGCCTGCCGGATCCACCACGTGGCATACGTGCTGAACTTGTAGCCACGACGATACTCGAACTTCTCCACGGCCTTCATCAGGCCGGTGTTCCCCTCTTGGATCAAGTCGAGGAACGAAAGGCCGCGGTTCATGTACTTTTTGACGATGCTGATGACCAGGCGCAGGTTGGCCTCGACCATTTCGGTCCTGGCCTTCTGGCCCGAGCGCAGCACGTCGCGCAGTTCCTCGAACTTGCCGAGGAACTCGACCGGATCCATGCCAAAATCCTGCTCGATCGCCGTAATCCGCAACGCGTTCTCTTGCAGGGTCTGGTCACGTTTCTTGGTCGGCCGCTGCTTGCCCAGCTTACCCTGCTCATTCAGCAGGTGCTTGTACGGACGGTAAATCTTCTCGTCCGCCTCGGTGCAGAGGCTCTCCAAAATCTTCTGCTTGAAATTTAAACTCTGGAACGCGCCGATCAGGTCGTGGCGGGCCTTCTCCAGTGTCTTGACCGCACGTTTGCGTTTGCCCGCGTCCTTGCCGCAGGCCAGCACCGCCTCGTACGACTTCTGGATCTTGTTCTGCACGGCGGTGAGGTTCTTCTTGATCTTGCCGACACCCTCCATGTAGGCGTCCCGGCTGTCCGCGAACTTGTCCGTCACCACGCGGTCGAAACGCTCCGTGCCTGTCTCGAGCCGATCGATCAGCTCCAGATAGAGCCGCGGCGTGAAGGCGAACTGGTTGAACATCTCCCGTTCTTTACTCTCCGCCAGTTCGATGCGCTTGCAGATCTCGACCTCTTGCTCACGCGTGAGCAACGGCACCTGCCCCATCTGGTGCAGATACATGCGGATCGGATCGTCGAAGAAGTCCATCCGGCTGCCGCGCCCTCGATTATCCTCCTGCTCGTGCTCGCTGCGATAGCGCTCGACTTCGGTCGCGTCGATGATCTCGATGTCCATGCCGCGCAAAATCGCCAGATAGGATTCGATATCCGTGTCTTTGATGACCGCGTTCGGCAACGACTCGTTGATATCGTCGTAGGTGAGATACCCGCCCTGAGCCTCGGCCCGCTTGATCAGCGCCTTGATGCGCTCACTGCGCTCTTCACGCTTGACCTTGGCCTCGGCGCGGTCCGCGTCCAACGCCAGCTCGGAATCGTAACCGACGGCAAACTCGGCCCCTTCGATCACGTCGAAATCCAGCCCGGCATCCGCCTCGCCCTGCTCCGCGCCCTCCGAGAAGGGGTCGATCACATCCATCTCCGTGTCGAGGTCGTCGTCCAGGTCGTCGCCCTCATGCAGGGCTCTTTCGACCACGACATCGGCAACCGCACTGAGATCCGCCAACTCGTCGGCGTCAAACTCCAAATCATCAGGGGAAGGCTCGGCCGGTTCGACCGACGCCCCCTCCGCGTCGACGGGGTCAAGGGCTTCATCCGTCTCGGCGTCCGACGTTTGCGCCGCCGCCTTTTTCGACTTCTTTGCCGGAGAACGGCCGGCTTTCAGGTCATTTTTGACTGCGGCTGCTTTGGGTGCCGGCACGATTTTTTTCACTTTTGCTTTTGTTGCTGCCATCAGGTCCTTTTCCCCTCTTGGTGAACCGGAAAAGAGGTGCCGCCATCGGTTATAGACAGACTACACCTATTATAGGAAGAAAATGGACAATAAATTTACATAATCCTGCCTGAAATGTCAAGCAACCCGGCGCCACTCCAGCGGTTCCAAATCAAAGGGGTCGGGATGCTGGGAAGCGCGAGGGGGGAGGGCCGGGTGGCCTAAAGGGCAAAGCGTGGCCATCCGGCCGGTCTCCGGCAGGTGTCATTTTGTCGTTGGAGGCGGGCGGGTTGTGGCGGG